>NZ_JBHSNC010000022.1:0-1000 GCF_042655785.1 Cohnella yongneupensis
ACCTCTTCGCCTAATATCTTCTTTTATCACTCCATGTGAGACGTCCCACAACCCCAAGGAGCAAGCTCCTTGGTTTGGGCTAATCCGCGTTCGCTCGCCGCTACTGACGGAATCACTGTTGTTTTCTCTTCCTCAGGGTACTTAGATGTTTCAGTTCCCCTGGTGTGCCTCCATCAACCTATGTATTCAGTTGAAGGTAACTGGGCATTACCCCAGCTGGGTTTCCCCATTCGGAAATCTCCGGATCAAAGCTCACTTACAGCTCCCCGAAGCATATCGCTGTTCGTCGCGTCCTTCTTCGGCTCCTGGCGCCTAGGCATCCTCCGTGCGCACTTATTAGCTTAACCTCAAACTCGCAAAGCGAGTTACTTCGGAAGCATTGCTGCTTCTTCCGCATTGACGACACTAGTAAGGCTAGAGATGTTTCATTCTTTCGCGCTTTGTTTCGCTATCCAGTTTTCAAGGTACAAACGAGCAACCGTAAGGTTGACTCGACCGTACACCGTAGCTATGTGTGCTTCGGGTGTACGAAAAGTTCGATGGTGGAGACTAGCGGGATCGAACCGCTGACCCCCTGCGTGCAAGGCAGGTGCTCTCCCAGCTGAGCTAAGTCCCCATGGGAAAATATTTGGTTGGCCTTAGTGGACTCGAACCACCGACCTCACCCTTATCAGGGGTGCGCTCTAACCAGCTGAGCTAAAGGCCATCGATATGGCTTATTCATTCAGCCCTATTATGGGCCTGCCTGGCAGCTTCCTACTCTTCCAGGACCCTGCGGTCCAAGTACCATCGGCGTTGGAGGGCTTAACGGTCGTGTTCGGGATGGGTACGCGTGGAACCCCTCCGCCATTACCACCAGACAGGTTGTGCATGTCGCCAAACGATGCACGGTATTGCTATAGAAAGGGACTTGCCCCTTCAAAACTGAACTCGAGCGTCATTTACGGTAACGCGCCACTCTGCTTTCGCAGCTGTGGACTTTTATAGCCCTTGCGGGCTC
>NZ_JBHSNC010000023.1:0-637 GCF_042655785.1 Cohnella yongneupensis
TCGCCGTGAATTAGCACATATTCCTCTTCAATCCCTATATCAAGAATCGATTTCACCTCATCGAGTGGATCTCTAGGGATAAAATCAAGTGAATCTAGATCAATATTTATTAACTTTATTGTTGGTAAATTCGATTTAGAGTTCTTCAACTTTATTGAATGAATGTCTTTGGCTAGATGTTTACCAAGTAACTCATATATTTCCTGTGTTTTACTAATATCATTGTCATCTAAATACGTTTGACTATTTACTCCTGGGATGTAGTCCATAATTGTAAATAGATATCCATTGCTCTCAAAAAAATCATGTACTCTTGGTGTTATACTCGTTTCATTCAAAAGCTTTAGACTGTTTATCTCTGTTGTCCCATCAACAATTTCTTTATCTGATATTTTAGCAACAGCCGGAGGCGATGTACCTTCTAGCAAAAAAGTACTGTTCGTATATCCCCCAGTAAGTTCTATTAATCTAATGTTTTGAAATTTATGAAGTAGGATATCTTTGATTATCAAAATAGTTTTCCTTCTTTCTATGCACTTAGGGTCTTTCACATAACGTTGTTGTATTCACGACGTCCCACCACCTTAAGCCCGAAGGGCGGCCGTGATGCGGTTAGGTGGTGCGGATGTGTCCGGCT
>NZ_JBHSNC010000024.1:0-330644 GCF_042655785.1 Cohnella yongneupensis
ATTGGATCTATCTTCTTCCATGCGAGCTGTCTTTTAGCGAGCTAAATGACCTTTTGGGACAGCCCCATATTCCTATTAGTAAGTGACGAGGGATGCGATTTCGATGTCGCCCAGCTTCTCGCGGCCGTCCAAATAGCCGAGCTCGATCAAGAACGCCGCGCCGATTACTTCGCCGCCCAGTTGGTTGATCAAGTTGATCGTCGTCGCGATCGTTCCGCCCGTAGCGAGCAAATCGTCCGCGATCAGCACTTTTTGTCCTGGCGAGATGGCATCCTTATGGACTGCCAGACGATCTTTGCCGTACTCGAGATCGTACGCCGCTTCCACGGTCTCGCCGGGAAGCTTGCCGCTCTTGCGGATCGGCACGAAGCCTACGCCAAGCGCCAGCGCGAGCGGAGCCCCGACTACGAAGCCGCGCGCTTCCGGTCCTGCGATCAAATCGATCTCCAAGTGTTTGACTAGCGCCTTAAGCTCATCGATCGCCGCTTGGTATACGGTAGGATTTTTGAGCAGCGTCGTAATATCTTTGAACCGAATGCCCGGTTGCGGAAAGTCGGGAATGACCCGAATATAAGGTTTGAAGTCCAAGTAGTAGCTCTCCTTTAATCATCGTCGGCTATATTGTTGCCGTTTCGTTATCCGTTAAGCATTATACACTTTCGAACAGGGTCTGGCTAGAGCAATCCTACGCCAAATGCCAGCGATGCATCCAGCTTCTGAGCTCGTCCGCCGACATGTGGCGAAGCCGTGACGTTTCGGCCGATTGCAGCGCGCGCCGGTAACGCGCCGAACGATCCAATTCGCTCCGCGGGGGTTGCGCTACGACTTGGCGTGTGCTTCCCTGCGCTGTAATGAAGCCGAGCTCGATGAACACATCCTGCATCATCCGCACCGTCGCGAGCGGCCACCCCGTCTCGTGCGCAACGGACTGCAGGAACCCTTCGGGCGCATCCAACCATGTTCCCTGCCGTTTGAACAACCCGTATACCGCTCCGAATTGACTGCGGTCAGGGAATGATTCCTTCGCGCCGACATTCCCGCTCCCGATGTGGCTCTGATCGAGAACGACGACATGCTCCCCGCATCTTACGGGCGACAACCAATCCGATAGATGCTCGACATCCTTCTCGTTGTCGGGAATGCCAAGCAGTATCAATCGGGTCCACCGCTCCGTGACAGGCCGGCCGTCCGCATAGGATCGAACTTCCGCTTCCGTATGTCCGACCTTGTCTACCGCTTCTTGATAATGTCTGGCGGAACCGCATAAGATTGCCGTTCCGGCGACAGGCTCGGCAGTTAGCTCGCTTAAAGAACGCCAGACGTCCTTGTCTTTGCGCCGATCGACCAGACGCAGCTCGTTGGTGCGCCAATCCTGGAAGATGAGCTGAACCTTTCGCGAGCCGTTCCATTCGTTAACCGACAGTTCGCCGAGGACGTCGATCCGCATGCCCGGCACCAGCTTAGCCTGGTCGGCGCCCATCCCGAAGGCGATCGCTTCCAACGCTTTGCCGTCTTGCTCCACCGATAGCTTCAAATGGGTGTTCTCTTTGCCGAGTGTACGGCTCTCGCGAACCGTCAAGCCCTGAATAACGACGCGCGGCGTAGGGTTCCCGTTGCCGAAAGGCTCGAGCCGCGCGAGCTGATCGACGGCATCGAGGGTGGCCTGGGCGAGCGTACAGACGAGATCGGCCCGCTTTTTGGGTTGCCAGTCTTCTTCGGTCAGCCACTCTCCCGCCAGCGCATGCAGCCGTTCGGATAATGATTCTACGTTTTCCCAGGAAATGGTCAGTCCCGCCGCCGCCGTATGGCCTCCGAAATGGTCCATAAGCTCTGCGCATTCGGACAGCGCCTCGAATAGATTAAACCCATCGATCGACCTCGCGGAGCCTTTGCACTTCCCGGTGTCCGGATCGATCGCCAATATGATCGCCGGGCGATAATAGCGTTCGACCAGCTTGGAGGCGACGAGACCCGCGATACCCGCGTTCCAGCCTTCGCCGGCCAGCACGATCACGTTGCGGTTTCTTCCATCCGCGTTCAACGTCTTCCACATCGCATCGGCTTCGGCTACCGTCGTCTCGACTAAAGCCTGACGCTCCAGGTTAAGCTCGTCGAGCTCCGTAGCCAACGACATCGCTTCGGCTTCATCGGCGGCGATAAGCAGCTGCACCGCGCCGCTGGCATGGGCCAATCTGCCTCCCGCGTTAAGCCGCGGCGCCAAGCCAAAGCCGATCCGCCCGCTCGTCAGCTCCTCCGGCTTCGTCCCGCTAGCTTTCGCCAGCGCCCGAATGCCCGGCACGGGATCGCGCCGAAGCTGGGCCAACCCTAGTCTCGCGATGACCCGGTTCTCTCCGATAAGAGGCATAAGATCCGCGATCGTGCCGATGGCCGCCAAATCCGCGTATTCAAGCACCGGACGTCCTAGCATCGCATGGGCAAGCTTGAATACGACGCCCGCTCCGCATAGCCCCTTGAACGGATAGGGGCAGTCCTCCTGTTTCGGATTAACAATCGCTACAGCGTCCGGCAATTCGCCGGAGGCCGGAGGCTCATGATGGTCGGTGACGACGACTTGAATGCCTCTCTCCGCGGCATACGCGATTTGCCGAACGGCGCTGATTCCGTTATCTACCGTGACGATCAAAGATACGCCGGCGTCCGCGGCAAGGTCGATCGCCGCTTCGTTCATTCCGTACCCTTCCTTATGCCGATGAGGAATATACGTATCGAACCGCGCGCCGAGCGTCGTCAAAAGCCGCGTCATGAGCGCGGTCGAAGTAACGCCGTCCACATCGTAATCCCCGTATACGCGAATGTGTTCGCCGGCTTCGATTGCCTGGGTAATTCGCGATACCGCGACGCTCATTCCTTTCAACAGGAACGGATCGTGCAGTTGTTGTTCGCTCGCGTTGAGGAACGTCTCCGCTTCTTCGGCGGAATGCCATTGCCTAGCCACAAGCACGCCGGAGACGAGCCGGCTAACGCCGAGACGCTCCGCCAGTTCCGCTTCAAGCGGATCGTTCTTGACCGGCAACGACCATCTATACTTGGATAATTTCACGGAATAATGCCTCCATTGCCTCGATAACTCGAATCATACTCGGTTAAATAACAAAGCCGCCGAGATTAACCGGCGGCGAATAAGGGCTTAAGTCTCAAGTCGTCATTGTAGGAACGTCGACAACTCTTCATCTTGATGATTGGATTTGTAAGGATAACCCGGATCGTAAGGCTGAATGTGGATATTCGCATCGATAATGTGCTGGAACCGTTTGGTCAAGTGTCGTTTTACGCGCAATCCGATTTCTTGCCCTTCGGCCACCGTAATTCTCGGATTCACCCGAACGGTGACGTCGAGCACGATATAGTGACCATGCTCGCGAGCCTTCAAATCTTCTACGGCGACTACGCCGTCGATGCGCTGCACCGATTCCAAGAGCGTCTGCGAATCGACCTCGTCTATCGCGCATACGGTCGATTTCCTGAGCACGCCTGCCGTTAACCGATACCCCATCCGAACCACGAATACCGAAATGACAAGTCCCGCTGCCGGGTCGAGCACGTACAGGAACGGCATGTCGAACATTTCTCCGGCTACCGCTCCCGAAGTACCGACAAGCGCCGTCAGCGAGGCGAAAATATCGGAGCGATTATCGCCGTGGCGATCTTCGCGAATGCCGCACTCGTTGTCGCGTTTGCGTTTGTAACGAACCAAACCTTCGCGAATGCCTATGCTTGCCGCGATCACGACGACCGCTCCCCATCCCGGCGCCTCGTCGACGCCCTCGGCGACCGCGCGGATGGAGGAGATGCCTGCTTCCAATCCGACGACTATGAGAATCGCCGACATGACTATCGCTAGCGACGAGCCCGGCTGCGCTTGGGACTGGGGAGCCGCCGATTGGGACAACCTCCCTTTGCGAAGTCCGAAGTACGACGTCGCCGTCCCCACGAGATCGGCGGCCGACTGGCAAGCATCGGCGATCAACGCCTTGCTTCCGGTCAGCCATCCGACCGTGCCTTTCATTAAAAACAAGCCGAGCAGCCCCCACAAAGAAACGATGGCGCCGCGTTCGCAGGCGGCGGAGCGTTGATCCATTCTCATCAGAGCCACTCCCTATGCACGCTTCTTACGGATTGCTTGCTGCTTTCGCAGGAATCTTCTTCAAAGGCTGCTTTTTCTTAAGGTACAGCCACACTTGGCTCGCGATGAA
Source organism: Cohnella yongneupensis (assembly GCF_042655785.1). Classification (NCBI taxonomy): domain Bacteria; kingdom Bacillati; phylum Bacillota; class Bacilli; order Caryophanales; family Paenibacillaceae; genus Cohnella; species Cohnella yongneupensis. Next base: position 4,215 of record NZ_JBHSNC010000024.1, read on the forward strand.
GATCGAAGAGTACGCGCCGCTTGCCAAGCCGACGATCATAGCCAAGGAGAACAGTTTAATGGACACGCTGCCGAAGATGAACAAGCATATGGCCGCGATCAATACGGTAATGACGGTATTGATCGAACGCGACAACGTCTGCCAAATGCTTTTGTTGACGACATCGTCGATATCCGAAGGGTTCTTCAGCTTCGCGAAGCGTAAATTCTCGCGGATCCGGTCGAAAATAACGACCGTATCGTTGATCGAGTAACCGATAATCGTAAGCACGGCGAGAATGAACGGCAAGTTCACCTCGAGGCGGAAAATCGAGAATACCGCGATAACGAAGAACGCATCGTAGATGAGCGAGATGACCGCCGCCAAAGCGAAGCGCCATTCGAAGCGGATACTGATGTAAAGCACGATGCCGATACAGGCGATCGACATCCCGAATAGCGCGCTACGTTGCTGTTCCTTAGCGATCTCCGGATCGACGACGTTTACCTCGAACGAGGCGTCGGGATCGAGCTGCGCGAAGTAGTCGGTTTTGAACTTTTTCTCTTGGTCTTGCGTTAACGCATCCTTGAAGCGAATGGATACGCGGTTATCCGAAGTAGCTATCGTGAGCGTGTACTCGCCGATTTTCTGGCTATCGACGAACGCATCCATCTTGGATTCCTCGATCGTTTTCGTCGACTTGATGTCCATCGATGTACCCGCGCTGAAATCGATGCCGTAATTGAGACCGAACACGCTGGTGGCGACGATACCGAGCAACGTAATGATCGCCGAGATGATCAAGAATTTTTTCGCGGAACGAGCGAAATCGAAATTTCGGTTAAAGTGCATGGATTTCACTCTCCTTCACGCCGTAATAGCTCGGTTTGTTGAATTTCCCGCTCTTAATGAGCAGTTGAAGCAACAAACGCGGGAGGAACACGTTCGTCAAGATGTTGGCGACGATACTCGCCATCAAGACGATCGCGAAGCTCTTAACGACGCCTTGTCCCATGAAGTACAGAACGCCTGCGGCGATAATCGTCGTAATATGCGCGTCGATGATCGTCCGGAAGCTGTTTTTAGCCCCTGCGCGAAGCGACGACGCCACCGTCTTGCCGCTGCGGATTTCATCTTTGATCCGCTCTGCGGAAATGATGTTCGAGTCGACGGCGATACCGATACCGAGCACGAACGCCGCGATTCCCGGTAGCGTAAGCGTCGCGTTCATCATCCAGAATACGGCGAGAAGCAACCATACGAATATAATGAGACAGATGGCCGCAACGCCACCCGGCACGCGATAAAATACGATCATGAAGATCAAAATCAATACCGACGCGAGCCCGCCCGCGAACAGCGTATCATGCAGCGATTTCTTGCCGAGCGTAGCGCCTACGCTCTGCGTGTATTTGTCCGTCAGCTTAAGCGGCAAGGCGCCCAAGTTAATGACGTCTGCAAGCTGTTGCGCTTCCGCGCGCGTCTTCTGCCCTTCGATAACCGCGGTTCCTTGCGTTAGCGCGGATCTTACTACCGGAGCGGACATGAGCTCGTCGTTCAAAAAGATAGCCAATTGTTGGTTGACCAATCTTTCCGATACTTCCGCGAGCTTGGATTTCTCCTTAACTTCGATACGAACGTTCAGCGCGCCCAAGTCGCCTGGTTCTACTTTGGCTGCGCCCGATTTGAAGTCGCTTCCAACGAGTTCGACCTTACAGAAGCTACCGTCTGTACAACCCGATGCGCTGCGGAATTGGAGCTCCGCCGGCTTTTGCATCAAATCGCGAATTTTGGTGATAGCCGCTTCGCGTTCTTGCTCCGAAGTACCCGTGTCGATCGCGATTTTCACGCGGATGCGGGTTTTGCCTTCGGTCGTAATTTCCGGCTCCGCGACGCCGCTTTGATTTGCCCGTTCTTCGAGGCTCTTAGCCGTCTGAACCAATGATTCCTTCGTCACCGTGCCGCCTTCCGTGAGCGGCGATGCTTCGTACAAAATCTCGATTCCGCCTTTCAAATCGAGCCCGAGCTTCGTATTGTTTAACAATCCCGGCGTAGTTGCGCCCATCACCGCGAAAGCTACCACAATAATAAGCACGAAAGTTACTAATCGGTTCATCTCTGTATGCGGCCCCTTTCGATTCTCAATGTTCCTATTATACCTACGTGTCCGAAAAGAAGTCAAAAAGAAAGCCTTTCCCCGACTTCGGAGAAAGGCTTCTATTGTCGAATTATCGGCCGCGCAGCTCTCCGCGGTACATATTCAGCGTAATGTAATTCATGAATTGCGTCACCTTGAGGGACAAAACGTCGTTTACGACCTCGTGGATGCTCGGCGTGCCCTTCTTGTGATACTTGTCGCTAACGCACTCCCAAATGTCGGGTCCGGTCACTTGATCGTACCCGATCATACGAAATTCTTCCGCCTTGCTCTCGCAAAGCCCCTCTATCATTTCGTTCAATTCCGTTTCCTTTAGCGGCTCTTCTGGTTCGCTCGCGCGAGCCGGCGCGTATTCGCTTGCGTCATCCACTTCGGCAGTCCCTCCTCATACGTGATGCAACGTCCTAGTCTATATACGTTCTCCGCGCGGAACGAAATTCCTGCCTGTGGCATGAAGAAGGACAACCATCGCATACATATGATTCAGGGACATCCCGAAGGAATGAGGGATTTAAGTTGGCTTTGCGCAAACAGACGTTCATCCAAGGCGCGATGATTTTACTCGCCGCGGGCCTGCTCAACCGGCTTCTCGGCTTCGTTCCGCGTATCGTATTGCCCCGAATGATCGGCGCGGAAGGTGTAGGATTGATCCAGCTCGTCTATCCGTTCATGATCGTTCTGTTGACGCTCATAGCGGGCGGCATCCCTCTAGCCGTCGCCAAACTCGTCGCCGAGTCGGAAGCCAAAGGGGATCAAGTCGCTATTCGGCGTATCGTACGCGGATCCGTATCCCTTGCGTTATCGATGAGCTTGATCGCGGTCGCCGCATGTCTCGGACTGGCGAAATGGATTGCTTCGTACGTGATGACGGATCCCCGCGTGCAAACGGCTTTCCTTGCGATGCTCCCTATACTTCCGCTCGTTGCCGTCTCCTCCGTGTGGCGCGGTTACTTCCAAGGCAAGATGAATATGATCCCTACCGCCTTTTCCCAGACCGCGGAAACGCTGGTCCGAATCGCGCTGTCGCTAATATTCGCTTGGATGCTTTTGCCGAACGGCCTGGAATGGGCTGCGGCCGGAGCCGTGCTCGGGATGGTCGCAGGCGAGGTGGCGGGTTTGCTCGTATTGTGGATACAGCTAATCCGGGAACGTCCCTCGCGTCCGCCAAGTTACGCCGAAGCAAACCCAAACCTATCTAGATCGCAAGACAAGAAGCTTATGCGCCAAATGCTTGCGATAGCCGCCCCCGTTACCGGCAGTAAAATGATCGGCTCCTTGTCTTATTTGTTGGAATCGATATTAACGGCGCGCAGCTTGGCGATCGCCGGAATCGTGCCCGCGATAGCAACCGCCCAATATGGCGCGTTACAAGGCATGGTCATTCCGCTTCTGCTTCTGCCAGGCGCGCTTACGTATTCCCTTGCCGTCTCGCTTGTCCCGGCTTTGTCCGAAGCTGCTTCCCGCGGAGACTGGGCGACGATTCACGTTCGGCTTCACCAATCCATGCGACTGGCGGTCGTAAGCGGAGCACCTTTCATCGTATTGATGGGCTTATTGGCTGAACCTCTCTGTACTTTGCTGTACGGTGACGGCTCAATGGCCGGCATGTTGCGTTGGATGGCTCCGATCGCCGTCTTCCTCTATATGCAAGCTCCGCTTCAAGCGGCGTTGCAGGCGCTTAATCGGCCAGGCACCGCCTTGTTCAACACGTTCGCCGGAGCCGCGATCAAAATCATTCTCATCATTCAATTGGCGACGCGGCCGGAGTTCGGCATCTATGGGGCGGTAATCGCGATCGCGGTTAATATGGCGCTCGTCACGCTGCTTCATTGGATCAGCGTCGCCAGGCTGACGGGCTTCCGCATGCAGTCGCTCGATTTCCTTAAAGTTACGGTTGCGATGATCATCATGAGCGCGGTCGCTTTATGGATTTGGAACCGCCATTGGCTGAACGTCGGAGCGGCGGATATGCTTACCGCATCCATCGCATCGGTAATCGTCTATTTACTGTTGTTGATCGCGCTGAAGCTCATCGATCGTCACGACGTTGCGCGTATCCCTATCGTCGGCAAGTTATTCGGTCCTACAAAGCCGACTTAAAGCCGCGTTTTTTTGTCCACGTATAACTTGCCCCGGTGATCGATGCTGCAAAAGAATACGTCCTTGAAGCTATCGACGCCGTAGCCGTGCAATTCTTTTTTCAGCCAAAACCGATTTTTACCTATCTCCTCCAAAGTGTCGTCCTGCACTTGTCCGTCGAGGATAAGCGCTATCGGCAACAGCTCGAACCGGACTTTCGGAAAGCCGTCGGCGCCCGAAGGGGAGTCGATCTCGCCCCCGCGTTTGGCCGTGGCTTCGCCGTATGGCGTGTCTTCTTTCGTAATGACCGACAATTTACCCGTGGACTCAAGAACCGCAAGCTCCACCTGCGTTAGGTCGATCACTCCGCTCTCGCGAAGCTGGCTCATCAAATCGTCCAAATTATACCGCTGTTTGCTCATCTCCCGGCGGTTCAAACGTCCATGCCGGACAAGCACGCTCGGCCTGCCGTCGATCAAGGCGCGAAGCTTGTTATTTTTCAAAGTAAGGAAAGCAATGCCGATTTGGATTAGCGCCAACAACAAAATCGGCGAAATGGCGGTCCACAATGAATTTTCCGTGCTTTCGATGACGATCACCGCGATTTCCGCGATCATTATGGAGATGACAAGATCGAATACGGACAGCTTGCCGATCTCGCGCTTCCCCATCATTCGCATGATGATGAAGATGAAGATATACATGAACGACGTCCGAAGCAATATCGCCGTAATTTCCATGCGCCTCTCTCCTTCTCATCTCGGTAGCCGAATGCCACAGAGCAAGGTTGCCGTTGTAGTGTCACCGTATGCCTTGGGGCTCATTCAATTGCACGCGGCGGAAAAAATGGCAAACCTCGTCCGTGAGGAACAAGCTGTACTAGCCCGCCGATGTACGCCATAAGCTGATACAAACATCCTTTATAAGGAGTGATATGCTTTGAAATCTATAACTGGCGCTTTAGGCTTCCGGATCGCGTCGCCGGTCGCCTCCGGTCTGTATTGGTCCAGTATTTGGCTTGCGATCGGCGCGGTCATCCTCTCCATTATGCTTACGGGCTCGTCCGTCGACGAAACGAACTTGCTTCCGTGGGTGTTCGGCGTGCACGGATTTTCTTCATTCGCCGGAGGATTCGTTTCCGCAAGGCGCGCGGGTCGCAAAGGATGGTATTTCGGTCTCGCTAACGGATTGATGTATACGCTGCTCATCTTGATTATCAGCTTCCTCGCAACGGATGCGAATTGGACGATAACGGTGCCAACATTGCTTCTGATCACGTCCCTCACGGGCGCGTTCGGAGGCATGCTCGGCGTTAATACAGGCTCGAACAACTAATTGTGGCTCCCGTCCCCGATGAATCGATAATATCGAACGATTTGTGCTATAATAATTCGGTACATTTCGATCACTAGGCAGGTTACGCGGGAGGCACATCATGATTTTGTTCGAAAGCATGTCGTCGCTGACGGTCAGCTCGATCGTCGTCGTTGCCGTTTTGATTATGTTCGGCACCGGACGACAGCCGTTTATCACAGCATGGATGTTCCTTAAATCGCTCGCCATGTCGCGCAATTACTTATTGTTTTTCGTCGCGATGTTCGTCATCCTCCTGCTTAACAAGAACGAGCTCCGCTTGGAGCGATGGCTCCAAGTCCCTTACGACCTTACGCCTATCATGAGCGGGTGGGAAGGCCATTGGATAAGCACTTTCCAGTCGGCGTTCCAGTCCGATTTGCTTACCGGATTTTGCGCGACCTTTTATCTCGTCGTCTTCCAGTCGGTGATGATTGCCTCCGTGGGCATTTATACTTACTATAACAATAAGAAAATGTATTACGCCTTTTGCGTCGCGTTATTGCTCAACTACTTGATCGCCGTTCCGTTCTTCCTGTTCGTGCCGGTCAATGAAGTATGGTTCACGCATCCGGACGTTAAATTTCTGATGCTCGACGCGTTTCCTTCGTTCGAGACGAGTTATCGGAGCTTATCCGGGCTGAACAACTGCTTCCCGAGTCTGCACACGTCGATTTCCGTTACGATGGCGTTGGTCGCGAGCTATTCCGGCATTAAGCGGTGGGCTATATTCACTTGGTGCCATGCGGCGGTTATCATTTTCTCGATCTTTTACCTTGGCATCCATTGGTTTACCGACATGATCGCCGGCATCTTGCTCGCCGTCGTGGCCGCAACGGTAGGTCTTAAAGTGGGAACGTGGGCCGAAGGCTCCCTGCGCGACGTCAGTTGGCCTTTGCGACTTCGCGCCAAGCTCAAAGCGTCCCGTTCGCTCGAATCCTAACCCAACCAAAAAAGCCTCTGCCTGCGGATTTTACTCCGCGGCAGAGGCTTCTTTAATGGCGCTTTGCGTTAAGCGATTAAGCTTTGCTTTCTTCCTTCGCTTCCGAACGCGCAGTCACGTTGTTGATCGCAGAACGGTCGAACGTCAGCTTCGTCACGTCGTTCACTTTAAGCACGATCGTATCATCGGTAATTTCCGAGATCGTTCCGTGCAAGCCGCCGATCGTTGTGACTTTATCGCCTTTCTTCAAGGCGTTAAGCATGGAGCCGCGATTACGCTGCTTCTTCTGTTGCGGACGAATCAGCAGGAAATAAAAGATGGCGAACATAAGGACGAACGGAAGCAACGTCACGAGCAAGTTGCTGCCGCCACCTGAGCTATCGGATAACCACATTTGTAGTCCCCCCCTTCATTAAAATCCGCTTTCATTGCCGGCCATGCCGTAAGCTTCGAAAAATTGATCTCGGAAATCGCCTAGCCGATCTTCCCGAATCGCCTCGCGTACGTTCGCCATAAGATTAACCAAGAAATGAAGGTTATGTACGGTCGTAAGACGAAGCCCGAACATCTCGTCGGCTTTAATAAGATGACGTATGTATGCACGAGAGTAATTCCGGCAAGCGTAGCAATCGCATTCCGGATCGAGCGGACCGAAGTCGCTAGCGTACTTGGCGTTGCGCACGACTAACCGTCCTTGGCTGGTCATGAGCGCGCCGTTGCGAGCGATACGCGTTGGTAATACGCAATCGAACATATCGACTCCGCGAATGCTGCCTTCAATCAGCGCATCCGGAGACCCGACTCCCATTAGATAACGAGGTTTGTCGCTAGGGAGCAAAGGTACGGTTTCCTCTAGCATCTCGTACATCATATGCTTAGGCTCGCCAACGCTCAGTCCACCCATAGCATACCCCGGAAAATCAAGGGAAGTCAAATCCAGCGCGCTTTGCTTGCGCAAATCCGCGTGCATGCCCCCTTGCACGATAGCAAACAACGCTTGGTCGTGCGGACGGCGATGCGCCTGCAAGCAACGCTCCGCCCAACGGCTTGTCCGCTGCGTCGATTGCTTCACGTATTCGTACTCGGCCGGATACGGCGGACATTCGTCGAACGCCATCATAATGTCCGCGCCGAGCGCATTTTGAACATGCGTCGCGCTTTCCGGAGTGAGGGATAGCCTATCTCCGTTAATATGCGAGCGGAACTGGACGCCTTCTTCCGTAATCTTCCTCATTTCGCTTAAGGAGAACACTTGGAATCCGCCGCTGTCCGTCAAGATCGGGCGATCCCAATTCATGAACTTATGCAAGCCGCCAGCTTGCTCGACGAGTTCATGACCGGGACGCAGGAACAGATGATACGTGTTGCTCAAAATGATTTGCGCGCCGAGCGTCTTCAGCTCTTCGGGACTCATCCCTTTGACCGTTGCCTGCGTGCCTACGGGCATAAATGTCGGCGTATCGATAACGCCATGAGGGGTATGAACCCGTCCCAATCGGGCGCCTGTTTGTTTGCAGGCTTTAATAAATTCGTATCTGATTGCCATGAATGGATTTCCTCTCTGCTTAGGCGTTATCGCCTAAGAGGCCTAAGGTGTGCCTAAGTAATGAACATCGCGTCTCCGAAGCTGAAAAACCGATATTGCTTGTCGATGGCTTCCCTGTAAGCAGCCAGCGTCGCATCACGTCCCGCAAGCGCGCTCACGAGCATGACGAGCGTCGACTTAGGCAGATGGAAGTTGGTAAGCAACGCGTCCACCATACGGAATTTATAACCGGGATAGATGAAAATGTCCGTCCAGCCGTCGCAAGCTTGCACCGGTTCGTCGCCGAAGCGATTGCCGAGCGTCTCGAGCGTTCGCGCCGAAGTCGTTCCGACCGCGACAATTCGGCCACCGCTAGCTTTGGCCTCGCGTAGCATTGTCGCGCTCTCTTCGCTGACTGAATACCACTCCGCATGCATCTCGTGCTCTTCTATCGACTCGACTGAGACCGGACGGAACGTCCCTAGTCCGACGTGCAGCGTAATCGGGCACACTTTGACGCCGGACGCTTTCAACCGGCTCAGGAATTCATCCGTAAAGTGCAACCCCGCGGTCGGAGCCGCGGCCGATCCTTCATGCTTGGCGTATACGGTTTGATACCTCTCGCGGTCGTCCAAAGTCTCTTTTATGTACGGAGGCAATGGCATTTGACCAAGACGATCGAGCAATTCGTTGAAAATGCCTGAGTATTCGAATCGAACGATTCGCGCACCCATCTCTCTTTCTTCCTCTACGATCGCGGAAAGCAATGGGGCGCCATTATTGTTCTCGTCCTGCCCGAAGTGAAGTCTCGTTCCTGTCGTAATCCTCTTGCCGGGCCGGGCTAACGCTTCCCACCGATCTCCGTCGATTCGCCTAAGCAGCAATAACTCGACTTTGGCGCCGGTTTCGGCTTTCACGCCGAACAGACGCGCGGGGAGCACTCTCGTGTTGTTCAACACGAGCGTGTCCCCCGGCTTCAAGTAATCCGCCAAATCGGTGAACGTACCATGCTCCGCGCGGCCGCTGTCTTTATGAAGCACGAGCAGCCTAGAAGAGGTCCGATCCGCTAGCGGCGTTTGCGCTATTAAATTTTCCGGTAATTCGAAGTCGTAATCGCTAACGTTCATTTACACTGCACCTTTTTCGATCGTCACGTTCTTGTAATAGTATAGCAGGATGTATTGATAGTCATACCCTTGTTCGGCGAACCCTCTCGCGCCCCATTGGGACATGCCGATGCCATGGCCCCAGCCTAGTCCGGTAATGATGAACTTCGGTTTGGCCGTAGCCGCCCGCAATTGGCCGCTGCCGTCCATAATGAACAAGTTGCCGTCGCTTACCGTCTGTACTTGTCCGTCGCCGATTATCGCAAGCGGTCCCGCTTGCATCGGCATTTCGCGCGTTCCGCCTTGTCCGTCCAGCACCGTCATTCTGCCGGTCTCCTCGATCTGGAACAGCGTGCTATTAATGCCTCCGAGCGCGCTCCGGAAATTGTCCGGATAACCGATGTTGACCCGAACGCCGTTCGCTTTAACCTCCGTCACCCGTCCTGAAGGCCCGCGAGCCGTTACTTCAAGCGAGTAAAGCGGTCCGGCAATACTCGGATCCCGCTTCGATAACGACGCTTGCAGTTGCTCCGGCGTGAAGTTAGCGACCCAGCTGTAAGCTTTCGTCATTTCCGGCACTTTCGAAAGCGGAACGACCGAATCGCCCAACATAAGTCGGCCTATCTCTTCGCCATCCGTCGTCGTAGGCTTAGACCGTATGATCGTATTATCCGCCGTCACCTGCATCTGCGCAAGTCCGACCGTATTCTTCTGTCCGCTGTCTACCAGCAGATCCTCGCGCACGTATCCGGTCAATCCGGCTGCGCTCGCGATTCTCACCCACATCTTCTTGCCCGTGTTCGGACCTGCGTCCGGACTAATCGCCGCGCTTGCGTAGGTCGGATCGACGTTCCCCCAGGCTTCCGTCGAATCCGCCGTAATGCCTCCGGAATTCGAGGAGAACAAGGCGCTGATGATTTTGCCGCTTGCGTTAACGAGCACTTCGCCCTTAGTCGCATCGACTCCGGCCGTCGAATTTTTATTCTCGATTCCCGTTCCGGCGTATGCCTGGCTTACGGTCGTATCGACGACGTTCGCGATTTTGAAGGCCATGCCGCTCGCGAGAGCATATGACCTTGCTGCCACCGCTTGCGCTTTCTGCCCTTCCGGGGGCCATCCGGCCCCGACTTCGGCTGCGACGACAGAATACAAGTAATGCTCCAGATTCACGTCGTTAACGACCGCTAGCGCGTTATTATAAATGCTCATTTCCATGCTGCCGCGATACGTTTGCTTGGCGCGTTCCGTTAGCTGAATATATTCGGTGCCGGCCGGATCCGCGCGAAGCACGACGCCCGAAGAAGCCGGAATCGCGTAGAACGAGACCGGAACGACCGTCGTTCCGCTCAAGGACATATCGTTGCGTATTAGCGCGTACGGATCGCCCGGCGCCGGTAGGATTACGTTAGCGACGCCGGCAGCGAGTACCGCTTGCTGCATCGCTCCTAGCGTCGAAGCGTCTTTCTCTTGTCCTACCCGTACCGTATATACGACCGCGCCGTTCATCGGTTTCATCGCAACGAAAGCATCGAGCCCGATATTGCCGATTACGTCTGCTGCCGCTGCAGCTTCCGCTGCGCTCGCATAGGGTCCCGCCTCGATCGCCCATGGTCCGGCGATCCGCGGGCTCAACTGCGATTGTACGCCGGAACCGATGCCGGCGATCGTCCATTTCGTCAACGCAGTAGCGGCCTGAGCCGCGCTCGTATATGCTCCTTCCGACACCTGGTAGACGGCTCTTCCGGATTTGTTCAACTGGGTGACGTATGCCGCGGACGATTGCGTCTGAACGCTCTTGAGCACGGCTAGCGCCGCGTTCAAATCCGGCGTTTCGAGCAGAAGCGCCCGATAGCCGTCGAGTCCGAATCGAACCGTCTGTTTCGACGCGGCGGTGCCGACGATCGCGCTGAAAGCCGGATCCTTCCAGACGATATTCATTCCGCCCGCCGACTGTAGCGTTGCCGATGAAGTTAGCGTAGTGGACACGCTAGCTCCGGTATTAATGAATAGCGCGACGCGTATCGTGTTCGGAATCGTAACGTCCGCATGAGCGACAATGCGAGTGGAAGCCGACAGAATAGCCGCGAGCAGAAGTACGAGCAAGACTAGCCGGGAGCGCGATCTATGATGCCTGATGCCGTGCTTCATGCGCTAAGCCTCTCTTTCCGGCAGGGGAAGCCCTAGATGCTTGTAGCCCGCCGCGGTTACGATTCTTCCTCTCGGCGTGCGCTGAAGGAAGCCGATTTGCATTAAGTACGGCTCGTACACGTCCTCGATCGTCTGGCTCTCTTCCCCGATCGACGCCGCGATCGTATCGAGTCCGACGGGGCGGCCGCCGTAATTCAAGATCATCGCCCTAAGCATCTTATGGTCGATGCTGTCGAGTCCCATCGGATCGACTTGGATTCGCTCCAACGCGTCGTGCGCGACCGCATCCGTAATGATGCCGTCGCCTCTCACTTGCGCATGGTCGCGGACCCGCTTCAGCAGCCTGTTCGCGATACGCGGCGTTCCGCGGGACCGCCGCGCGATTTCGCGCGACGCTTCGCCGATGATGCCGACGCCGAAAATTTCGGACGTACGGGTTACGATGAACGACAGCTCGTCCTCGGTGTAAAATTCAAGCCGGCTGACGACGCCGAACCGGTCTCGCAGCGGCGCCGACAGCAGACCCGCGCGGGTCGTCGCGCCGATCAGCGTGAACTTCGGAAGGTCCAGCCTCACCGACCTGGCGCTTGGCCCTTTGCCGATGATGAAATCGAGCGCGAAGTCTTCCATCGCGGGATATAGCACTTCTTCGACGGTGCGGTGCAACCGATGAATCTCGTCGATGAACAAGACGTCGTTCTCTTGCAGGTTCGTCAAGATCGCCGCCAGATCGCCGGGTCTCTCGATCGCCGGTCCGCTCGTCGTACGGATGCTGACGCCAAGCTCGTTAGCGATAATGTTCGACAGCGTCGTCTTCCCAAGCCCCGGAGGGCCGTACAGTAGTACGTGGTCGAGCGGCTCGCGGCGCATCTTCGCCGCTTCTATATAAATCTTCAGATTGTCCTTTACTTGCGCTTGGCCGATATATTCCGCCAAATAACGCGGTCGCAGGCTATACTCCACCGCCTGGTCTTCCATCATCAAATGCGCGGTGACGATGCGGTCATCCATTGTTTCGGCCTCCTCTCCCGCTTAAACTGCGATTACCCTTGGAATAGCTGCTGGAGCGCCAGCTTCATCAGTGCGTCCGGCGATTCTTGGCCGGTTACTTTGTCTTTGATCCCGTGCCATGCGCGATCCAATTCCGCTTCCCGATAGCCTAGTCCGCCTAGCGCTTCGCGCGCAGCCGCCCACGACGTTCCGCCTCCCATGACCGCGGGCGAGCTGACTTCCTCGATCGCGGAAGCCGTCCATAGGCCGTCCGTGCCTCCGAGCTTATCCTTCAAATCTAGAATCATGCGCTGCGCCGTCTTCTTTCCGATGCCGGGCAGCTTCGTCAGGAACGTAAGGTTTTCTTGCTGGATCGCCGCCGCGATCGTCTCCGGCTTGCCGCCGGCCATAATGCCGAGGGCGACCTTAGGCCCGATGCCGGACACCTCGAGCAGCCTGCGGAACATCCATTGTTCGTCGCGCGTCACGAAACCGAACAGCTGGATCGCGTCCTCTCGAACGTGGTGATGGATGAAAAGCTGCACCGCTTCTTCCTTGGCCGCCAGCGCGTACGGATTCGGCGTGAATACCCGATAACCGACATCCCTTACGTCGAGCACGACGTATTCAAGCTCCGTATGTACTACCTTGCCCCGCAAAAAATCGATCATCTCAGCGTCACTCCATTCATTCTATCGTTCATCAAAACGGAGTGCGCATGGCAGATCGCCACGGCGAGCGCATCGGCGACGTCGTCCGGCTTCGGAACGGTCTGCAGCTTAAGCAGCATGCGAACCATCTCCTGCACCTGCTTCTTCTCCGCCGCTCCATAGCCAACGACCGCCTGCTTGACCTGCATCGGGGTATATTCCGATATCGGAAGCCCGCGCTGCGCCGCCGCTAACATGAAGACGCCGCGCGCCTGGCCTACGCTGAACGCGTTCGTTACGTTTTTATTGAAAAACAGCTTCTCCACGGCAACCGTATCCGGCTTATATTGATCCAAAAGACTGCATGCGGACTCATAGATTTGCTTAAGACGGATTTCTTGAGGCGTTCCCGCCGCGGTCTCGATGCATCCGTATTGCACGGGCGTTAATTTATGCCCCGATTTATCGATAAACCCGAAGCCCATTATCGCGATTCCGGGGTCTATGCCGAGCACTCTCATCGTTACGGTTCCCCCGTTCTGCTTAAAACCTAGCGAACTATCCTATGATTATAGCAAATGTTCGCCGCAATGAGAACAGAAGGAGAACAGAACGACTAATTAATCTTGAGGGATTAGCCGCGTGTAGTTCGCTCCGCTGATGAGCCATCCCTCTCCCAATTTCAGCATTTTGTCATAGTTAAGAACAATCGGCTGCTTCGTCAACTTACCCGAACTCAAGTCGAACGTTCGATAATCGCCGATATCGTCGCGATCACTGTAAGCGGCAACCCACGCCAGCTTTTTATCGCCCGGCTTCGACAGCCAATAACCGAATCTCCCCACACCTTCTACTAGCAAATGATCCACGTCCACCATCGCTAAAATCGAAAGCGAGCCCTTCTCGCGAACCGGCACCGGACTCGTAAGCTTCGCGATGTCATCCGTCACTTTCAATTCCGTGGATTTTCCCGAAGCAAGGTTTAGCAGACGATAGTGTATATCGCCTTTCACTTTTACATTCTCATATTCCGGACTTGGCTCCAACCGGTACTCGCGAAGCAATACAAAGCCATCGACGTCCAGCCAACCGGCAACCTCGATGTAACGTCCCGACCCGGCCTTCGTCTGTACGGTACGCAGCAGGTTTCCTTGCTTATCGAAAAAGCGGATTCTCTCCGTAGCGATTTCGATATATTCGCCGTTGTCTTCCATTTCGTGCTCGTCGCTATGATCCCTCGTATCTTGAAAAATCGAATAACGGCTGTCCGGGCTCCATCGAAATTCTGGATACTGTACATCACCATCGGTGGAAGGTCCGTCCGCCAACGCCCTTCCTGATGCATCGTATAAACGGTCATGCCAGAATCGCTCTCCGTCCGGGGATATCCCGTTGAATAGAAACGGCCAAGAAGTTTCAAAGGAACGGGGATGCTGCTTCATTTCGCGTTTTGCAAGATCGATGATCCACAATGGTCCACTGTTGCTGTTCAGAATCAACCTATCTTTAGATTCGTTTAGCCACCTTGCCGCAAAATAAGAGATAGATGTCGCATCGATATCGAGATCGAGCACCGTCTCGCGTTGCCCATTCAGAATATCCAATGTTTGCGCACTGTAATAATACCCGCCCTTCCGGTTTGCGTCATTGACGACCGCAACGTACAGAAGCTTTCGATCATCTAGAAAACCGTACGCCATCGTGATCGCATCGCTACTGTAATCGTCCTCCAATACCGCTTCGAAAAGGGAATACACGCGGAATTCCATCGTTTCGGGATTGACCACAACCGCGCTTTTTCCAATTGTATCTCCATGATCGGTTCTAATAATATGCACACCATAAATAACGCCTTCGATCGCTTCAGAGACCAACGACTGCATAACAAAATAATCTGATCCATCGGAATTTGCCAATCGAAAACCGTCGGACGTAACTTCCTCTTTTATTTGCAGCCCTCTATCCGAGTCGTCAGGGGTCGATTCCTCATCCAAAGTGGGAGCTACTGTTGCCGATTCGACGGGCAGTTCGGGCATGCTGGTTGGTGCGGGGATCGTCTCGCGTGCAACGCTCTCATTCGAAGATGCTTGTGCGTTTCGGACATCGGTTCCTTTATTCGTATGGGCGCAAGCCACTCCTCCTAGAAGCAGTAAAACACAAAGCGCAGCATGAACAATTCGCAAGCGGATCGTCCTTCCATTATTTTCTAAACAGTTAGACTGCGCAAAAGAACAAAAGTTGCAAAGTAACCGGATTGACCGACAACAAAAAACACCGGCCATAGACCGGTGCCCGTTATTCCCTATGTTATTCCGCCGGACTCAAAACCCCCTGCGACTTCATCCGCGCGTAATCGCTGAATGTGGAAATGACGCTGTTGTATTCATCCTTATCCGATACGCGTATACCCCGCATTAATTCCTCGAGCTTCTCCTGCGTTAAGCTTGTCTGCAACGTTTTGACGTCCAATTGAAAAAAAGTCCGCACGACTTTGTCTTTCTGTGGCGGTCCGTTGAACAGCGATAAATTGCCTTCTTGATCGACGCCGATATAAGCCGTCTTGCGGCATTGCGGCGATAGATCGTCCACGTCTTCCGTAAGCGTTACTTTCCCGCCAACCGTCAGCGAGGCATCCCACTCCCGATGCGCGAGCAACAAGTTATATGCTTCTTCCGCGGAATGCGTGCCGAGCTTTCTCGTCTCTTCCCCGCACAAGTAGGTGCGATGCAAGACGAGCTCCACGTCTTCTTTCCGCTCGCGCAAGACGGCGATCGTCTTGTCTCGGTTCGCGTCCCCGTAGCCAGGGCCGAAGCCGAGCTTGTCCGATGCGGAAAAGACGGCGATCGCGTCGCCCTGAACCGCGTTGGACCAGCTTTTCACGATCGCGTACGCCCCCATGGACCCCGCTAGCGTTGCCAGCGCGAACACGGCCGCGCCAATGCCGAGCGACCAAACGTGGCGACGTTTTCTCTTTAACTTTTTCTTAATTTCCTTGAGGACGCGAAAGAGTAACACCGGAATCCCCTTCTCTGCCTTTTTCTCTATTGTTGCCTGGGAATTCCGGTACTATGCGCTTAGGTTACCAATTAATCCATGGAAGGCTTTCTTTACGTTTTGGCTTGCTCTTTCTGGCAACCGCTTGCTTAGGCTTCGGCTTGGCTGTCGCACGCTGCTTAACCGGTGCTGCGACTTGCGTATCGTCGTCCTCCGGATAGCCGGATCGATCCTCTAACCTGTCATCCAGCGAACCTAACGGCGGCATCGCGGGCATCGGCGGAAAAGAAGGTGTCGGAGGGAATCCGCCTAATCCTCCTCCATACGAGTAAGGCTCGGCGCCGGCATTAGCAAATCCATGCTCGTATTGGGTTGGCGCAGACGATACCCCCGCTACCTGCGAATCCGGATAAGAGCCGTAATAGCTAGGATATCCCCCGTATGGGTTGCCGCCTTGCTGAACGCCGCCGACTTGCGGACCGGACGGACCGAACGAGTAGGAATATCCGTCATATGGCGATGCCGCGTTGGCTATCGGTTGAACCGCGTTTGGATATCCCATGCCCGGATACACGCCGGAAGCGCTTGCCCAGCCGGTAGGACCTCCGCATGATTTGCAGCCATAATGCGGTTGCATCCCCATCATTGCAGGAGATACCATTCCGGGTGCGTTCATGTTCATAGTCGCGGGAGACACCATTCCGGGTGCGTTCATGGCAGGCGACGCAACTCCGGGGAATCCCGCCGGATTCATGTCGTGGACTCCGTAACCTCCGTAATGCTTATCATCGTAAAAACCGCCCAGCCCGCCTAACTGACCGCCGATCGAGCCGATTCCAGGCAGTTGGCCGAAACCGCCATAACCAGGCGCTGTCGATGCTGGCGATATCGCTTGGTTTCCGTACCCGTACTCCGCGTACTCAGGCGGACATTCTGGCTCCATTGCTCCCGCTTGTACGGCCGGCACCGGATATTGCATGAACGGATGTTCCGCAGGCGCGACATGGCCGCCGTAGATCGGTTTAATTTCCTGGACCGGATATACGGGCGCCGGAGGCATGACGACTGGCGCGACGGGTGCCGGCAACGGCGTAGGCATTGGCATCGGCAACGGCATCGGAGCCGTCTCCGGCTTCGTCTCCGTGCTCGGCTTAACGCCGGTCGGTTTTTTATTGCCATGCATGCCGCCATGCATGTTCATTCCGTTTGCCGTCTCTTGATCAGTGCCCACCTTAGGAATGTTCACGACTTCCCCCGTCAACAACGCGTTCGGATTTTTCAGCTGCGGGTTCGCTTTGATCATGTCGGACAAATGAATGCCCCAAGATTTGGACAGCTTCCACAAGCTGTCGCCTTGCTGAACGATGTGCTGGTGCATCACTTCGAACGCCGACTTCGGTTGCGAATGGATTTTAACTTTCATACCGATGGCAAGTTCGTCGGGATTGCTGATCTCCGGATTGGCCTTAATAAGGTCTTCTAACGGTACGCCGTATTTCTTCGCGATCAAATACAACGTATCCCCTTGCTTTACCATATGGATTTTCACGCCGTTCCCTCCTGATCGATTGACGTCTTCTACGAGCGGGCGAACGCCCTCGCGCAATCCCTACATCCTATGCAGACAATGGGCATTTGACATCCGTTCGGCACATAAAAATCCGGCACCCCTTTACCGGGATGCCGGATTCATGATCGATCGCTTATCGCGAAACGCGTTACTCTTCGTATGGCAAGCTTGGATACGACCCTAACAGACGGACTTGGCATCCGATCGCTTCGATCTCGGAGATCGCGGCCGGCAGAAGCACCGTATCGAGAGACAGCTCGATATCGATATAGAAATAATAATTGCCCAGCTTCTTCTTCGTCGGACGCGACTCGATCTTGGACAAGTTTATCCGTCTCCATGCGAACGCCGACAACACCTGGTGCAGCGCTCCCGGATAATCTTCCGGCAACGTGATCAATATGCTAGTCTTCTGCAGCGGAGCTTGCGGACGTTCGAACGGCGCGTTGCCGACGAGCAAAAACCGCGTGAAATTGTTATCGTGATCGGTTACGCCCGCTTCCAGCACGTCAAGCTCTAAGTCTTCCGCCGCCAGCTTCGTTCCGATCGCGGCCCATCCTACGCCTGGATTTTGTTTGACCATGCGCACGGATTCGGTCGTGCTGCTGAGCGTCTCCAGCTCGGCATGCGGCAGATTGGCGCGCACGAACTGCAGGCATTGGGCCATCGCTACCGGATGGCTCATCACTTTCGTAATCTTGCCGGGATCCCATTGTCCGTCATCGCCGGCAAGCTCGTCACGTCTGCCTATCAGGTTCTGAATCGAAGGGAATACCCATTCCGCGCGGATCGGCAGATCGACTTCGTGAACGAGCCAATCCATATGCAGGCTCACGGAGCCGTCAATCGTATTCTCGATCGGGATGACGCTCCAATCCGTCAGCCCTTTGGCCGTCGATTGGAAGACGTCCTGAATCATTTTGCAATAGACGAACTCCACGTCTTGCCCCCGGAACAAATACCGGGTCGCTTCGTCCGACACGGTGCTCTTCGGCAATAAAGCCACTTTGCGCTTCGTCATGCGCCCACCTCCGCTTCGGCTGCCTTAATAATATGATGGGGCGCATCGTCGAACCCGGGCTGTTGCTTGCTCAAGCATCGTACTTGCGGCCCGTGCAGGCACGGCGCAAGCCAGCTCGTGACGACGTCTATTCCTTCGTTCTTCATCGTGCGTTTCACGAAATCTTCGAGCTCTTGCGAAGACTCCGAACCCGATTCCGTTAACAAAAGCAGCGTCGGTCCGGCGCCTGACAATACCGCGGCGAGCGCCCCGTGATCGCCTGCCTCGCTTAGAATGGTCTCCATGCCCGGAATTAGCGGCGCCCGATATGGCTGATGCAGCCGGTCTCTCATCGCGAAGCGAAGCAGATCCAATCGGCCGCTCGCAAGCGCGGCCGTAAGCAGCGAGCTATGGCTGACGTTAAAGACGGCATCCGTAAACGACAGGCTCTCCGGCAGCACGTTGCGCGCCTTCTTGGTCGACAATTCGAACTGCGGAATTGCGGCAAGCACATCCATGCCTTCAGGCGGGTCGAACCGGACATATTCCGCTCTTGTTCCGTCCCATGCAGAGACGATGATGCCTCCGAACAGGGAAGCGCCGACGTTATCCGGATGTTTCTCGAGCGCGGTTGCCATCTGGAACAGCTCGTCTTTGGACAACGGATCTCCGACAAGCGCGTTGGCAGCGACGAGCGCGCCGATAATCGCCGCGGCGCTGCTGCCAAGCCCTCTCGTTAGGGGGATGTCGGAGCGGATCGCGATGTCCAGCTCGGGAATGGAAACGCCCGCGCGTTCGAACACCGCTTGAGCGACCTCGTACACCAAATTCGACTTGTCCTGCGGGACGCCGTCAAGATTGTCTCCGTGCAGCGTGATGCGCGTTGCGGAAGACGGAGAGAGACTTACCCAAGCGAATAAAGATAAGGCCATGCCGAGCGAATCGAAGCCCGGACCGAGATTTGCCGTGCTGGCCGGTACTTTCACCACGACGCGATCGGCGATAATCGTTGCTTTATGCTGGCTCATGCGGACTCCTTCACCCTTCGACACGGTAGACGCTTTTGATTTGTTGCACGGCAGGCAGCGCTTCGAATGCTTGCAGCACTTTGTTCATTGCTGCTTTGCTTGCGTTATGCGTAATGATGATAAGCTCCGCTCCGGACTTATGCGGCGCCGAAGGCTGCATAACCGATTCGATGCTGACGTCTAAATTAGAGAACACTTGCGCGATTTGCGCCAATACGCCTGCCTTGTCGTCGACGTGTAATAGCAGGAAGTATTTCGAGGAAATCTGCTCGTCGGTTTTCAGCTTCATCACTTTATAGCTCAGTTGCGCCTGACGGCCGTTCACTCCGAGCTTCATGTTTTTGACGACCGCGACCAAGTCCGCAACGACCGAAGTCGCCGTCGGCATCTCGCCCGCGCCGGGTCCGTAGAACATTGTCTCTCCGACCGCTTCGCCATGCACGTATACCGCATTGAACACCCCGTTGACCGAGGCGATCGGATGGCTTGTTTTGACCATAGTCGGCTGCACGCTCACGCTGATCGTGTCGTCCTGCCGCTCGGCGATACCTAGCAGCTTCACTTCGTAACCGAGACGTTTCGCGTATCCGATATCTTCTTGAGTGACGTTGCTGATCCCTTTCGCGCTAACGTCTTCCAAAGCTACGTTCGCACGGAAGCCTAGCGTCGACAAAATCGTCATTTTGCGCGCGGCGTCCAAGCCTTCCACGTCGGACGTCGGATCGGATTCCGCGTAGCCGAGCGCTTGCGCTTCCTTCAGCACGTCGGCGTACGCCGCGCCTTCTCGGCTCATTTTCGTAAGGATATAGTTCGTCGTTCCGTTGACGATACCCATGATCTTCGTAATGCGATCGGAGGAAAAACCTTCGATCAGCGTCCGGATAATCGGGATGCCGCCCGCGACGCTCGCTTCGTACAGGACGTCGCAGCCTTTCTCGCGCGCCTTCGCCAATATTTCCGGACCGTGCATCGCCATCAAGTCTTTATTGGCCGTGACGACGTGTTTCCCACGCTCTAACGCTTCCAGAATGACGTCGCGAGAGTGGGCTACTCCGCCCATCACTTCCACGATGACGTCGATCTCCGGATCACGGACAATTTCCCATGGGTCCTCCGTCAGCTTGCTCGCGTCGACGGCCACGTTGCGGCTCTTCGCGCGGTCCTTCACCAATATTTTAGAAATCAAGATCGGGGAACCGACCTGACTTTGCAAATCCTCTTGATGTCCTTCGACGATGCGAACGACTCCCGTGCCTACCGTGCCTAATCCAAGCAAACCTACTTTAACCGGCTTCATCCTAACTCCTCCGCTTCTATCGCTTCTTTCTTTGTTGCGATCGTACCGCTTAGCCTCTTCCTACGACGATCGCCCGCTTCACGCCGTCTATGGCGCGCAGTTTGTCCACCAGCTCCGCCAGCTCGCCGCTCATTATGGCGGTGTCCACGGACACGACGACGTTGGCCAGACCCTGCAGCGGAATCGATTGCGAGATCGTAAGCACGTTGCCCTCGCTTGCCGCCAGCGTACCGAGTACTTTGGACAGAACCCCGGAACGGTGCTCCAAGTCCATCGACAGCGTCACGATGCGTTCCCTAGACGTTTGCTCCAGCGCATATACGCCGTCTTTATATTTGTAAAAAGCGCTGCGGCTCAACCCTATTCTCTCCGCCGCTTCGTGCACCGTCGCGGCTTCTCCCCGGCGCAGCAGCTCTTTCACCTGCTCCGTCTTGAGAATGCCTTCGGGCAACAAATCTTCCCGGACGACATAATACCGCTCCGTCATCTTGCGTCCTCCCACAAAAGACGAATGTATGCTCATAGTGGACATTATATCGAAATCGCTCGACCGAGGCAATAGGCTTGTTAGGGGTGTTCGACATTTGTAATTATTTGTTTTATTCGCGGTCAGGTGCTGGTATTATTTAGGAAGCACATGCTAGCATCGGAGGTTGCGGGGTGGAATCATACTTGACTGCGAGTCAACGCTCTTGGATCGGACGGCGTCTGAAACACGATGTACATAACGCTAGGGGCATCGTCCTGCTCCCCACGGCGCATCCGCTCTCCGAAGAGGATCTCGTCAAGCTGTCCCTTCATCGCATCTCTTTATCCGAGAGGGATCTAGAGCCTCTCTCCAAACAGGAGCAGGCGCTCCAAGCGCTCGAGGAATCCGTGATCTCCATTCAACGGTTGTTCGAGGACATCCGCTTCACCGGCCAAATTCCGATCATGGACATTCGCAAAGACGTCCTGCCGGCTATCGTGCAATCATCGGAGCAGCTCCAAGTGTATCCGCTTCTTATCTCCATGTATTCCAAGGACGATTACACTTATCGGCACAACATAGCAGTCGGGGCGATCTCATCGTTGATCGGGCGTTGGATGAACCTTCCGGAGAAAGAGTTGGCTATTCTTACGATGGGTGCTATCTTGCACGACGTGGGAAAAATGCGCGTTCCCGAGCACATCTTGAACAAGAGGGAACGGCTTACCGAAGAAGAATTCGAAATTATGAAACAACATACCGTGTTCGGGTACCAATTGATTCAGGAATGCAACGGGTTGAACTGGCGATCGGCATTAATCGCGTTGCAGCACCACGAAAGAGAAGACGGCATGGGTTATCCTTTTGGCGTCGAAGGCGCTCGCATCGATCCGCTTAGCAAAATCGTAGCCATTGCGGACGTCTTCCATGCTCTCACCAGCGATCGGGTATACCGTGACGCTTCGCCCTTCTACGAGATTTTGCATCAGATGTACACGGGAACGCTCGGCAACTTCGATACGGGCATTCTCACGATGTTCACGCGCCGCCTAATGGACGGCCTTATCGGATGCGAGGTCGAGTTGACGGACGGACGAATCGGACGCGTCGTGCTCATTCCGCCGATGGATCCGACTCGCCCGCTCATTCAATCCGGAGATACGTTCATCGATTTAAGCAAAGAATCGAACGTCCATATGGAGCAGATCGTAGGATAATATCTCCTGAAAATAAAACGAAGCCCCCGCAGCCATTGTTAATCCATGGCGACGGGGGCTTCTTGCCGTTATGCGTCTTCGAAAATATAGTCGTCCGAGCCGCCTTCGAAAAACTCGAACTCGAACTTGCCGATCCGGATGGTGCTGCCGTCTTTCGCTCCGCGCTTGCGCAGCTCGGCATCGACGCCTACGCCGCGCAGGATGCGCCCGAAACGAACGATAGCTTCATGGGAGCCGAACTGCGTGCGGCGCATAAGCTTCTCGATCGCTTCGCTATGCACGACGAACGCTTCGTTATCCCGCGTTATCGAGAACGAAGTATCGTTGCCCGGCTCGAACCGGTACACGATTCCCTCTTCGGCTTCTTTCGCTGCCGTATCTTCTACTTCCACGAATTCAGGCAACGAATCGAGCAGATCCGCAACCTTGTAGAGCAGCTCTTGAACGCCCTGTCTCGTGAGCGAAGAAATCGGCATAATCAAAATGTCCGGCTTCACTTCGCTTACCTTCTCACGGAACGCCGTCAAGTTGTCCTCGGACTCCGGCATGTCCATCTTGTTCGCGGCGACGATTTGCGGGCGATCCGCAAGCTTAACATTGTACTGCTTAAGCTCGTCGTTGATTTTCTCCCAATCGTCGAAAGGATCGCGGCCTTCCATGCCCGACATGTCCACGACGTGCACGATGATGCGCGTACGTTCGACGTGGCGTAGGAATTCGTGACCTAGACCGATACCGGTATGCGCGCCTTCGATCAGCCCCGGCAAATCCGCCATGACGAAGCTACGCTCGTCCCCAAGATCGACGACGCCGAGGTTAGGCGTCAACGTCGTGAAGTGGTACGCCCCGATCTTCGGTTGCGCTCCGGACACGACGGACAGCAACGTCGACTTGCCTACGCTCGGGAAGCCGACCAGACCGACGTCCGCCATTACCTTCAGCTCCAGCGTAACCCAACGTTCCTGTCCTTCTTCCCCGTTCTCCGCGATCGCCGGCGCGGTGTTCGCCGGGCTCTTGAACCGGGTATTGCCGCGTCCACCACGTCCGCCCCTGGCAATGACGACCTGCTGGTCGTGACGGGTCAGATCGGCGATCAGTTCACCGGTGTCGTCATCGACGACGATCGTACCTGGAGGCACGCGTACGATCATGTCATCCGCGTTCGCGCCGTGCTGGGTTTTGTTGCGCCCCTTCTCGCCGCGCGTTGCCTTAAAATGCTTCTGATAGCGGAAATCCATGAGCGTCCTTAGTCCTTCGTCCACACGGAAGATGACGTCTCCGCCATCTCCGCCGTCTCCGCCCGCAGGTCCGCCTTCCGGTACGTACAGTTCTCTGCGGAACGCGACTAGTCCGTCGCCACCGTCTCCGCCTTTAACGAATATTTTCGCTTTGTCTACGAACATGATGAATTCACTCCAAGTGCAACGACCGGACGGGCTGTTCACGTCCTCGCGTCGTCGTCACGAATATTTAAGCGTGCAACGGAAAACGAACGCTCATCGTCCGCGCATGCTGTGTTTCGTCGATGGGCTCGACATTAACCAAATCCCCTACGCCATCCAAACAACGCGCCAAGTCCGCATCCACGCTGTCGGCGGCAGCCAATTCCCCCGCATAAGTCAGGTCGACCTGATAACCGACAGCCGATTGGGCTATCGCAAGCTTCAACGTGCTATCGTACGCCGAAGTGTTACCGGATCTAACGCGAATGACGTTAATCATTCCGATGACCGCTTGGGCAAGTCTATCCGCTTCGCGAGGCGTTGTTCCGAACTGAAGCCCGTCCTGGACTTCTACGTCCAGCCGCAACGAATCGCAAATCGTCCGGAACGACAGCAAATAAATCGACAGCTTCGGATTGCCGATGTGGGACAACCGGCTGTCATGGTCCATGCGTACCCTTATTCTGTCCACCACGTCGACGGCTTTATCGGGCTTGTTCAAACGTAAATATCCGTACAGCACCTGAAGTTCGTTCATCCAGTCGTGACGATGATGGCTTAACGTCTGAATCGCCGAACCGTGCGCATGGTCCAACAACCGATCGATGCGTTCGCGATCCTCGCGGGAGCCCGCGGTCGCAAGTGCCACTCCAAGCGCCAGGCTCCAAAGCATGAACAAGATTAGAGGCCACCAAGCATCCGGCCAACCGAATACGGCCGCGATAGGAAACGCGAGCGAGGATGCCGCGACGATATGCAAAGGCGTGATTTTCCTTATCCTCATTGTTGCGTCCCCGTCTCCTTCAGCCATCCATTCATTCGGCGTGCATCCCATACAATCCCAGTATAGCATGGCCAAGAGCCGTTTAACCATGCCTTGAGCTTGAACGAAATGTCCTAATTACGCAAAAACCCCGGCCAATAATGCGATGGCCGGGTGTTCTCGTAGTATCAGATAAGTATAAGTTTCAACCTACTATAACTTCTCTGATACCTCCGACATAAACGTAATTGCGCCATCCCAAGGACGGCGTAAGCCGTTTATGCTTGTGTGAAGTATTAAACTTCAAGCGCAGCAGCGACTGGCGCTTGCTCCAGCGGGTACACGCTAACTTTCTTGCGATCGCGTCCCCAACGCTCGAATTTGACGACGCCGGTCACTAGCGCGAACAGCGTATCGTCTTTGCCGATGCCTACGTTGTTACCTGGGTGAACCTTAGTACCGCGTTGGCGATACAAGATGCTTCCTGCAGGTACGTTCTGACCGTCCGCACGTTTTGCGCCAAGGCGCTTCGAGTGGGAGTCACGTCCGTTCTTCGTAGATCCGACCCCTTTTTTCGAGGCGAACAACTGAAGATTCAGCTTCAACATGGTTTCAACCTCCTTTTTCCGCAAATGTTACTTTTATTTTCACGTACTTACCGTATTCATCCGCAATGGATTCCAGAGAAACGAGCATGCCTTCCAGCAAAAGCTGGACTTGAGCGTTCCGAGCTTCGTCGTCGCTGCTAGGCGTTACCACCTTGAGCAACCCGTCTTTCTCGGATACTTCGGCATCGGGCACGAGCCCCGTCAATTTCTCGATCGCGTTAACCGCCCCTGTTGCAACCGCAGATACGCCGGCACAGACAATATCTTTGCCCGGATCGTCGTAATAAGCGTGACCGGATACGGTAAACCGCGTTATGTGGCCTCGTCTATTCCGCACTAGCGAGATCTTAATCATCCGGCTACCTCTTACGCCTTGATGCTTTCGATCGTCACTTTCGTGTACGGTTGACGATGACCTTGCTTACGCTTGTAGTTCTTCTTCGGTTTGTACTTGAAGACGATGATTTTCTCGCCTTTAACTTGTTGCTCGACTTTGCCCGTTACGGACGCGCCGGATACAAGTGGAGCACCCGTCGTAAGACCTTTGTCGTTGGACACTGCCAATACACGGTCAAACGTGATGCTGTCGCCTGCGTTCGCCGAAAGCTTCTCGACGAAGATTACGTCGCCGGCTTGTACTTTGTATTGCTTGCCGCCTGTTTCGATAATCGCGTACATTCTGTTGCACCTCCTCATGTCTAAGACTCGCCTCATGGGGTGCCGGTTGCCGTGAAGGCATCTCGGACTTGTCGACCCGGTGGAGTGCGGTTGTAGCCTGCAAAATGTTCAGATTGCACGCACTAACGTAGTTTATCATATCGCCTAAGCGAATTCAACCACAACTTTAATATGCACCGAATAAGGCATGAATCGAGTTACCTTATGTATATTTTCCCGCTTCCTTTGCAGGCCGCGCACGTCTCGTAAAAATAGTTCATGGCGTTCTCCCGGGCTTTTTTGCGCGTAATCTCGAGCAATCCGAGCCTCGTCCAACCGACGACCTGACACTTGGTGCGATCCCGCTTGATCGTCGTTTCCAGCAGATGCACGACTTGATGGCGATGCTCCTCCGTCTCCATATCGATGAAATCGACGATGATGATGCCGCCGACGTCCCTTACGCGCAAAAGCCGCGCGATCTGTTCCGCCGCTTCCAAGTTCGTCTGGAATACGGTCTCCTCAAGCGAAGCGGAGCCGGTATATTTGCCCGTATTCACGTCGATGACGGTAAGCGCTTCGGTCTGGTCCCAAACCAAATATCCGCCGCTCTTCAGCCAAACGCGCGATTGGAACGCCTTGTCGATCTGGTCTTTAATGCCGAATTTCTCGAACATCGGTAGCGTCTCGCTATATAGGCGGATTTTGTCCGACATCGCGGGCGCCGCCTGGCGCATGTAATCCTGGGCATCGTGCAGGCATTGTTCGTTATCGATGATCAACTCTTCGGTGTCGGGCGTTATGACGTCCCGAATGATCCGATGCACGAGACCCGAATCTTTGTGAAGCTGCTTCGGCGCGTCCGATTGCGCGTTTAAGGCCATGACGTTGCGCCAAATGGTGCGCAATCCGTTCAAATCGCCTTCTAACGAAGAACGGCTTTCGCCTTCGGCGTTCGTTCGCATAATGAGCCCTTCGCCTTCGGCGCGAATGTCTTCGGCCAAGCTCTTCAGGCGCAATCGTTCCGTCTCTTGGTCGATCTTCTTGGAAATGCCGATGTAATCGGCTCCCGGCATATAGACTAGCCAGCGTCCGGGAAGGGAGAAGTGAGTCGTCACCCTCGCACCCTTTCCGCCGAGCGGATCCTTCATAACCTGCACGAGCACCTCGTCTCCGGGCTTAAGCAATTCCGAGATGGAGGGCTTGTCCTTCGGCTGTTTGTCCAAATGGGGGTGTAGCGCGTCGTCCACGTATAAAAAAGCGTTCTTGGATAATCCGATATCGACGAAAGCAGCCTGCATGCCGGGCAGCACGTTGACCACTTTGCCCTTGTACAGGTTGCCGATCAACGAAGTACCTTCGATTTTTTCCACGCTGAATTCGGTTAACCTTCCGTTTTCCAATAGGGCCGATTGGGTAACGTTTTGCGAGCAATGGATGAACAGCTGCTTCATGCAAACCTCCCACGGATATGCTTTTCTCCATTTTACATGAAAAAACGCAAATCCGCATTCCCTGATGTCAATCGTCCGAGGAACCCTTCGATAATCGTCTTCTCCGGGACGACTTTGGCGATTTTTCCGCGTTTCATGATGTACACGAGGTGGTACTGCTCTTTCATGAAGAGGCGAATGATATGGATGAGCGGCCGGTCTTCCTCGATGACGATCGGACGGGAGAGCACGCCGTGCTTCATGCGGCTATCCGATTTTTCGCTGCGATGGACGAGAAAACGCAAAAAAACGAACGGCACGTTGCGTAAATAAGTCCAATTGGACGCGCACAAGAAGAGCCCGACCGCGAGCAGGTTGAGCTGAACGAGTCCGCCTGCAAGAAGCGGAAAGAGCGAGGCCAACACGATAAGAAAGCTGAAGACGAGACTGATTCTCGCGCTCCAGAGGAGCGTGCGATGATAAGGCGCTTGTAAGCTAATCCAAGCCTGAAGCATTCGGCCGCCGTCAAGCGGCAATACCGGCAACAGATTAAAGGCGCCAATCAGCAGATTGGCACGCACGAACGCTTCCGCCCATCCGCCGTCGATCCATCCTGCTTGTCCGAGCATCCAGCCGGCGGCAGCGAGAATCGCGTTCTGCATCGGGCCGGCCAGCGCCACCCATACTTCCTCCCGTACCGGCAACGTCCCCGCTTCCTCGACTTCGACGACGCCTCCGAACGGAAGCAGCTTTATTTCGCGCACCGTCCACCCGAAGCGAAGCGCCGCAAGCAAATGCCCGAGTTCATGCCACAAGACGATGACGAACAACGTCGCCAGCTCCAGGAATCGCCCGGTTGCGATCGAGGCCATCATAACAAGCACGAATAGCGGATGAAGCCTGAACGCAATGCCTCGCCATTTAATCAAAAGGAACCACTTCCGCCGGATCTAGCTTCTTTCCGTTCTGCTGCACGGCGAAATAGAGCGTGCTCTCCCCGTCAGCTCCGTTAGCGGACTTGAGCTCTCCCAGCTTCTCGCCGGCCTCTACCCAGTCGTTCTCCTTGACCGTTGCGCGCTGCAAATTGCCGTAAACCGACAAGATGCTGTCGGGATGCTGCACCAGAATCGTCAGTCCGCCTGCTTCTTCCGCTTGAACCTGCAGTACGCGCCCGGCGTACACCGCGACTATATCGCTGCCTGCGGGAGCAGCCAACTTCACGCCGCTTCCGCTCTGGGCGTAGCTTTGAACGATTCTGCCTTGCACGGGAACGACCGTATCTTCCGGGTTTAATGTAACCGCGACTTCCTTCGTATCATCGCCTTCGCGCAAAAACGGCAAAAACGATGGCGAGCCGCCGAAAGTATCGCTATACCATGCTTCTATCGCTTGGAAATCCATATCGTTCGATACCGAATCGGTCATCCACGCGCGGGCTTCGGCGCTTCCGGGGAGCTCATACTTCAACCAGCCCCACGCGCCCGCGAAGAGCAGCCCTGCGATGAATATTCTTACCGCCATCCCGCGCGCCCATGGCGACAGTCCCGACCTGCCAGGCGCCCTATTCCGATCAGGGGCGCGAGAAGTCGGCGACAACCCCTTCATCCCTGCCCAATTGTTTGTATCGTACTTCATCGTTCGCTGCTTCTCTTTCCACCACAGCTCCGGATCCGGCTCGTCGCTCGGCATAATCGGCGACATCGGGACAAGCCCATGGGAAGGATAAGAGGGCTGAATAACCGGGGGAAGGACGTCCTCCGTGATCGGCGGCTCCGGCGGGATCGACGCCCGTTCCCGCGCCTCCGGTCGTGCTTCGACCGGGTCCTCATTCGCCTGCATATCGTCCAGCAACTGCTGTATCCGCTCACGCCTGCGATCGCGCACGCTATTCCGAATTGGCACGGCAAGCCCTCCTTGTCCTTCTCGTCTACTACCACCTTATGGCGGACAAGGGTGGAATAGACTCGACAAAATAGAAAAGAGCCATCCCCGAAAGAGGATAGCCCTTGTTGTCCGCTATAAATCCATCTCATACTTTTCTTGATGCGCCCGAATGCTGAACACGAGACCGATCGACAGCATGTTAAGCAGAAGCGACGTCCCGCCATAACTGATGAACGGCAACGTAATGCCCGTCAGCGGCATAATTCCGATCATCATCCCGATGTTCTCGAAAATCTGGAACACCATCATCGAGGCGATCCCGATAATCATGAACGACCCTCGCAAATCGATGCACTGGTAGGCGATCAGTATCATCCTGTATATGAACAGGAAGTACAACAGCAACAGCACGGCCGCGCCCTGGAAGCCGAACTCCTCGGCGATAACGACGAAGATCGAATCGGAATACGTGTACGGAATGAACTTGCGGTTTTTGGATTCGCCTTGCATATATCCGTCGCCCGCTAGTCCGCCGGATCCGATGGCGATCTGCGCGTATTCCGACTGACGTCGGTCGTCCGCGGAAGCTTCCTCCGGATGAATATACGTGTTGATCCGTTGGTACCAGTGCGCCTTATGATGGTCTTCCAGGTACGTCTTGATTTCCGTGTTGTACGTATTGAACAACGTAACGAACAGCATCAACCCGCCGATAACCGTCGTGAGACCTATCATAACGTACGTGTAACGGATATTTCCGATCCAGAGCATGCCAAGCACGATGAAAATGTAAATGATCGCGTTGCCCAAATCCGGCTGGATCATTACGAGCATGAACGGGACGAGGGCCGTAGCCGCCACTAACACGACGTCGGTACGCATTCTGAGCGGATCGCCGAGACGTCTGCCGAGCAGCGCGGCTATCGAAACGATCAAGAAAATCTTCATGATTTCGGCGGGCTGGAACAGCATGCCTCCCGGCAAAATAAACCAGCTTCTTGCGCCGTTAATCTCGGGCGCGAACATAAACACCATGACGAGCAAAATTAACCCTATGACGTACCAAGCCATCCAAGTTTTCAGGATGAGCCTATAATCGATCAACGTCGACAACATTATAACGACGAAGCCGACCCCGTAATAGATGACCGTCTTTAAGTCGTAATGCGAGTAACTCGGATTGCCGTGCGTCGCGCTCCTGATCAATATGGTGCTTATGCCCATGAACAGCATCAGGATGAGCAGCATCATCCAATCCATCTTCTTCAATCGGTTAAGCAAGCTCCGATCAACCCATTCCCAAGAACTTCTTTACTTTGCGGAACATACCCGCTTTCTCCTCCAGCTGCGATAGCGGGACGGTTTCGCCGAGTATGCGCCTGGCGATATTGCGATAGGCGATAGACGCGCGGGACGTAGGATTCATAACCGTCGGTTCCCCTTGGTTCGCGGCTTTGATTACAGCTTCATCATCGGGCACGATGCCGATTAGGTCAATGGCTAATACCTGGCAAATGTCGTCGATCTCGAGCATATCGCCGCTTCTCATCATGTTCGGACGAATGCGGTTAATGACGAGCTTAGGAGACGAGATGTGGCTTTTCTCGAGCAGGCCGATTACGCGGTCCGCGTCGCGAACGGCCGCGTTCTCCGGCGTCGTGACGACGATCGCCTGCGTAGCGCCTGCAATCGCGTTGCGGAAGCCTTGCTCGATTCCCGCGGGGCAATCGATGATAACGTAATCGAAATCCGGCTTTAGACTTTCGATGATTTGTTTCACTTGCTCCGGCGATACGTCGTTCTTGTCTTTCGTCTGCGCGGCCGGAAGCATATAAAGCTCATCGAAGCGCTTGTCTTTAATCAGAGCCTGGTTAACCCGGCACCGACCTTCGGCAACGTCAATGAGATCGTAGACGATCCGATTTTCCAAACCCATCACGACATCCAAGTTGCGCAATCCGATATCGGTATCTACCATGCACACTTTTTTGCCTAGCAACGCAAGCGCCGTTCCTAAATTGGCTGATGTCGTCGTCTTGCCGACGCCGCCCTTGCCCGAGGTGACTACTATCGCTTCTCCCATGGCTTACACTCCTTTGAACTGCATGACTTCCTTGCGGTGACGGCTAAGGCTCGTCATTTTGTCTATCGACATCGTTCCGTCCTTCAAGAACGCATATTCCATCCAAGGCTCGGCAGAAGTCCATTCATCCGGCGGCCGACTAATGACATCCGCGATTCTAAGCTGCGTCGGCGTCATGGAGGAGGCCGCGATAATCGCCTTCTCGTCTCCCGCCGATCCTGCGTGAACCATTCCCCGAAGCGCGCCCAGAATATAGACATCCCCCGTGCAACGTATGACCCCGCCGGGATTCACGTCGCCCAGAAGAAGCAAATGTCCTTCGTACTCCAACGTCTGTCCGGAACGTACGATTGCGGCAATCGTATGTATGCTCGGCCCGCTTAGCGGTTTAGCTTCGCTAGCAGGCGGATTACTCTCGATCGATTGAACTAATAGATTTCCCTGCTTCCGAAGAACGGCGCGAATACGCTCCTGGTCGTTCTCGTCCAGATGCCTCTCTCCGAGCTTAACGAACACATGAATGATCGGACCGGTGAATTGCTGCACATGCTTGTCGAGCTTCGTGTTCAGCTCGTCTAAGAGCACTTCGAATTCGCAACCGTCGTCCAGCAGAAAAACGAGCCCTTCTTTGATCCCCTTGATCGTAATGTGCGATTTGCCGGCCATTTTTCCGTTCCTCCCTACGGTTAATGAAATTCTGCCAAGATAAGCCGAATTCCTGCTTACTCCGAATTGTCTTCTCCCGAAGATAAGGAAGGTTTCACCAAGTAGCGACGAACCGGAACGTACATGAGTAGGGCGATCAGAAGCTGCAGCAACGTCGTCGGAGCGATCTGCCAGTAGAATACGAAGCTATAAGGCAAGTCCGTAAGCCGGAACAGCTTATAAATCAAGTAGACGACCGTATCTAGCAAGCCGCCCCCGAAGACGACGATCCAGATGAAAAAAGGAAGCGTAAACGCGCGACGTTCCGCCGCCAAACCTGCCGCGTAACCGAGCAAGCCCATGCCGAAGCCGTAAGGTCCGATGAGATGGCCGTAAAACAATAAGTCCTGCAGCAATCCGAAGCCGAGCCCGAACAGAAACGCGCGATGGCGCCCCGCGAAGCCCGAAACGAATAACGTCATGAGAAAGGCAAAGTGCGGAAGCAGCCTGTCGGCCCACTCGGGCGGGATAATCCACGGAACGATCGCATTCTCGACAAGCAGCAACAGGAGCGTCCATAAGATGACTTTATTGATCTTCATCGTCAAGGACCGTCCACGTCGGGCACGACGACCACGAACACTTCGCGCAGGTGGTCGAATTTGGCCGATGGCGTAATGATGGCGGTATGGGTCAAGCCGAAGTCGCCGACTTGCCGGCTTTCGACCGTACCGATGACGATGCCTTTAGGAAATACGTTGCCGAGCCCCGAAGTGATGACTTTGTCTCCCACGGCAAGCGGATCCCGCTCGTCGATTTTCGTCATCTGCAACGTTCCCGATTCCTCGTCGTATTGGATAATGCCGAACGATTGCGTCTCTTTGCCGAGAACCGTTGCCGATACCGGCATCCCTTTGGACGAGCTTTCGTCCAAGTCCGTGACGAGCTTGACGGTAGACGTGAACGTCGATACGTGGCTAACGATGCCGACGAGACCGTCGGTCGTCGTGACCGCCATCTCCGCCTTCACGCCGTCGCGGGAACCTAGATTGATCTTGATCGTCTTCTCGTACGGATTCGATGTCGTTCCTACGACTTGCGCGATCAAGTAACGATAATTATCCAATTGTTTTTGCCTGTCGGTAAAATTAAGCGCCTCTTGCAGACGCTTGTTCTCCGCTTCGAGGGAATTAAACCGAATTTGATCCTGCGTGTACTGGGCTACGGTCTGCCGCAGCAGCTCGTTCTCCTTATACACGTCGGAAAGCCGGCCGATGTCGCGGAAGAAATCCGCGACCGCTCCGACCGGCCGGTATAATACGCCTTGTGCAGTCCCGACGGCATCGTTGATGAACTTCTCGGGCCAAGTCAACCTTTTGCGTCCGAGCGTGAATCCCATGAGCGCAATGAAAACGATCAACCCGATCATAAGAATGAACAATCTTTTGTTGCGCATTAATTTAAAGATATCCGCTCACCTGCTTTTCCGTCCCATGGGCTAAGCTGCAATAATTTTAGCGTGATCCGCCTTTAGATTTGAACAAATGGATGTTATCGAGCGCGCGGCCCGTGCCGATGACGACGCAATCCAGCGGATTTTCCGCGACTAGTACAGGCATGCCCGTCTCGCGGGCCAGCATCTTGTCCAGATGGCGCAACAGCGCGCCGCCGCCCGTCAGGACGATTCCCCGGTCCATGATGTCGGCGGACAGTTCCGGCGGACACTTCTCGAGCGTAATCTTGACCGCGTCGATAATCGAGTTGACCGTATCCGACAACGCATCCGTTACTTCGTCAGAAGTAATGGCGAGCGTCTTCGGCAAACCGGACACGAGGTCGCGGCCGCGAATCTCGATCGATTCGACTTTGTCCAGAGGCATCGCGGATCCGATTTCCATCTTTAATTGCTCTGCCGTACGTTCCCCGATCATGAGGTTGTACAAGCGCTTAACGTAAGCGATGATCGCATCGTCCATCTCGTCGCCCGCGATGCGGATCGAACGGCTCGTCACGATGCCGCCAAGCGAGATGACCGCGACTTCCGTCGTGCCTCCGCCGATATCGACGACCATGCTGCCGGTCGGCTCCCATACGGGCAGATCGGCGCCGATCGCAGCCGCGAACGGTTCCTCGATGATGAATGCTTCGCGCGCGCCCGCTTGCTTCGTCGCGTCTTCCACGGCGCGTTTCTCGACGGCGGTAATGCCCGACGGGACGCACACCATGACGTTCGGATGGCGCGGGAACAACGTGCGCGGCTTCTGCGCGCGGCGAATGAAATATTTAATCATCGTTGCCGTAGTTTCGAAGTCCGCGATGACTCCGTCCTTCATCGGACGAATCGCGACAATGTTGCCGGGCGTACGGCCGATCATCTTCTTCGCTTCCGTGCCCACGGCTTCGATTTTCTTCGTATCGGTACGCAGGGCGACCACCGAGGGTTCC
Organism: Cohnella yongneupensis; assembly: GCF_042655785.1. Taxonomy (NCBI): domain Bacteria; kingdom Bacillati; phylum Bacillota; class Bacilli; order Caryophanales; family Paenibacillaceae; genus Cohnella; species Cohnella yongneupensis. The sequence continues at coordinate 38,681 of NZ_JBHSNC010000024.1, forward strand.
CTAACGACGATTCCTTTACCTTTAACGTAGACGAGCGTGTTTGCCGTGCCGAGGTCAATCCCCAGATCTCGCGTAAATGCCATGTTGCTACCTCCTGCTTCTACCGCGACTGCTAGAATATCGCCAATTCTGACGTATCAGTCGTCGGGACAATCCTTCTTATTTTACTACAAGCATCCTGTCTCCTTCAAACTGATATAGCGATTGTCACCGATTACCAAATGATCGAGCAATTCGATGCCTAGCAGCTCTCCCGCTTCCGCCAGCCGTTTCGTAAGCGCTATGTCTTCCGGACTCGGAGTAGGATCTCCGCTCGGATGGTTGTGCGCGCACAGGATAGAGGCGCTGCTGCGCCGAATAGCGGCTCGGAACAGCTCTCTCGGGTGTACGATCGATGCGTTCAAGCTGCCGATCGATAACGTCTGGCGGCCGATGACTTGGTTTTTCGTATTCAGGAACAAGCAGACGAAGTGCTCTTCCTTCAAGTGTCTAAGTTCTTCCATCAGCAAGCTTGCGGCGTCTTGCGGGCACGTAATCTTTACCATATCCGGCAACTGCGACCTGGCGACCCTTCGGCCAAGCTCGATGGAAGCTTGCAGCAGCAATGCTTTGGCAGGACCGATGCCGCGAATATGCGTCAGCTCGTCCCATTGGCTCTCGGCGAGTCTGCGCAATCCGCCGCATTCCGTTAGAATACGCTGGGCGAGGTGGATGGAAGACTCGTCTTTCGTTCCCGTGCGCAGCAAAATAGCTAGCAATTCCGCATGGCTTAGCGCGCTTGAGCCGTGTCGTTGCATTCTTTCCCGCGGCCGTTCTTCGGTCTGCATTTCCCTAATGCGAAAGGAACGTTGTTCCATGCGTCTTCGTCCAACCTTCGTATGCCGCGTCGGCCGCGGGAGTGGCTTAGATTAAGGCGTCGAAATACCGTACGTTTCAAGCATGACCGAGACTAACGAGACCGGCAAGCCGACGACGTTGAAAAAATCTCCGTCGATCGATTCTACGAGAAGCGCCCCGATGCCTTGCAAGCCGTAAGCGCCGGCTTTGTCCATCGGTTCTCCGGTGGCGACGTAACGTTTGATTTGCTCGTCCGTCAGCTCGCGCATGCGCACTTGGGTAACCCGATGGGAAGTGATCGACTCTCCATCCGATACGCGTACGCACGTAACGCCGGTAAATACTTCATGCGTTCGCCCGGACAGACGCTTCAGCATCCGGATCGCATCTTCCGTGTCAGTAGGTTTCCCCATTACTTCCCTCTCTAAGACAACGATCGTATCGCTGCCTACGACGATAGAAGATCCGGAAGCTTGTCCGGCGATTTTCTCTTGAACGGAGAACGCTTTTCTCCGAGAAAGACCTTCGACGATTTGCTCGGGCGTCCAGTCCGAGGGAGTGTCCTCGTCGACGTTGCTAGGGACGATTTCGACGGGCAAGCCGAGTAACCGGATCAGCTCCTGCCTTCTCGGCGAAGTAGAAGCAAGGACTAGCGTATGTAGAGAAGTTGCGTTCGAGCTCATGTTGCGATACATCCTTTCGAATTACATTTTCCGATATAACCAGATCGCGAGCGCAGCCCCGATGATGCTGAGCAGGCTAACATTAGCGTGAAAATTGAGGTCGTAACTGAATACCGCCAAGTCCGCGGAAGGCGACCAATGAACCTGCAGCGAACGGGTCAGAAACTTAACGCCTTCGGCGTCTTGCAGCCACCGGGACACCAGCGTTCCTGCTAGCATGCCGAGCCAGACGAATAAAAGGAGAATCCAGCCATTTTTCTTCACGATTCGTTATTCACCACCATTTTTTGACACCTGCACATTCATTATACGTTTCCCTTAGAACGTATACAATGCGCAAAAACGAAGACAGCCCTGTAGAATCAGAGCTGTCTCATTCCAAAGTCCCGTTTGATTAACCAGCGGTCGCTGGCTGCAACGCTTGGCGTAAACCGCGGTCCGCGAGCTCGGCCTGCATGATCGCTGATTGGGCGTTCCACAGATGATAACGCGAAGTCTTCTTGCCATAGCTCGCCAGCGATGCAAGCGCGGCGTTAAGCGATTGTTCGAGCGTACGTCCCGCGGCTTGCGCGTTGCCGGTCATGGAATCGATCGCGCTTAGCGACGCTTTCCACTGCGTAGCCGCCTGTTGCAGTGCCTCAGCATCGTCTTGCGACAACGGCTGCGGCAACTCGTCTTGCAGCCCGCTAACGGTAAGCTGCGCGATCAGACGGCTTAGCGCCGAGCTCTCTTCGATAAACGACTTAAGCGCTTGCGATTGGCCGTCTTCGATGATCAGCGCAGCCGCAACGTCGATCGGCTTAATGTATACTTCGATATTCGGCATTTGAGCCGCCAGCAGTTCCGCTTCGGCTCGCGTCGGCGCAATCCCGGCGTAGACGCGATAACCATCGCTATCGTCGATCGCAGCGGGCAAGCCGACGTCTTTCAACTGAGCCGCGGCTAATTGCGTGCTGTCCGCATTGCGGAAGACGCCGTATTGCAAGACGTAAGCTTCGTTAGCTTTGATTTCCGACAAGGCGGATGTAGGATCGGCCGGATTGGGATCCGATGTTTGTACGCTCTCGCCGACGCTCGCGGTTTCCTTCAAGTCGGATGAAGACGGCGAATTAGCATTCGCCGACGACGTTGGCACGATCGCCGCTTGACTGCTATTGTCGGACTTACCCGGGAACATCGGTTCCCCTGTGAACAAAGTCAATACCATATACCCGAATAACGCTCCGGTCGCGATCGCCGCGGCGACGGATAAAATCACTCGCGTCCACGATGGGCTGTCCTTACGAACGTAATCATGGGAATGGGATAACCAATCGCTTGGCGGACGATATTCTCCATCCTCTTCCGGCAAGCTCCATCTCTCCGGTTGCTCGAAATCCGTCTCCATCTGTGCCAGCTCACGGACGATTACCGGTGCTTGCCGATCGCGAACGGTAGAACCTTGCCGCTCGGGTTTAAGCTCAGAAGGCTCCTGAATCGCGGACGGAGGCGGGATGTGCACGACTACCGAGTCGGTTCGCCGAATCATTTCCTCCAGCGCGCGAATATCGTCTTGATAGGGTCCGCTCATTGGCGGATAAGATTCTATAATCGTATGCTTATACGATTGTTCCGGTTGTTGCGCGTTTACGGTGACAGGCTGCGGCTCTATCGGCAAAGCATCTACGATTTGCTTTTCCGCAGTCTGAGACAGCTGCGACGCCTGAGCGGGCTTGACCGGCTTCGGCGCAGGAAGCGGCTCGAAACGAAACGTCATTCTCGCGTTGGATGGCATACTGCGTCTCCCCTTGTCCTACAATCTATCAATAGGATATGAGAGACGAGAGAAAGATATGAACGGAACATCAAATAAGCCCCCGCAGCCTCGGCATTGCCGAGAGCTCGGGGGCTCATTCCGTTACGTTATACGCTATACCGTTCGTGCAGGATTTTGGATAGCTCGTAAGCCGTCTTCCAAATATCGCCCGCTCCCATTGTAAGCACGAGATCGTGCGGCTTGATTTCGCTCGCCAGCAAATCCATCACTTCTTCTTTCGTCGGGACGTACCGAACGTTCGGATTGCTGTTGCTGGCGATAAGCTCGACCAGCTTGCGGGAGTTAACCCCTTCGATCCGTTGCTCTCCGGCTGGAGAATAGATGTCGGTGATGATAACCTCGTCAGCATCCGAGAACGCTCTACTGAACGCATCCAGCAAAAAGAACGTTCGCGTGTACCGCTGCGGCTGAAACACCGCGATAATGCGCTTGCCCGTCGCCTTCGCGGCTTGAATCGTCGCTTGAATCTCGGTCGGATGATGCGCGTAATCGTCGATCACCAGCATGTCCTTCACTTCTCCGAGCACTTGGAAACGGCGTTTGGCGCCGCGGAATTCGCGGATCGCCTCCGCGATCGCGGAGAACGAAGCGCCTGCCTCGAGACAGACGATGACCGTCGCCAAGGCGTTATATACGTTGTGCCGCCCTGGCACGGAAAGCGTAATCGAACCTAGCTCGTCGGCACCTTTGCGGACGGTAAACGTCGCGCAACGGTCACCAAGCTTAATATCCGTAGCCGTAAAGTCCGCATCGGTCGCATGAACGCCATACGTCAACATGCGGGCGCCGCCCACTTTCGGCACGACTTCCCGAATGTTCTCGTCGTCCGCGCAGACGACCGCGCAGCCGCTCGAACGGATATTTCCGAGGAAAGATACGTAAGCATCCTTCAGTTTATTGAAATCGCCCTCGTAATTTTCAAGGTGATCGGCCTCGATGTTCAGCACGACACCGATAGCGGGTTCGTACTGCAAGAAGGAACCGTCGCTCTCGTCGGCTTCCGCGACGACGAAATCGCTTTTGCCGGCTTTCGCGTTCGTTCCGACGTTAACGATTTCTCCGCCGATAATATAAGTCGGGTCAAGTCCGCACGTCTCCATGACGAGCGCGATCATTGACGACGTCGTCGTTTTGCCGTGCGCACCCGCGACGGCAATACCCGTGCGCGCGTTAAGCAAGCGCGCCAGCATTTGAGCCCGATGCAAAGTCGGAATCCTCAATTGCTCCGCGGCTTGTCGTTCTACGTTATCCTTCGATAATGCGGTGGAATACACGACGAGATCCGCGCCTCGTACATGCTCCGGCTCATGACCGATATAAATTTGTGCTCCATTGGCCGCCAATTTCTCCGTTAGTTCCTGGCCGACCACATCGGAACCGGACACTTGATATCCCATCTCCAGCATCACGCGGGCGATGGCACTCATGCCGTAGCCTCCGATACCGATAAAATGCACATGTTCAGCGGTTCGCAACGACGCTTCACCAGCCTTTTTCTGAATTCGTTCCATGGAGCAACCACGAGCGAACGTCGGCAATCAAATATAAAGTGCCGGTTACGACGCTAAGCGGATTCTCATGCTCCGACACTTGCGTTGACGCCTCGCGCAGAAGCGATAGTGCACGCCGCCAATCCGGCTCCACGATAATGTCGCGCGGACTTCCGAGCTCGGCTTGCAGTTTTTCGGCGACCGCGGCCAAATCTCCGGCGGCCATTTTTTTATGAAAATCCGGTTCCGTAATCACAAGCGTATCCACCATTGGTAGTATATGCCGCAGGGAATGTTCGTGATTCTTATTCGGCATCATTGCCATCATCACGTTCAAGCGATCGAAGCGATAGACGTCGCGCAGCGCGGCAGCCAAAGCTTCCATCCCTTCGGGATTATGAGCCCCGTCAAGCAAAATGCGCGGCGACTTGGAAACCATCTCTAGTCTTCCCGGCCACGCGGTTTCGCGCAACCCGGCTTCGAGATCCCCGTCGTCGACGATCAGCGCGTAATATTGGCGCAGAACCTCGAGCGTCATGACCGCCACGGCCGCGTTAACGAGCTGATGCGCGCCGTTTAAAGTCACCGCTAACGATTGTACATGGCGGAACGGTCCTTGGAAAGTAAACATTTGCTCATTTTCTTGAATCGACACGGGTTCATAGTTGAATCGGTCGCCAAGCGCGTAGACGGTTGCTTGTTTTCGCGCGGCCGTCTCCCGGATAATCGCTGCCGCTTCCGGATGTCCTGCGGCGGTAATGACGGGAACGCCGGGTTTGATGATGCCCGCCTTCTCGCTTGCGATGTCCGCAATCGTCGGCCCCAAGACGTCCATATGGTCGTGCCCGACGTTCGTGATGACGGTGACGACGGGACTGACAATGTTCGTGACGTCCAGTCGTCCGCCCAATCCCGTCTCCCAGACCACGTAGTCCGGGTACACGACGGTACCGTAATAGAGCAGCGCAAGCGCCGTCGTTACCTCGAACATCGTAGGCGAACCCCATTCGCCTTCCGCAAGCTTATCCGCTTCCGGCTTCAACCGGTTTACGAGCTTCAGGATCGATTCGTCGTCTATATCTTGCCCGTTATACTGCAACCGATTGGCGTACGAAGTCAAATAGGGCGACGTGAACGTACCGACGTCGTAACCCGACTTGTGCAAGACGTTCGTTAAATAAGCGCATACCGAGCCTTTGCCGTTCGTTCCGGCAACGTGAATGAATTTCAGCCGACGCTCTGGATGGCCCAAAGCTTCCATAAGCAGCCTGATCCGATCAAGCCCCGGACGAATGCCGAAAGAGGTTAGCCCCATAATCCAGGCCATCGCCTCTTCGGCGGTCCGGAAGCTCCCGACCGGCAAGGGACGTTCGTCTATCATGATGCGATCCCCTCCGTTTAGGCTTGCAGCTCGGCGATGCGCGCAAGCACTTTATTGCGTTTGTCTTTGTAATCTTCGCCTTTCGCGCGTTCTTGTTCGACGACGTGCGCCGGCGCTTTGGCGATATAGCCTTCGTTGTTCAGCTTCTTCTCCACGCGGTCGACTTCGGCGTTCAGTGCGTCGAGCTCCTTGTTAAGGCGCGCGATTTCCTGGCCGATATCGATCAAGCCGGCAAGCGGGAAGTAGAGCTCCGCTCCCGTAATGATCGCCGTCATCGCTTTGTCCGGCGCCGCGAGCGACGGGTCGAGCGTAAGGGCGGACGTGTTGCAGAACCGTTGGACGTAAATTTCGTTCTTCCGGAAAATAGCGTCCTCTTCGGCTCCGGTAGGCTTGAGCAGCAACTCGATCTTCTTGCCCGGGGATACGTTCACTTCCGCGCGAATGTTCCGTACTGCGCGAATCGCTTCCATGAGCAGCTTCATCTCTTTGACGGATTCCGACGCTTCGAACGCCGAATCGTACGTCGGCCACGCGGCCAGCATGATCGTCTCGCCCGGCTCGTGCGGCAAGTGCTGCCAAATCTCTTCGGACAAATACGGCATGAACGGATGCAGCAGACGCAACGTACGGTCGAGCACGTAGGCGATGACCGATTGCGTGCTGCGCTTTGCTTCCGGATCCGTGCCGTAAAGCGTAAGCTTGGCGAATTCGATATACCAGTCGCACAGATCGTCCCATATGAAGTCGTAAAGCAAGCGGCCCGTTTCGCCGAACTCATAGTTTTCCATGAGACGGGTAATCTCTTGCGCCGTCTCGTTGAAACGGTGCAAAATCCAGCGGTCGGCCGTCGACAGCTTGCCGTTCAGGTCGATATCCTCGTAAGAGACGCCTTCCAGGTTCATAAGCGCGAACCGCGAGGCGTTCCAGATTTTGTTCGCGAAGTTGCGCGCCTGCTCGACTTTCTCGAAGCGGAAACGCAAGTCTTGGCCAGGCGTGCTACCGGTCGAGATCATGTAACGCATCGCATCGGCGCCGTATTGCGCGATAACGTCGAGCGGATCGACGCCGTTTCCGAGCGATTTGGACATTTTGCGCCCTTCCGCGTCGCGAACGAGACCGTGGATAAGAACGTCCTTGAACGGAATCCGGTCGGTGAACTCGAGCGCGGTGAAAATCATCCGGGCGATCCAGAAGTAAATAATATCGTAGCCGGTAACGAGAACGCTCGTCGGGTAATAGTTTTTCAGATCGTCGGTTTCAGACGGCCAGCCGAGCGTAGAGAACGGCCAGAGCGCGGAGCTGAACCACGTATCGAGCACGTCTTCGTCCTGTCTCCAAGGCGAGCCCGGCACCTCCGCTCCCTCCGGCGCGGAGGTGCCGACGTGAATGTCGCCCGTCGCGTCGTTGTACCAAGCCGGAATCCGGTGTCCCCACCAAAGTTGACGGGAAATGCACCAGTCGCGTACGTTCTCGATCCATTGCAAGTAAACTTTCTCGAACCGGTCCGGCACGAAATTGACGCCTAGACCGGATTTTTGGCTATCGATCGCGCGCTCGGCCAGCGGCTTCATCGACACGAACCATTGCGTCGACAAATACGGCTCTACGATCGCTCCAGAACGTTCGCTATGCCCGACTTGGTGGACATGCTCCTCGATCTTGATGCATACGCCTTGCTCCTGCAAGTCCTTCACGATCGCTTTGCGGCACTCCGCGCGGTCCATGCCTTGGTACGGACCCGCTTGATCGTTCATCTTGCCGCCTTCGTCCATGACCGTAATTTGCGGCAAGTCGTGGCGTCCGCCGACCTCGAAGTCGTTCGGATCGTGCGCAGGCGTGATTTTGACCGCGCCGCTTCCGAACTCCTTGTCGACGTACTCGTCGGCGATGATCGGGATGTCGCGGTTCACGATCGGAAGACGGATCATCTTGCCGATCAGGCTCTTGTAGCGCTCGTCTGCCGGATGGACGGCTACCGCCGTATCGCCTAGCATCGTCTCCGGACGCGTCGTGGCGACCGTAATCGAACCGCTGCCGTCCGCGAGCGGATAGCGCAGATGGTACAAATTGCCGTTCACTTCTTTGTATTCGACTTCGATATCGGACAGCGCCGTACGAGCGGCCGGATCCCAGTTAATGATCCGTTTGCCGCGATAGATCAGACCTTTCTCGTACAGGCGAACGAATACTTCGCGCACGGCCGAAGACAACCCCTCGTCGAGCGTAAACCGCTCTCGGGAGTAGTCCAGGCTTAGGCCCATTTTCGACCATTGGCTCCGAATCGTACCCGCGTAGTGATCTTTCCATTCCCAAACCTTCTCCAGGAACGCCTCGCGGCCGAGATCGTAGCGGGATTTGCCTTCTTCGCGCAGCTTTTGCTCTACCTTCGTCTGCGTCGCGATTCCCGCGTGGTCGGTACCCGGCAACCACAGCGCGTCGTAACCCTGCATCCGCTTGAAGCGGATCATAATATCTTGCAGCGTAAAGTCGAGCGCATGGCCGATATGAAGCATTCCCGTTACGTTCGGCGGCGGAATGACGATCGTATATTTAGGAGCTTCGGGACGTCGTCCCGCTTGAAAATATCCGCCCTGAACCCAAGCGTCGTACCATTTGCGTTCGGCGCTGGAAGGGTCGTAAGTCGTCGGCATTTCGACGTTAAAGCTTTTGGTCTCGGACATGAGCGATGTTACCTCCATAGGACGCAATTTCAGCCGTCTATCCGCGGAACGTTAGTTCCGCAAAGCGGCGCATAAACACACAAAAACCTCCCGTCGCAAAGGACGAAAGGTTAATCTTCCGTGGTACCACCTTCGTTCCGCCTGGCGCATAGCCGGGTCGGCACTCGATGCAGGATAACGGCTGCAGCCGTCCCGTTCTACAGGAGGACCCGATGCGGCCGTCCGTTCGAACAAGAAACTCCAGGGCGACTCGTCGCAGCCGTTCTCCTGCGGAACCTTCCAGCGCTGCGTACAGCGGCTCCGCTCTCTGTAGGACTCTCTGCTAACTCTTCCCTATCCATGTCTTTCCCCTTATTTTACCCGTCGTTGAAGGGAGAGTCAATAAGGGGGCTGGGGAAGCGTCATACGCCTAGACCTTAAGGGATGTACAGCACTTGGCCTTCGGATAAGTAAGGGTCGTTCAGCCGGTTATGGAGCTGCAACGCGCGCGGCTGCACGTTGTAACGTCCGGCGATCGCTTCGAGCGTATCGTCGCGCTGAACGATGCACATGCGTACTTTGCGGAACGATTGCGCTTCGTTGCCGCTGGAGAGGAACAACCGCGTCCATTCGAGTTCGTCCCCCGAGCTGCTCGCGGCGTTTTTCCCGCTCGCCGCCTTCTCCTCGGCTAGCACGGCTTCCAGTTGCTTCAGCTCGCTTTCGCGCCTGGCTCCGATATCGCCTAGTTGGGAGAGCAGCCCCACGCCGGACTGTATGCGCTGCTGGTCATATGAGGAGACGTTAACGGACAATTGGGCCGGTTCGTTCGCTTCCTCGGCCACCGATAGCGCCAGTGCTTCGGACTGGGATCTCGTCAATTGCGATGATATTGCCGCCGATGCCGGAGTGGATGAAGCGGACGGGGCGGGCGCATTCGCTCGTTGAGCCGGGGACTCGACCCGCCGCTCGCTTAAGTCGCCCCAACGTTCCGCCGGGTATGCCGCGGCGGACTCCGCTTGGCGCGCTTGCTCTTGTTTTATGCGTAGATCTTCATGACTTTTGAATTTCGACAACCAATCATCGTTGTCAAGCGCGCTCGAGAGACCTCCCGCTTGCTGCGGTAGTTGCGGCTGCGCATCATCGCGATCCGGCTCGAGGGCCAGTTCTGCGCCAAAAGCCCCGTACGCGGCCAGCGCTTGCGCGTTTCCGCCGCCGATTTGCGGGAAGTCGTCCGCTCCCTGCGCTTCTTCGGACAAGCTATCGCGTTCGAAATCCGCCTCGAATCCAGGCTGCGCCTGATGCACGACGGTAAAGCTATCATCTTTCCAGATCGGCACTTGCGCGGCGGACACTTGCAAGCCTCTCAGAGCAAGCACGCCCGTCACGTTAAGCGATCGCGTCGACAGCAAGTCGACGTCGAAATTATCGATTTCCACGGCGATTTCGTCCACGTTCTGAATCCGATTCAGCGGCAGCGTAATTTCTACCGGAATCCAATGTTGCAATTGCAACGCTTCCTGTGAAAACTGAGAGCGATATACGCCGGACAACAACAGATGTCCGCTCAGCAGGACATTGTCTTCCTGAGGCAGCACCTGCATATGGGGCACGAGTTCGATTTCTTCCAGCTCTTCGATCGCGGCTACGTCGTCCGGCAAATGCACCCGTTCGTAAATATCGAACCTCAATCCGTTCGGTGGCTCCGTCACGGTGGATTCCTCCTTCTTCGCATCGGCACCCGGATCGTTGACCGGGTCATAAGGCAACTCACTAATTATCTATATGCCACAGAGTGCCTAGCATGCCTGTTCGCGGAGGAAAAAGCAAACAACCTCCCGATAAAACCGGGAGGTTGTGATCGCGTACAAGGATAAGGTTAAAGACCGCGCAGCGCCGTTCTGTGCGCGTCGATCGTCAGATCGATATCTTGCTCCGAGTGCGCGGTCGATACGAACCAGCCCTCGAAAGCCGAAGGCGCGATATTGACTCCGCCGTCCAACAAGCTGCGGAACACGGCGCGGAACGTTTGCGCGTCCGCTTGCTTCGCTACCTCGTAGTTAATGACGTGCTTGTCCGTGAAGAACGGGCAAACCATCGAACCGACGCGGTTGATCGTCATCGGGACGCCCGCTTCCTTCGCGTTGCGCTCCAAGCCCGTTTGGAGGCGAACCGCCAGACACTCCAGCAGTTCGTAAGCCTCTTCCGTCATCAGCTTAAGCGTCGTATATCCCGCAGCCATAGCAAGAGGATTGCCGGACAACGTACCCGCTTGATAGATCGGACCGACGGGCGCCATCTGTTCCATGATCTCCCTGCGACCGCCGTAGGCGCCTACCGGGAGACCTCCGCCGATTACTTTGCCCATGCACGTCAAATCCGGCGTAATGCCGTACAGTCCCTGCGCGCAATTCCGGTGAACCCTGAACCCCGTCATAACCTCGTCGAAAATAAGCAGGCTGCCGTAACGGCTAGTCACTTCTCGCAAACCGGACAAGAAGCCGGGCAGCGGAGGAACAACGCCCATGTTGCCGGCGACAGGTTCTACGATGACCGCCGCGATTTCTTCGCCGTAACGTTCGAACGCGAGCTTAACCGATTCCAAGTCGTTATAGGGCACGGTCAGCGTATGCGACGCCACGCTCTCGGGAACGCCCGGGCTATCGGGCAAACCTAACGTGGCTACGCCGGAGCCCGCCTTGATCAGCAAGCTGTCCGCGTGCCCGTGGTAAGAGCCCTCGAACTTCAAAATTTTATTGCGCTTCGTATAGCCGCGAGCCAATCGAAGCGCGCTCATCGTCGCTTCCGTACCGGAGTTGACCATACGAACGATGTCCACGGACGGAACGCGCTCGCACACCAGCTCGGCCATAAGCGTCTCGATTTCCGTCGGCGCGCCGAAGCTCGTGCCATTCTCTGCCGTCCGCTTGATCGCCTCTACGACTTCCGGGTGGGCATGTCCCGCGATGAGCGGACCCCAAGACAACACGTAATCGATATAAGACTGCCCGTCGATGTCCGTTATGCGGCTTCCTTCTCCCCGCGCGATGACGAGCGGCGTCAAGCCGACGGATTTGAATGCCCGAACCGGACTGTTCACGCCGCCGGGAATAACTTGTTTGGCCCGTTCGAAAGCGGCTTTGGACTTAGCGTCGTCGCGAATTCGACGATTTTCGCTCATAATCGTCACACCCTACTATCTGGATTGGAAAAAGCTGTGGTAAACTTGAACTATTATTGATTCTACCGGTTTGCAGGAGGAATTACGATGATCGAATGGTTAAAGAAAGTGTCCTTATTCGACAATCTTAACGACGAACAGCTAGAGCATATTTTACGTATCGCGCACCGCCGCACTTTCACCGCCGGAACGACGATGTTCCAAGAGAAGGATCCCGGCGTGACGTTCTACGTCGTGCTCTCGGGCTCGCTTAAGCTATATACCAAGAGCTTGAACGGCGAAGAGAAAGTACTCTCGCTCGTTAGCGCCGGAGAGAGCTTCGGCGAGCTGTCGCTGCTGGACGGGCTCCCGCGCTCCGCTAGCGCCACGACGCTAGAGCCGACGACCGTGCTCGAGCTTTCCTCGGATCAATTCATGGAGCTTCTGCAAACCCACTTCGATATTACTAGAGGCATCTTATCCGAGCTGAGCCGGCGTCTTCGTAAGACGAACGAACACGTGAACGATCTCACGTTCCTCGACGGACGCACGCGCGTTCTCAAAAACTTAATAACGCTAGCTAACCAGAACGGCAAGCGGGACGGCAACCTGATCTCGATCCACATGGCTCTCAATTACGACGAGCTCGCCCAAATGGCCGGCGTGACGAAAGCCGTGCTCTCAGACGTAATTCGCGAGCTTGAATCCCGCAGCGTGCTCACGTTCGGAATCAACGAGTACAAGCTTAACTTGCTCAAGCTGCGCGGGTAACGGTTAGTTCCCCTGCAGCCAGCGAGCCGCGTCCTTCGCATGGTAAGTGATGATAAGATCGGCGCCGGCGCGTTTCATACCGGTCAACGTCTCGAGCACGATCGCCCGCTCGTCTAGCCATCCTTGCATCGCCGCGGCTTTCACCATGGCGTATTCCGCGCTTACGTTATAGACGACGATCGGCAGCTCGTACCGATCGCGCAGCATTCTTACGATGTCCAAGTAAGCTAGTCCCGGCTTCACCATCAAGAAATCCGCGCCTTCCTCCACGTCCGAGCTCGCTTCTCGCAACGCTTCGCGAGCGTTAGCCGGGTCCATCTGGTACGTTCTCCGGTCTCCGAATTGCGGAGTCGAGTGCGCCGCCTCGCGGAACGGCCCGTAGTAAGCGGAAGCGAATTTTACCGCGTAAGACATAATCGGCGTGTTCACGAAGCCTTCGCGATCGAGCGCTTCGCGTATCGCCGCCACGAACCCGTCCATCATGTTCGACGGAGCGATAATGTCCGCTCCCGCCTTCGCTTGCGATACGGCAGTCTTAGCGAGCATTTCAAGCGAGGCGTCGTTGTCGATGACCGCTCCGCCATCCGTCCGATGGACGACTCCGCAATGTCCGTGATCCGTGAATTGGCACAAGCAAGTATCCGCGATGACGACCATGTCCGGATAGAGCGACTTGATTTTGCGAATACCGCGCTGCACGATTCCGTTCTCCTCGAACGCCGAAGTGCCGATCGCGTCTTTCGTCGACGGTACGCCGAATACGAGCACCGCTTTGATGCCGGCCGACGCGATATCCGCCAATTCCTTCTCAAGCGTGTCGAGCGACCAATGATATACGCCCGGCATGGACGATATTTCCTCTTGAACGCCTTCGCCTTCCGTCACGAAGATCGGCGCGATAAGATCGTTCACGCTCACGCCCGTCTCCCTGACCAATCCGCGAAGCGCTTCCGAACCCCTTAATCTGCGATGCCTTGCTATCGGGTATGCCATTGTAAGTTAGTCTCCTCTCTTATTGCGACGATGTTCCACTAATGCCGTAACCATGCCGTCGATCGTCGCGTGCTGCGGCATAACCGCGACCCGAAGACCATGCTGCTCAGCCGTCTTAGCCGTAACCGGCCCGATGCAGACGATATCGATGCCGTTAAGCGCGGCTACCGGATCCGCGATGCCGATCTGTTTGAGCGCTTCAAGCAAGTTAACGACCGTAGAAGAACTCGTAAAAGTAATAACGTGAATTTCTTTGCTCGCGAGCATCTCGGCAAGCCACATGTCCCGAGGAGCGGCCAGCGCCGTCTCGTACACGTCAATCTCCACGGCTTCGACGCCATGTTCCTTAAGCGCCTTAGGCAGTAGCTCCCTCGCGAGATCCCCTCTAGGCAAAAGCGCCTTCTGTCCTGGCTTGACCAGGCCGTTAAGCCGATCGAGCAATCCTTCGGCCTGATAGCTTTCCGGCAATAGATCCGCCCGAATGCCCCTGTGCGCTAGCGCCTCGGCGGTTTTCGGTCCGACCGCTGCGAATTTCGCGGAGTGGAACCGACGAATGTCGACCGCTTCGCGATCGAGCCAGCGGAAAAAATAGTCGACGCCATTAACGCTCGTAAGGATGACCCAGTCGAAGCTGTCCGCCACTTCTAGCGCGCGCTGAATCGCCTGCACGCCTTCCGGCGAATCCGGCAGCCTAGTCTCTATGACCGGGAACTCGTAAGTTTCCGCGCCTTGGTCGTCAAGCATCGCTACGAGCTCGCTCGCTTGCGAACGCGCGCGCGTCACGAGCACCCGCTGTCCGAATAGCGGCTTCTTCTCGACCCATGCCAGCGTCTCTCGCTGACGAACGACGTCGCCGACGATGATAACCGCTGGCGGCTTGAAATTCGCTTCGCGAACTTTCGCTTCGATGTCCTCCAGCGTTCCTACCAAGGTGCGTTGCTCGGCGCGCGTGCCCCATTGCACCAGGGCGACCGGCGTGCTCGGCGAACGGCCATGCTTGACCAATTGCTCGCTTATATATCCGATTTTGGCAACGCCCATAAGAAAGACGAGCGTACCCGTCGCGTTCGTGACTTTATCCCAATGAATCGACAGGTCGAGCTTATCCGGGCTTTCGTGACCGGTGATGACGGAAAAAGATGAGGCATAATCGCGATGGGTTACCGGAATGCCGGCGTAAGCAGGTACCGAAATCGCGGACGTAATGCCCGGCACGATCTCAAAATCGATGCCGTTCTGCCTAAGCAGATCGGCTTCTTCGCCTACCCGTCCGAATACGGTCGGATCGCCGCCTTTAAGCCGGATGACGGTTTTGCCTTGCAACGCGAGATTGACGAGCAATTGGTTGATCTCTTCTTGCTTCATCGTGTGGCGGTCCGGAAGCTTCCCGACGTAAATCCGCTCCGCGTCTGGCCGCGCGTGGTTAAGCAACTGAGGTCCGGCAAGCCTGTCGAATACGACGACTTCGGAACGCTGCAGCGCCTCAAGGCCGCGAATCGTAATCAGCTTAGGATCTCCCGGTCCCGCGCCTACCAAATACACTTTCCCCGTGGTCATCGCCTATTCCCTCGCTTCCGCCAATAGCTGATCCGCGCCTCGTCCGATAAGCGCCTGCGCCACTTCCCATCCGACTTGCGCCGGATCGGTGCCTGTAGCGGACTCCCGAAGAAGCCTGCTGCCGTCCGGCGAAGATACGATGCCCGTCAGCGTCAGCGGCGCGTCCGGATCGGCTGTAGCAGCCTCTGCGTATGCGCCGATCGGCACCTGGCAGCCGCCGTTGAGCAAGCCGAGCAATCTGCGCTCCGCGGCTACCGTGCGCTCGGTTACCGGATCGTTCAATAGACGCAGCATGCCCAGCACGTCCTCGTCGTCCCCGCGGCATTCAATTGCGAGCGCGCCTTGCCCGACTGCAGGCAAGCAGGCTTCCGTCGGCAAATAAGCCGTAATTTTATGTTGCCAGCCCATCCGGTGAAGACCCGCCGCCGCGAGCAAAATCGCGTCGAATCCTTCGTCTTTCAGCTTGCGGATACGGGTGTCGATATTGCCGCGAATCGACTCGATTCGCAAATCCGGCCTGCTCGCAAGCAACTGCGCGGCTCTTCTGAGGCTGCTCGTGCCGACGCGAGCGCCTTGTGGCAAACTCTCCAAGCTGTCGGCCGTGTTAGAAATCAAGCAGTCTCTCGCATCCTGTCTAACCGGAATAGCGCCGACGATCAACCCTTCCGGAAGCTCGAACGGCATATCCTTCATGCTGTGCACGGCGAAATCGATCTCGCCGTCCAACAGCGCCTGCTCGATCTCTTTTACGAATAATCCTTTACCCCCAACTTTGGATAACGTCACGTCGAGTATGCGGTCCCCTCGCGTAATGATCGGCTTTACTTCGAACGTATATGCGAGCCCGGCATCCGCGCACAGCTTGCGGATCGCCTCGATCGTCTGTTCGGTCTGAGTCAACGCCAACGTGCTCTGGCGGCTTCCTACGATAATTTTGCGCATGATCCTCTATCCCTTCCCGTCAAGTGCTCTCTCTTCTAATCTATCTAATAACGCTCGCTTGTCCAACGCGAAATCTGACCGGCTCCATTCGATTAGCGCCTCTTCCGTCGAAGCCGCGGCCAATAACCGCCGCCTCTGACCCGGATCGGGCACTTCCGCTCTTACGATCGCCCGAATTTGCCTTAACGCCTTCAGATAACCTTCGTATTCCGGGCCGTAACGCGACGATAGCTCGCCGATAATACGTGCGGACACGGCCGGCCCTGCGCCCGAAGCGCTTGCCGATAAGACCAAATCTCCTCGTCGCAGCACGGCCGGCACGATGAAATCTCCTTCGGTGTCGCCATCCGCCACGTTGACCGGAATGCCCCGCTCGCGCGCTTCCGCGGCGACGGACGCATTCACCTCTTGCCGATCCGTCGCCGCGAACGCAAGCGTCGCGCCTTCAAGATCGCCTTTCGCGTATTCGCGCTGTAGGAGATGAATGCTCCCCGCCTGCGCCATATCGCTTAACCCCCGAGTCACAGAAGGACTAATCACGCGGACGGAAGCTCCGGCATTCAATAAACCTCTCGCTTTGCGTTCCGCGACTTCACCGCCGCCGATGACGACGCACGTTCGATCCTTCAAGCTCAACAGTATCGGATACCATTCATGCTCGGACACGGTTTAACGACTCCTTTGCCTTAGAACATGCGATGGAACGAAGACAACGCGCTGGCGAAGAAATCTGCGATCAACAACGCGTAACCGATCAAATTCCATCTCGCCAGTTCCGCACCGTCGTCTCTGGCGATTTTGCTGCGGACTAGCGAAACCACGTACACCGCTCCCGCCAAATAGGCGAGCACTACTTTCAGATCGAGCAAATCGGACAAGCTCTTCGTAAGCATTAGCGCGGCCGTCCCCGTCGATAACGATAAGAGCAAGAGCGGCACGCCGATGAGCCCGGACCGATAGGCGTAGCGATCGATCAATTCCAGTCCGGGCATCCGGCTCATGAGCGGCGTCCACTTCTTCGTCTTCAGTCGGCGATGAAGGAACAAGTACATGCTGCCCAGCAGCGCGGTTACCGTCAGCACGACGAAGGCAAGCGTAATGAAGCTGATATGAACGACGAGCAATCGCCGGGCTACCTCTTCGGTAGCAAGCTCCATCTTCCGCCGCTGATGTTCGAGCAAATTCAAGGCCAGCACCGCGAAGCCCACGACATTCACCAGAAGCACCAACAAATCGGCCCTTAACCAACGATTCAGCAAAAAAGAAAGGGACACGAGCAACCACGACACGTAGAACAAAAACTCCCGGATCGTGAGCGACGGGTTCGATAAGCTTTGAACCAATATGTACAGCAGGAACGCCGTTTGGATAACCCAAACAAAAACAAGCAGCCCTGTTCCGACTCTTCTCGCGCTCCGGTTGCCGGATGCGGCGTCGGAAACGAAAAATAGCAGGCTCAGGGCATAAATATAAAGTACGGCGTCCGTTAACAAATCCTGTGTCATCATGAGGGCAGCGCCTCCCGCTTCCCTACCGTTATCGAAGGGCTCCCGCGAGCTTAGACAACAAGCCGTCAACATCCAAGCCTGAACCGGTTCCCGCTTCCGTAGCTTTGGCCGCCGAAGCAACCGCCTCTTTGCGGGACTTCTCCTCAGCCTTCTCCTGCGCTTTCAGCTGCGCGACGTCGTCCTCGAGCGCGAATAGCTGCACGAACAGCTTCATGGCTTCATCGCTTCGTTTCACGGCCGACAGCTCTTTAATGCGCAAAATCGGGTCATGGATCACTTGGTTGACGATGCTCTTCGTAAGCTTGCGAATTACCTTCACTTGCCTATCGTCCAATTCCGGCAGCTTCCGGAGCAGGCTATCCAGCGTATTCTCCTGAATGGCGGCAGCCTTCTCTTGCAACGCCCGGATCAGCGGACTCACGCCTAGCGTCGCGTACCATTGCCGGTACGCTTCCTGCTCGAGCTCGATCATCTCTTCGATAATGGCGGCTTCCTTGCGACGCTTCGCCAAATTGTTCTCCACGATGCCTTCCAGATCGTCGATATCGTAGAGGAATACGTTCGGAATATCTCCGCACGTCGGCTCGATATCCCGCGGCACCGCGATATCGATCAAGAATAGCGGCCGCTTCTTGCGCCCCGCCATCGCTTGCTCGACTTGCTCGCGATTCAGTACGAACCGTTGCGCGCCCGTGCTGCTAATGACGATATCGGCCTCTTTCAGACGGTTCATCGCTTCGTCTAGCCCAAGCGCGGTGCCTTGGAACTTCTCCGCAAGCTCTTGCGCGTTCTCGATCGTGCGGTTAACGACGAGTACTTCCTTGGCGCCGTTCGCGCTCAGGTGCTGCGCGGTCAGCTCGCTCATCTTCCCGGCGCCGACGATCATGACAGTCTTATCGTCGAACCGTCCGAAGATCCGTTTGCCCAGCTCTACGGCCGCATAGCTGACGGATACCGCGCTCTCGCCGATCGAAGTGTCGGAATGCGCCCGTTTGGCCAACGTAATCGCCTGCTTGAACAACCTGTTGAACAGCGTGCCCGTCGCGCGTTCTTCTTGCGCGAGCAAGAACGCGTCACGCACTTGGCCCAAAATCTGCGTCTCGCCGATGACCATGGAATCCAGCCCGCAAGCGACGCGGAACAAATGCTCGACCGACCGATCGTCTTCGTACATATACAGGTGGGAATTGAATTGTTGGCGCGGAACCGAGAACCACTGCTCCATGAACGAACGGATATAATGTCCACACAGATGCAGCCGATCGACGACCGCGTAAATCTCCGTCCGGTTGCAGGTAGCGACGATCACGCCTTCGAGAATGCCACTCGTCGCTTTGAGCGCTTGAATCGCCCGCGGCAGCTCCGATTCCGACAACGCAAACTTCTCGCGCACTTCTACGGGCGCGGTACGATAGTTCAGTCCGACGACAATCAGATGCATGGGCATTCCACCTGCCTTCCTTAGGAGCTATTTTCGCTCGTATTAATCAAGAATTATTATAACATACTAGGACGACCGCTCAGGCGCCAAATTTGAACACTTTTCGAACTAGCGGGTTGGCGAAATCAACCGCACTTCGCTATTGTCGACTAGCCCTGCCCAATCTATTCCCGAACTGGCAGCCTCACGACGATATTGTCGAATTAAAAACCACAGGGCGCATGCCCTGTGGCTCTAATGGTTATGTTATTAAACGAGTTCAGCCAACTTAATCATAGGCTCTTCGACTTGCAATTCGCCAAGACCGCGGACCAACTTCTTCGCATACGTCTTCTCCGGCTTCAATACGTTAACCAAGTAGTCGATCGCAAGCTGTGGATCAACCGTCTCGCCGCAAGTGTAGCAATCGATAGCGGCAAAACCTCTCTCAGGATACGTGTGAATGGACAGATGGCTCTCAGACAGCAATACGAGAACCGTAGCGCCTTGAGGCTCGAATTGTTTGGCTTGAACCGAGAGAACGGTCGCGCCACACGCTTCCGCAGCTTCTACCATGTGAGATTGAAGCAATTCGGCGCTATTCAGCAGCTCGATGTTTCCTCCCCATGTATCAACCGCAACGTGTCTTCCGAAAGTTGAATATTCCATCTTTCGGTTCCCCCTTCCTAGGAATAAAATGTGTGAAACTTTTCATCCGCTAGGACCTACGTCATTCACTTGGAGGGAATCTGTCTGCATTCCTTGAGTGAATCCTGGTTCCTATTGTGTTGTCAACGAAACTAAAAATAACATCTATCCGCATGAAATGCAATACTTTTTTTTAGACGAATTCACCCCCCGCAACCCCACGCCCCGTATAGGAAAATGGCAAGTTTGTGACGATCGGTTTTTTGAGGTTTTTCCGCTTCGTACCGGAACAAGAAAAAGAGCCGGTTTAACGGCTCTTCGAGGTGTAAAATAACGGATTTGGCAAGTCGATCAAGCTTCGAGCGTGAACAACATACGGCTATGATATTTCAGCATTACGTCGATCTCGGCGATCTGACGGGCATCTTGCGTCTGGTTGCGGATATCGAGCAGCTCGTTAACGGAGCCTCGCAACCGGTTGATCTCCTCTTCGACAGAGAAAAGCTTAAATTGGGCTTCCAGCGTCCCTAAGGTGTCACGGTGTTCGAATACCGTTCGCAGGCTATTGCCGCTCGACTCCACGATCCGGACGACTGCTCCTTGAATATAGTGATAGACCATCGTGAATCCAGGATAAATCCGATTGACTACCGCATCTCCCTTGAAGGAAGACACGAGCTTGCGCAAAGCGTTGGTCAGTTTCGGTTGAACGACGCGACAAGTCAGCGAGCAACGATACTGTCCATTCGATCTTTCGAACGTCAAGCGAATCGACTCTCCGCCTGCATCGTCTTCCAGAACAACCTCCTGGTTAGCGTTCTCCAACACGAAAACTTGCAATCTAAGCTGTTGGATCTCGCATAGGGAGATCAATCGCGGCATTTCGGCTTCCGTCAGTGTCAGGCTGGCATTGACATACTCCGTGGCTACCCGTTGAGCCATAAAAATCTCCTCAATTCCCGTTGTGTTGCAAATGATGATTCCGTCTTGCTTACACCTATTATAACGGAATCCGGGTCTTGTTTCTTGCGGCCCAATCGCGATTTTTCCATGAAAAACGCTCAAAAAACGATTCCTAACGCGATCCTGTCAAACTTTTAACCGTTATCCTCTGTTTCCTGCGCGTAGTTAGCGGGTTCTGAGGGGGGATTCATCGTCATATCTGCCGATTGCGCAATCAGGCTCCATAATTCTTCTCTTCCCATTCCCGTCTCGGAGGAAAAATGAATCAACGGTACATGTCCGGGCATTCCGAGCGTCTGACGGATCATCTTCGAATGCTTGGGCCATTGGGAGCGCGATACTTTATCGGTCTTCGTGGCGACTACGCACATCGGAATACCGTAATGAGACAGCCACTGGTACATGTTCTGATCTTCCGCGGACGGCGGATGGCGGAAATCCACGAGCTGCAGCACCAGCTTCAGCGGCGGGCGATCCTTTAAATACAGCTCGATCATTTTCCCCCACGATTGACGTTGGGATTTGGATACCCTTGCATACCCGTAACCGGGAAAATCGACGTAATAAAGCTCACCGACTTCGGTGTTCACTTTATAATAGTTCAGCGTCTGCGTCTTGCCGGGCTGCGCGCTCGTTCTGGCCAAGTTGCGCCTAAGCAGCATCTTGTTAATGAGCGACGACTTCCCTACGTTGGAGCGGCCGGCCAAGGCAATCTCCGGCAAACCGTCTTCCGGATATTGCGCCGGGCCGACCGCGCTAATTACGAACTCGCTTTGTTTAATCTTCATTGTGACTGACTTCTCCTATCAATGGGTGCCGAGGGGCGGCGTTTCTTCCGGCTCTTCGTTAGCCGTCGCCGCGATTAGGGCTGGATCGCTCTGCAATTCGTCGTCGCCATCATCAGCAGCGACTCCGAATTGACCGAATGCGTCCGATAACGCATGGCGTAACACTTCGTCCATATGCGCCACCGGCACGAACGTTAGGTCGCCCCTTACGCTCTCCGGCACGTCTCGCAGATCTCGTTCGTTGTCTTTCGGAATGAGTACTTTGCGGATGCCGGCCCGATGAGCGGCCAGCGACTTTTCCTTCAGACCGCCGATCGGAAGCACGCGTCCTCTGAGCGTAATCTCGCCGGTCATGGCGACGACGCGGGACACGGCACGATTCGTAAGCGCGGAGATGAGCGCCGTAGCCATCGTAATACCCGCGGAAGGACCGTCTTTCGGGATAGCGCCTTCCGGAATATGAATATGAATATCGTTCTTCTCGTTAAACTGCGGATCGATGCCTAGCTCCTTCGCGCGGCTGCGCGTATAGCTAAACGCGGCTTGCGCCGACTCCTTCATGACGTCGCCGAGCTGGCCCGTGAGCGTCAGCTTACCGCTGCCCGGCATGACGGTGACTTCGATGACGAGCGTATCTCCGCCGACTTCCGTCCAAGCCAGACCGGTTACGGCGCCGATCTGGTCTTCCTGCTCGGCCATACCGTAACGGAACTTGGAAGGCCCGAGCAACTCCTTGAGCTTCGCTTTATCCACGACGTACGGCGCCGCTTCCGGATTCGTAACGATCGCTCTCGCCGCTTTACGGCAAATCGAGGCAAGCTGCTGCTCCATGTTACGAACGCCGGATTCGCGCGTATACTCGCGTATGAGCGCCATCAACGCGTCGCTCTCCAGCACTAGCTGCTCCGGTTCCAGACCGTGATCGCGCTTCTGCTTAGGCAGCAAATGACGCTCGGCGATCTGCAGCTTCTCCAATTCGGTATACCCGGGAATGTACAGCATTTCCATCCGGTCGAGCAACGGTCTCGGAATGTTGTGCACGACGTTCGCCGTCGTCACGAACATAACGTTGGACAAATCGTACGGCACCTCGATGTAATGATCGCTGAACGTCGCGTTCTGCTCCGGATCGAGTACTTCCAGCAACGCCGAAGACGGATCGCCTCGGAAGTCCATCGCCATTTTGTCGATCTCGTCTAGCAGGAATACGGGGTTCGCGCTTCCCGCGGTGCGCATCCCTTGCAAGATGCGTCCCGGCATCGCGCCAACGTAAGTCCGGCGATGACCGCGGATTTCCGCTTCGTCGCGCACGCCGCCGAGCGACACGCGCACGAATTCGCGGCCGAGCGACTTCGCGATCGAGCGGGCGAGCGATGTCTTGCCGACGCCGGGAGGTCCGACCAAGCACAGAATCGGTCCTTTCAGCTTCTTGACAAGCTTCTGCACCGCCAAGTATTCGAGCACGCGCTCTTTCGGCTTATCTAGACCGAAGTGCTCCTCCTCGAGAATCGTCTCGGCTTTGACGATATCGAGATCATCCTCGGTCATTTTAGACCATGGGAGCGCCAGCAGCCATTCCACGTACGTCCGGATGACGGCGCCTTCGGCGGATGCCGCGGGCATTTTCTCCAGACGATCGATCTCTTTCATAACCTTGATGGCGATCTTCTCCGGAAGCTCCGCGTCTTCGAGCTGATTGCGCAGCTCCTCGACTTCGCCGGCCCGGCCTTCCTTCTCTCCCAGCTCTTTCTGGATCGCCTTCATTTGCTCGCGAAGGTAATATTCCTTTTGCGTCTTCTCCATTTGCTTTTTGACGCGTTGGCTGATCTTCCGTTCAAGCTCGAGCACCTCGCGCTCGTTGTTCAGGAAGTCGAGAAGCTTCTCCAGACGCGGCTGTACTTCCACCGTCTCGAGAATTTCTTGCTTGTCCTTGATTTTGAGCGATAGGTGGCTCGTGATGACGTCGGCGAGACGGCCTGGCTGATCGATATCCGATACGGCGGCGAGCGTCTCCGGCGTCACCTTCTTGGACAAATTAATATAATGTTCGAATTGACTTAGCACCGCCCGCATTAACGCGTCCAACTCCGAATCGTTGGTTTGCCCTTCATGCATTTCGTGCGCTAGCACTTCGTAAAAATTGTCGTTCGGCAAATATTGTTCGATTTCCGCCCTGCTGACGCCTTCTACCAGCACCCGGATCGTTCCGTTCGGCAGCTTGAGCATTTGCCGGACTTTGGCGATCGTGCCTACCCGGTAAATATCGTCTTGCGTCGGCTCTTCGATATTGATCTCGGACTGGGAGCAAAGCAAAATCATATGGTCGTCGACCATACATTGTTCCAGCGCTTTTACCGACTTCTCACGACCTACGTCCAGATGAAGCACCATGCTGGGGTAGACGAGCAGCCCACGCAAGGGCAACAGGGGAATAGAACGGCTTTTCGGTTTGCCAGGTCCCATGATTGGGCACCTCCTCGTTGGAACTGGAACTGCAATCGTAACGCTAAACCTTTCGTCATTGTACCAAATGTATTCGCCCGCCGCAAAAACGAACCCTCAAAATTTGGAAACGCGAATGCGGTGCGGCACGTAATCGGTGCAGGACGCACGAAGAACCCGCCGAGCAGGCGGTCCGCTGATTCGGCCGCGCAGCGTTGCGTGGCACCGTTAGAGCGCGCGGGTGCGCGCGTTTGGAGTTGCAGCGTTGCGTGGCAACGTTAGAGCGTGCGGGTGCGCGCGTTTGGAGTTGTAGCGTTGCGTGGCAACGTTAGAGCGCGTTTGCGCGAGTTTGGCGCTTGCAACATTGCGTGGCACCGTTAGAGCGCGCGTTCGCGCGAGTTTGGCGCTGCAGCGTTGCGTGGCAACGTTAGAGCAGGCGTGCGCGCGAGTTTGGCGCTGCAGCGTTGCGTGGCAACGTTAGAGCAGGCGTGCGCGCGAGTTTGGCGCTGCAGCGTTGCATGGCACCGTTAGAGCGTGCAAGCGAACGAGTCAGTCGTCGTATGCAAAAAGCGGCGCCGGTGCCTTCACCGCGCCGCTCTTTTATATAACTAGCCGTTGTCGTTCTCCAACGTTTTAGCCCCGGCATGCAAGACGGATCCCGCAGGAGCGGCTGCGAACGCATCCGCCGCTACCGGAAGCTCGCCGATCTGCCATTCGGTGTCCGCATGTATCATGTGCTCACCGAACACATGGCGGAACACTTCCTCTATTCGATCGACCGGAACGACATTAACGCCTTCCAGTCCCTCGAATATCGCCTGCCAATTTTCCTTCGGAATAAGCACCGTCTCTACACCGGCTTGCAGCGCCGCTTCCACTTTCGCGATGACGCCGCCAACAGGCTTGACGCCGCCGTGAATGCTGACCTCGCCGGTCATCGCCAGCTTATTGTCCACGGGCTGGCGGATAAGCGCGGATGCGATCGCGACCGCCATCGCCACGCCCGCCGAAGGGCCGTCAACCGGCGTTCCCCCGGGAAAATTAATATGCAGGTCGAAGTTTTCCGGCTGGAAGCCGTTCCTTCGCAATATCGTAAGTACGTTGTCGAGCGATCCTTTGGCCATACTCTTACGGCGCAGCGTACGCTGACCACCGCCCAGCTCTTCTTCCTCCACGACGCCGGTAATGTTATATTGTCCGCGTCCATGGTGCGCCGGTATCGCCGTAACTTCGATTTCCAGCAATGCTCCCATGCTCGGGCCGTATACGGCAAGGCCGTTCACGAGGCCGACTTGCGGCTTCGCAGGCACTTTGCGCTCGGGTCTCGGCGGCAATTGGCTGCTGTTAACGACCCATTCGATATCCGCGGCGCCGAGCTCGTCTCTGCTTTCGGACAACGCGAGTCCCGCGGCCAGTTGAATAATATTGACCGCTTCCCGTCCATTCGTCGCATACTTCTTGACGACATCGATCGTCTCCTGACGAGGCGCGAACCCGATTTTCTGTATGGCATTCTCCGCGATTTGGCCGATCTCGTCGGGCAAGAGCGGGCGGAAAAACACTTCCATGCAACGGCTTCTAATGGCCGGCGGCAAATCCGAAGGCGATCTCGTCGTCGCGCCGACTAGCCGGAAATCCGCGGGAAGACCGTTCTGAAAAATATCGTGGATGTACATAGGAATATTCGCGTCTTCGGCGTGGTAATACGCGCTCTCCAGAAACACTTTGCGGTCCTCGAGAACCTTAAGCAGCTTGTTGAGCTGAATCGGATGGAGCTCGCCGATTTCGTCGATGAACAGAATGCCCCCGTGCGCCTTCGTAACTGCACCCGGCTTCGGTTGCGGAATGCCCGCGACGCCCATCGCGCCGGCGCCTTGATAGATCGGATCGTGCACCGATCCGATAAGCGGATCGGCGATGCCGCGTTCGTCGAACCGGGCCGTCGTCGCGTCGATCTCGGTAAATTTCGCTTCCGCCCTGAACGGCGACAGCTTGTTTTTCTTCGCCTCTTCGAGAATGACGCGCGCAGCGGCCGTCTTCCCTACGCCCGGAGGGCCATAGACCAAGACATGCTGCGGATTACTGCTGCATAAAGCCGCCTTAAGGGCTCGCAGCCCTTCCTTTTGGCCGACGATGTCGGCGATCGATACCGGTCTGGTTTTCTCGGCCAGCGGCTTC
This sequence comes from Cohnella yongneupensis, assembly GCF_042655785.1. NCBI lineage: Bacteria > Bacillati > Bacillota > Bacilli > Caryophanales > Paenibacillaceae > Cohnella > Cohnella yongneupensis. The sequence goes on from NZ_JBHSNC010000024.1 coordinate 64,915, forward strand.
GTAAGCGAAATCGACCTCAGCTTGCGAAGCTTATCCATCTCCTTGCGCGACTCCCGATCTACCGCGCTTCGATTATTCTTCTGATTGCGCAGCAAATTCCAAAAATAAATGCCGATGACAACGGCAAAAAACACTTGAACGAGCATAAGTATCGAGCTTAAAGTCATCTGAATCCGTCCTCCCCAATCGCGCCGAGGTTCTAACCCTAGCGCCTTAAGCGGTAATATTGGCAACAAAAAACCGGCCCCGAGCTCTACTTGGTAGTATTGCCCGAATACCGGTTAATATAGTCATTCAGATTTGGAGCAACTCGCGGATATCTTCTTCCGTTAAAGACGATATAGCGCCTTCTCCCGACTGGATTACTTCGTCGATCAAATCTTTTTTGCGTTGCTGCAGCTCGAGCATCTTCTCCTCGATCGTCCCTTGCGCCACCAGACGGATGACTTGCACCACGTTCTTCTGCCCGATCCGATGCGCCCGGTCCGCCGCCTGCTGCTCGACAGCCGGATTCCACCATAGATCGAACAATACGACCGTATCCGCTCCGGTCAAGTTCAAGCCGGTTCCTCCGGCTTTAAGCGAGATGAGGAATACGTCCCGCGCGCCGTCGTTGAATTCTTGGCACATTTCGATCCGTTGCTGCGAAGGAGTCGATCCGTCCAAATAAAAGTACGGAAGCTCGCGTTCGTCCAGTTGCTTGCGGATAATATCGAGCATCGAGGTGAATTGCGAGAAGATGAGCATGCGTTTGCTGCTCCCCTGGCACTCCTCGACGATTTCCATCAGTTGCTCGAGTTTGCCGGACGTGCCTTCATAACCTTCGATGAACAAAGCCGGGTGGCAGCATAGTTGTCTTAGCCTCGTTAGGCCGGCCAAAATTTTCATCCGGCTTTTTTGGAAGCCGCTGTCGGCTAAATCTTTCGCGATGTCGCTTTGCAGCTTTTCCAAATACGCGATGTACAGCTGCTTTTGCTCGATCGACAGCTCGGAAGGCTGCACGCTTTCGATTTTGTCCGGCAATTCTTTGAGCACTTCGCTCTTCAGCCTGCGCAGGATGAACGGCTTAATGATTCTTGCGATCTTCTCCCGCGGCAAATCCGCGAACGCCTTTCTCCCTCCGAACAACCCCGGGAAAATAACGTCGAATATCGACCATAGCTCTTCAAGAGAGTTCTCGATCGGCGTTCCGGTCAAGGCGAAGCGCTGCGCGGCGCGAAGACGTCGTACGGCGTGGGCCGTCAGCGACGCATGGTTTTTGATCGCTTGCGCTTCGTCGAGGAAGAGCGCGCGGAACCGCTGCTTCTCGTACCACTCGATATCCCTGCGAAGCAGCGGATAAGACGTAATCCATACGTCCGCCGAAGAGAGGTCGACCATCATCTCGCTGCGTTCCTGCCGATCTCCGGCGGCGACGACCGTACGGATCCCCGGAGCGAACTTTTTGAATTCCCGCTCCCAGTTGTAAATGAGCGACGCCGGAGAAACGATGAGCACCGGCGCGGGTTCGGCCGTGTCGTCAGGCTCTTCCGTCTGCCGCCCCTTTTGCTCCGAGACGACGTAGGCGATGCTTTGGATCGTCTTCCCAAGCCCCATATCATCCGCCAAAATGCCGCCGAGCCCGTAATACGACAACGTTTTCAACCATTGAAACCCGTATTTCTGGTAATCGCGAAGGATCGGATCAAGATCCGAAGGGAGCTCGAAATCCAAATTGTCCGGGTTACGGAGGTTATCCCATAGCTTCCTCAGCGATCTCCCTAGCTGAACGCCGGGCGTCCCGCCGAACTGATCCATGAGCTGGAAGCCTTTTACGGCCGGCATCCGAAGGCTATTGCCGTTCATCTCCGGCTTCGTAAGATCGAGTTCGTCGAATAAACGATGGATTTCCTTGAAGCTATCCTGCTCCAAAGACATGTAAGCCCCGCTTGCCGTGCGATAATACTTCTTCTTCTCGACCAGGTTACGAAGCAGCCGCTGGATTTCGTCCGTGTCCATGCCTTCCATGTCGAAAGACACTTCAAGCCATTCCGTATGCGTATCGACGTCGAGACGGGCTTTCGGCCGGTACTGTTCCGTTCGCATAATGTCCTTGACGGCCGAGGTAGAATAAATGTCCACGTCGTTCGCTAGCAGCGGCAATAACCCGAAGAGGAAGTCGTAAATGTCGTCCTCTTGATCCAAGTACACCTGTCTGCCGTTGAATTTGAACGCCGCGCGCTCGATCAACGCCATGATTCGGTGCTCGCGTTCGATATCCCGCATTAGAATAACGTCCGGATTATTCATCTGCGCATCCAGTTGCGGAAGCGGACGGATGATAATGTCGTCGTATACGTACTCGAGGCTGGCCTGAAGCTTATTCCCCTCGAAATCCAGATGCATTTTGGCCTGAAGAGGAGGATTAACGATCCGGTCCGCGATCTGCGGCGATATTTCCACGTCCATGAACGGCTTCAAGCCAAGTACGACCCGTTCGAGGAAAGGCTCGAGCTGTTCCCGCTGGATGAGCAAGCGCGTACGGTTCTCGTAATGGAACATGCGCTTGATTTCGGCCATCCGCTTCAGCTGCTCGCTATCCGCTTCGAACAACATGCCGTTTACGATCGCGGTCTTATAGTTATCGAGGAAAATCGCGCTTTTGAGTCCTTCGAATTCGAGTTGGTAGCCCGAATCTCCCGCTTTGTTCAATTGCGCGTAAATCGGCAACGGCCCCGACATGACCTTCATCCGGTGACCGTTACCCGACTTGTCCTCATAGGTCATATTCACTTGTTCGACGAGAGGCAGCATGCGCTCCCAGATCGTCGGAGGGATCATCAAAATCCGCTCTTCGCGATGCGAATAGGAAGAGAACGAATGGAACAAATCTTTATAAATCTCTTCGGCCCGCATCGCTTCGATCAACAGGCGGATAAATCGCTCGTCGGCGTCCTTGAACGAATGCTCAAGCGGATCGTAACTGAAATGCTTGGCGAATACCATCGAGTTGCGGCCTTCGACGTTGTTCAGGAAATCTTTCATCCGTTGCACGATATACAAGCGGCTTACGCCGAGTTTCATCGTGATCGCGAACATGGGGCGACTGGAAAAGCCCTGCATGACTTTGCAGGTATACTCGATATCCAATAGCTGCGTATCCTCGGGAATAGCATCGTCCTCGAGCTGAAGCTCCGACTGCCGGGTCAAATCGCGATCGAACAGGTAAATGACCTGCTTCGTCAGCTGCGTATCCCGCTCCGAGATCGCTACCTCCTGCGAGGGCTCTTCATCGGCTTTATCAGCCGACATCGCAAGCAATACGGCGGCGATATGCGGGCAGAACGGTCCGGATACCAAATAATCGTCGCACGTGCACGACGCTTCGATCTCCCCGGCATCCCCAACGGCAACCTCTACCTCGAAGCGACTCTGCGGATTCGTTTTGACGACCGCCGTAACGCTGCCATAGACCGCATCCTGCTTCAAGGCGCCTACCGATCCCGCGCGGAGAATCGCCTCTCCTTGCTTCGTCGCCGCTTCCGTGCATAGCCGCTCGACCGTTGTCCGATCTAGCCGAAGCTTCATTTGCTCCTTATTACTTGCCATCTGCAATCAACCCGCATTTCCTTCTACCGATTCGAGCGCTCGCCATAATACCGCGTCGCCATTCGTTCAATGCTTACGTCCGGGAATCTCGCCTGTTTCCGTGTAGACCGAGACGATATGATCGATCTCTTTTTTCAGCTCGGTTACAAGGTCGGCTTCCGGTACTTTACGAATCATCTCGCCGTAACGGAACAGCATGCCTTCGCCGCGGGCGCCGGCAATGCCGATGTCCGCTTCGCGCGCTTCGCCCGGTCCGTTAACCGCGCAACCGAGCACCGATACTTTGATCGGTACCTTTAGCTTCGACAAGTATTCCTCTACTTCGTTCGCGACGGCGAACAAGTCGATATCCAGCCTACCGCACGTCGGGCAGGAAATTAACGTAGGTGCATCGGTAATCAGTCCGAATACCTTCAGCAACTCTCGCGCCGCCTTGATCTCCTCGACCGGATCCGCGCTTAGCGAGATTCGCATCGTATTGCCGATACCTTGATGGAGCAATACGCCAAGTCCGGCCGCGCTCTTCACCGTACCGGAGAACAACGTGCCTGCCTCCGTAATGCCAAGATGGAGCGGATACCGAATGACTTCCGCTGCTTTCGTATACGCTTCGATAGCCATCGGTACGTCGGATGCTTTAAGAGAGACGATAATATCGTGAAAATCAAGCTCCTCCAGTATGCCGATGTGGAACAATGCGCTTTCCACCATTGCATCCGCCGTCGGATAACCGTACTTCTCCAGCAGATGGTTTTCGAGAGACCCGGCGTTAACGCCAATCCGAATCGGAATTCCCCGCTCCTTGCACGCCTTAACGACAGCTTCGACTTTCTCGCGGCGGCCGATATTGCCCGGGTTAATACGCACTTTATCGATACCGTTCTCGATGGCCAAAAGCGCAAGACGATAGTCGAAGTGAATGTCCGCGACGAGCGGAATATTGATCTGGCGTTTGATTTCCTTGATCGCTTCCGCGGCTTCCTTATTGTTGACCGTAACCCGAACGATCTGGCAGCCCGCTTCCTCCAGCCGCTTAATCTCGGCGACCGTAGCCGCGACGTCGGCCGTCTTAGTCGTGCACATGCTTTGCAAAATCACTTGGTTGTTGCCGCCGATCGTTAAATTCCCCACGCGAACGGCGACGGTATCGGTGCGTTTGTACATCTCGTCATTCTCCCCTGTATAAGCCAAAGTCCACCCCGGATATGTTCGGGGTGGAACCGGCAATTAAGGCGTACGCCGAGCGACGGATAAGCCGATTCGGCTTTCGTCCTGCTTGCGTTACGCGCTCTCTTCTTTTTTCTTGCCTTTCTTGGTCGTAAGCTCCGGAGACATCTTATCCTTGATAACCTTCTCGGTTACGAGGCAGTTAACGACGTCGTCGCGCGAAGGCACTTCGTACATGACGTCCAGCATGACGCCCTCGATGATCGCCCGAAGTCCGCGCGCTCCCGTGTTGCGCTTGATCGCCTCGCGAGCGATTTCCTCGAGCGCTCCGCCATCGAATTCCAGCTTGACGTTATCCATCTCGAGAAGCTTCTGGTATTGCTTAACCAGCGCGTTCTTCGGTTCGGACAAGATGCGTACTAGCGCAGCCTCGTCAAGCGGCTCCAACGTGGAAATCACGGGAAGACGACCGACAAATTCAGGAATAAGCCCGAATTTGAGCAAATCTTCCGGTTGCGCGAGCGACAAGTATTCGCCGGCTTTCATGTCCTTTTGCCCTTCGAGCACGGAGCTGAAGCCGATGACCTTCTTGCCGATGCGGCGTTTGATGATCTGTTCCAGGCCATCGAACGCTCCGCCGCAAATGAACAGGATGTTCGTCGTATCGATCTGAATGAACTCCTGATGCGGATGCTTGCGGCCGCCTTGCGGAGGAACGGATGCAACCGTGCCTTCGAGAATTTTCAGAAGCGCTTGTTGCACGCCTTCGCCGGAAACGTCTCGAGTGATCGACGGATTCTCGGATTTGCGGGCGACTTTATCGATTTCGTCGATGTAGATGATGCCGCGTTCGGCTTTCTCTACGTCGTAATCTGCCGCTTGGATGAGCTTAAGCAAGATATTCTCTACGTCTTCGCCGACATAACCGGCTTCCGTCAAAGAAGTCGCGTCCGCGATCGCGAACGGTACGTTCAAAATCTTGGCCATCGTCTGCGCAAGCAACGTCTTACCGGAACCCGTCGGTCCGACGAGCATGATGTTACTCTTCTGGAGCTCGACGTCTTCGATCTTCGCTTGCGAGTTGATCCGCTTGTAGTGGTTATAGACCGCCACGGACAGCGATTTCTTAGCTTGCTCTTGTCCGATGACGTATTGATCTAGAATGTTCCGAATGTCTTTCGGCTTCGGAATGTCTTTCATGTCGAGCTCTTCTTCATGACCGAGCTCTTCCTCTACGATTTCCGTGCACAGCTCGATGCACTCATCGCATATATATACGCCAGGACCAGCTACCAGCTTGCGAACCTGATCCTGAGATTTGCCGCAGAACGAGCACTTCAATTGACCCTTCTCGTCGCTAAATTTAAACATGTAAACCCTCCTTTGAAAACGGCTTTAACTCGCGCTGATTATACGCTCGTGGCGATAGGCGCGGTAATCACGCGGTCGACCAATCTGTATGCAACGGCTTCTTCCGCACTCATGAAGTTGTCGCGATCGGTGTCGCGCTCGATCTTCTCGTACGGTTGACCGGTACGTTCGACGTAAATACGATTTAACTTTTCCTTCGTCTTCAGGATCCAATCGGCATGAATCTTAATGTCGGATGCTTGACCTCTCACCCCGCCGAGCGGTTGATGGATCATGATCTCGCTGTTAGGCAACGCAAAACGTTTGCCGGGAGCGCCTGCGGTCAGCAAGAGCGAACCCATGCTGGCAGCCATGCCTACGCAGATCGTGGATACATCGGGCTTGATGAATTGCATCGTATCGTAGATTCCCATGCCAGCCGTAACCGAACCGCCAGGAGAGTTAATGTAAAGATGAATATCCTTCTCAGGATCTTCGGCAGCCAAGAAAAGCAGTTGGGCAATAACCAGATTGGCAACATCGTCGTCAATCGCGCTTCCCAGAAAAATAATCCTGTCTTTCAAGAGCCTAGAGTATATGTCGTACGACCGCTCTCCGCGATTCGTCTGTTCGACGACCATAGGTACCAGCATGCAACCAACCTCTTTTCTAATTGGACTTCAAATCTCGGTACTATTCTAACACGTTCAAATCCGAATGTCATGTTGACAAGCGCCTGTCGGGTATTACCGATTCGCCATGCTTGTTCTCGCTATGTAATTGGGGTGAAAAATAAGGCACGCGGGTTACACGTGCCTTATCGTATCGCTTGATGCTGTAAGTTTACGCGGATTTGCTTTGCTCGACGAGGAATTTCACGGCTTTGCGAACTTTCAGGTCGGAGCTGAGGTTCTCCAAGTAACCGTTGGAAGCGAAGATGTCGCGAAGCTCTTCGGCCGGACGGTTATAAAGCTTGGAAAGGTTCTCCAGCTCTTCTTCGACGTCCGCTTCAGATACTTCAAGACCTTCTGCTTTAGCGATTTCTTCGAGTACCAGGTTGTTGCGGACGCGTTTTTGGGCGTCGCTCTTCATTTGTTCTTTCAGCGCAGCTTCGTCTTGACCGCTGAACTGGTAGTACATTTGAAGGTTCATGCCTTGCATGCGCAGGCGGTTCTCGAAATCTTTCAGCATTTGATCGATTTCGCTGTTCACGAGCACTTCAGGCACTTCGAGCTCTGCGCCTTCCGCAGCTTTGTCGACGATCGCAAGCTCGCGAGCGCCTTCCAAATCTTTCGCTTTGCGTTCTTGCAGTTTGCTCGTCAAATCTGCTTTGTATTCGTCGAGCGTATCGAATTCGCTAACATCTTTCGCGAACTCATCGTCGAGCGCAGGCACGTTCTTGCGCTTGATTTCATGCAGCTTGACTTTGAACACGACAGGCTTGCCTGCCAAGTTCTCCGCGTGGTAGCTCTCAGGGAACGTAACGTTGATGTCTTTCTCTTCGGCAATGTTCAAGCCGACGACTTGTTCTTCGAAGCCTGGGATAAAGGAGCCGGAGCCCAGCTCGAGCGAGTATTGCTCGCCTTTGCCGCCTTCGAACGGCACGCCGTCCAGGAAGCCTTCGAAATCGATAACCGTTTGGTCGCCAAGTTGAGCAGGACCTTCGTCAATGACGGCGAGCTCTGCATGGCGTTGTTGAAGACGGTTCAACTCCGCGGAAATTTCTTCCTCGGTTACGGCAGCGTCTTCTACAGGCACTTCAAGACCTTTGTATGCGCCAAGCTTAACTTCAGGCTTAACGGTAACTTTCGCCTTGAATTTGAAAGCTTGTCCTCTGCCGAATTGCTCGACGTCCACGTCGGGACGATCGATCGGCTCGATACCGGCTTCTTCAACGGCTTTCGTATACGCTTCCGGCAACAAAATGTCGATCGCGTCTTGGTACAGGCTTTCGATACCGAAACGAGCTTCGAAAATGCCGCGCGGCACTTTGCCTTTACGGAATCCAGGTACGTTCACTTTTTGAACGACTTTACGGAACGCTTTGTCCAATGCGACCGTTACTTGGTCCGCATCGACCTCGACGTCAAGGACACCGATGTTCTTCTCTATTTTTTCCCAGTTTGCTTTCATATTATGCTTTCCCCTCCGTAACTTCTTGCCGCGTTTTATGCGGCCATTACATAAACCATTCTATTATAAAACAACATCGACCGCCATTCAAGGAAAAACCACTCATCATGAATTGCGAGGCTCCAAGGCGTATTGGCGCAGCCACCTGAGCGCTTGTTCGTAACGAAAGCGCAGCTCGGCCGTAATGCCGTATTGTTCTCTAATCCACTCGTCGTTCTGCTTGCCTTGGAGCTTCTCCAGAAGAAGCTGGTGAAGCGCCGCAGCCCATAGGTCGGATATGCTGTCGCTGCCGTCGATCATGCTTCTGTACATGGATGACCCGTAAGCCGATTGCACGCATTCCTTCCACATTTCCTCCGCGAAGTAGCTGAGGGTCGGATCGGACACTTCGGCGGCTTGATATACGCGCTCCAGCACATCGTGAATGCCCGGAGGGAATTCGGCAAACGCAAGCGGCGTATCGCCGGCCTCTACCGTCAAGCTTTCCCCGTCGCGCCAAAACATAACAGGCCCGCTGCTTCCTTGCTTTCGCAAAGCCTGCAACGCTCTGAACTGGACGGACGGCAAGTAAGGCTGCCGTGCCAACCATTGCTTGAGCGCGTTCTCGATGTCCGGATGTTCGACGTGCATGAGCTGCCCGAGCGCAAGCAACTGTTGCTCGGGATCGTCCCCGTTGTAAAGAGAGGCCAACAGCTTCGGTATGTATTCGGTATCGGTCTGCACGCGGTCAATTACTTTCCGCTTCAGCCAGCCGTCTTCTTCCTGCTCGTCTTCCTCTTCTTCACCCTCGAGCAACCCGTCCGGGTTCAACCCGCTGACCGCTTCCGGGAAGGCGGCGTCCAGCCACCCGAGCAGCGCTTGCCATTCCGTATGATGACGCTCGGCATCGCCATGGCATTGCAGCAAAAACTCGAGCAATCCCTTCGCGTCGCCGTATCGTTCCGTCTCTAACATCTTGGTCAATTGAATCTGATAGTAGTCAAGCGTCTTCGGAAATAAGACGAGATTATCTTTATGTTGCTCCGTCATGGGGATTCCCCCTTCCAAGCCGTCCAACGCGGCATGTTCCATCTATCACCGCATTATAGCACGAACAGCAAGGCAAATGGAAAAATGCGCCGTTCGAAGCTTGAGCCATTGCCTAATCGGGAATCCGCAAGCAGATTACAAGCCGCTGACAGGACGAGCCGCCAAAATTCGCTCCAGCGCGAACGTCCGGTACGCTTGTTTGACCGTATCGAACCCCCTAAGCTTCCCTCGATCCACTTGATAAACGCTAATTTGCCGTTTCGTGATGTTTCCCTTGCTGTCCTGGTAAATGAGCTCGATGATCCGTCCGATGAATTTCTCGATAGACACTAGATTCGCCTCCAACAGGAACATTTGTTCTTATTATATTACGAACAAACGTTCTTATCAAGCTTTCCCCGTCGTGAAGCCGATAAAATAAATACCAACTATAGCCTTGCGTATCAAAATAAATCTGTGATACAATAGCTCTCGCGTGTCCCAGTAGCTCAGCTGGATAGAGCACTCGCCTTCTAAGCGAGTTGTCGGGGGTTCGAGTCCCTCCTGGGACGCCATTGACACGAATGTATGCAAAAGTTATATAGCGTAGCAAAAGCCCGCGAACCTAGGTTCGCGGGCTTTTGCTTTTATTCGAACGGATACTTCAAGTTCCATTGCCATCTAATGCTGTCCAGCGTGTTCATAATCTTAGCCGTCTCGTCCAGTTTCAAGCCGTCGCTTTCCAGGCGTCCTTCGCGGAGGCATGCCATCGCTTCTTCCGCTTCGAACGCGAAGCCGTGCGCCTTGCGATCGTCGTTGATCGTGACCGGCTCTTCGCCCGAGACATTCAAAGTCGCGGACCGCGCGGCGAGGAAACCCGGTACATGAATGTGTCCCTTCGTTCCGTATATGACGGCGTCGTTAACCATCCCGAGCTGCACGGAACCATGCAACGATGCGGTGCGTCCGCCCGCGTATTCGAACAGTAAGGAAAATTGCTCATCCACGCCTGTCTCTCCGATTCTGACCGTACTCATGATTTTATCCGGCTGCACCCCATACACCATGGAAGCGAACGAGACGGGATAAATACCGGCGTCCAGCAACGCACCTCCTCCTAGCGCGGGGTTGAGCAACCTGCCTTCCGGCTGCCAGCCGACGTTAAAGCCGAATTCCGCCTTCACGAGCCGCACCTCGCCGATTTTCCCTTCCGCGAGCCACTCGCGCACTTTGCGAATCGCAGGCAAGTAACGGGTCCACATCGCCTCCATCAAAAACACGCCGTTCTGCTTCGCGCACGCGATCGCTTCTTCCGCTTCATCCGCGTTCATCGTAAACGGCTTCTCGCACAATACGGCTTTGCCCGCGCGAAGGAACGTCAGCATGTTCTCCTTATGTATCGGGTGCAGCGTGCCTATGTACACGATATCGACGTCCGGATCTTGCGCCAGCTGCTCCATGCTTCCGTATGCTTTAGGAACGCCGTACTCCCGGGCGAATTTTTCCGCTTTGCCGAGATCGCGCCCCGCGACGGCAACCAATTCGGCGCCTTCCGCGAAGGCCAAATCTTTGGCGAACAGGGAAGAAATCCATCCCGGCCCCGCGATTCCCCATCTAATCTTCTTCACAGCCATCCAAGCATCCATCCTTTCGCTTTGCTTTTCGCAATGCTGCCTTATTATCTCATATCCGTAGGCTAACGATGGCCAAGTCAGGTAAAATAAGAGAAAAGTCATGCGTTGCGATAATAAAACGGAGGTACATGCAACTATGGGAATGTGGCTCGTATATGCGTTATTGTCCGCGGCTACCGCTGCTTTGGTCGCGATTTTCGGCAAGCTCGGCCTGAAAGATATCGACGCTAACGCCGCGACGGCGATCCGCGCGGTCGTGATGACGGTATTCCTCCTCGGCGTCGTCCTCGTGCAAGGAAAATTCGGGCAGCTCGGCGAGATCGTCGCCCAGCGCAAAGCGATGTTCTTCATCCTGCTAAGCGGGGCGGCGGGCGCGCTATCTTGGCTGTTTTATTTTCTCGCGCTCAAAACGGGTAAAGTAGCTCAAGTCGGACCGATCGATAAACTAAGCGTCGTCCTCGCGGTCGTACTGGCGTATTTCTTCCTCGGAGAAAGAATCTCCTATATGAATGCGGCAGGCGTCGGGCTCATTGCCATCGGCGTCGTTCTGACCGCGCTAAAGTAGGGGTGAAACCAAATCAACCATGAGAAAAAGGGTCGCTCCAAGGAGAATAAAAACTTCTCCTCGGGCGACCCTGCTTCATGCAAAGCCTATTTGATTACCGATTGTGCGGCCTCGCCGGACTGTTCTGCGCGGGATGGAGCTCGTCGCGCTTTTTGATGACTTGCTGCGCGTATTGATCTCCCTGGTTGGCGTATTTATTGCCGTCGTTCTTCTTGAATTTGTCCGCCATGGTTGTTCCTCCTCGTTAATCGGCCTCCCGCTTAAGGTTCCTTTCGAGCGCTTCCTTTACTCCTTCGCGGGCTAACAATTGAGCGGCAAAATCTTTCCGGTCGAACAGTCCCAAATGGTCGGGTCCCGAAAAAATTTGCGGCGAGACGTCGTACATCGCGCTATGCATATTGTTATCGAACCAATCGATCTCGGCGTCCGCGTCGTTCGTCAACACGTTCTCCAATTTGAACGCGCCGTTCGAGTCGACGCTGAAATAGGCAACCAGCTGCGGATCTCTCGGATGTCCCGTGTACACCTCGACTTCGGCGAGCCGATGCCCCCCGCGGTCCAGCACCCTGCAATACCGGGCATCGCGAACCGTAATCATCGCGCGGATCTCCCCCGTTTGTTCAATGTAAAATACCCATCGACTCGATATGGCGTTTCGTCTCATCGGTGCCCAGCTCATAGAGCAATTCGTACACGCTATGGATGAGCCCGTCGTATGTCGCGTCTTCCGGGGAATCGCTTACCATAGGGCTGCCTTCGAGGGTGAATGCGCCCGCTTCGTCCGTGCTGGACGTCTCCTCGAACAGCTCCTGCAATTGGTTAAGCTCCTCCTCGTTTGCGCGAATGACGAGCTCGAACGGAGCCGCCTCTTTATCTTCCAATACTTGTCCCGCTCCGACCGAGACGTAATACGTCTTCCTATCGCTGTCCGGCACATGGGCTTCAGTCATTAGGCCATGAGGTCTCCTTTCCCGGTATCGTACCGTTTCCGTAATGTATTTTCTCCCCGCGGACATACATTTTATGCCTTATTTCGCATATCATCTGGTGAGGTGAAGTCGCATGTGTGGAATAACCGGCTGGATCGATTGGAATAACGATCTAACGAAGCAGGCGGATACGATCGAGAAAATGACCGAAACGTTGGAATTGCGAGGTCCTGACGCGGCCGGAACCTGGCTGTCGCGGCATTGCGCGTTCGGGCATCGCCGGTTGTCCGTCATGGACCCCGCCAACGGGGCGCAGCCGATGATTCGTCCTACGAAAAACGCCGATCACCATGATTGCGTCGTCGTCTACAATGGCGAATTGTATAATGCGCCTGAGCTTCGCAAGGAGCTAGAGACGCACGGCTACCGCTTCCGCACGACCTGCGACACGGAAGTATTGTTGCTGGCTTACGTGGAATGGGGACCGGTATGCGTGGAGAAATTCAACGGGATTTTCGCGTTCGCGATTTGGCAGACCGATGAAGAAAAGCTATTTATGGCGCGGGACCGGCTTGGCGTCAAGCCGCTTTTTTATCGGCGGGAAGAAGGACGGTTGCTGTTCGGCTCGGAACCGAAGGCGATTCTGGCGCACCCGGACGTCCCTGCGGAAGTGGACGCGGAAGGTCTTGCCGAGTTGTTCGTCATCGGACCGGCGAGAACGCCGGGTCATGGCGTATGGCGCGATTTTTTCGAGCTGAAACCGGGACATTGCATGCTGTACGATCGCGACGGCATGCGCACGACCGCCTATTGGCAATTGGAGAGCGCCCCGCATGAGCACGACGAAGCCGAGACGGCCGAGCGGGTCGGCGCGCTGCTGAAGGATACGGTAGAAAGGCAACTGGTGTCCGACGTCCCCGTCTGCACGTTATTGTCGGGCGGACTGGATTCTAGCGCCTTGACCGCGCTAGCCGTCGATTATTACGAACGGGAAGGACAAGGCAACGTTCACACGTTCTCCGTCGATTACGTAGACAACGATAAGCATTTTAAATCTCACGATTTCCAACCGAACGCCGATGCGCCTTGGATTACCCGCATGAGTCAGCACTTGAACACCGTCCACCACCCCGTCCAATTCGATACGCCGGAGCTCGTGGATGCGTTAGAGGCGGCAGTGCTCGCGAAGGATTTACCGGGCATGGCGGACATCGACGCTTCGCTGTTGTTGTTTTGCCGCGAGATCAAGAAGGAAGCGACCGTAGCGATTTCCGGCGAAGCAGCCGACGAAATCTTCGGGGGCTACCCGTGGTTCCATCGCGAGGAGGCGCTCAAAGCGGAGACGTTCCCTTGGTCGCTAGCCACGGGGATGCGCGCGGGATTGCTGTCTCCGGAGCTACGCGAGAAGCTGCAGCCGCACGTGTATTTGGCGGACCGTTACGCGCAAGCGATCGGGGAAGTGCCGGAATTGCCGGGCGAGGACGAGGCGCGCAGACGGATGCGGAGAATGAGTTACTTGAACGTAACCCGCTTCATGCCGACGCTGCTCGATCGCAAAGACCGGATGAGCATGGCCGTCGGATTGGAAGTTCGTGTTCCGTATTGCGATCACCGGCTTGTCGAATACGTCTGGAATATTCCTTGGGAAATAAAGACCGCGGGAAGCCGCGAAAAAGGTATTTTAAGAAAATCGCTCGAAGGCGTTCTTCCTCATGACGTGCTGTATCGCAAAAAGAGTCCTTATCCGAAAACGCACAACCCTAACTATTTGATCGCCGTCCGCTCGCGATTACTGGATCGGCTCGACGATCCAACCTGTCCGTTGTTGCCGCTCATTAATACGACGCGCGTTCGGGAGCTGGCCGCTAATCCGGATTCGAGCTCGCATTTGCCATGGTTCGGACAGCTCATGTCCGGCCCGCAGTTGTTCGCCTACTTATTGCAGATGGACTTCTGGCTCAGGCACTATAAGGTGCGGATTGTATTGTAGGGAGTTAGCGCGCATTATGACGTATCGTAAAATGTCCCTTTACAACGATATCCCCTTCGCTCAGGTAGCGAGGGGGATTGTTGTTTTTACTCAAGATGAACTAGCTCCGGTCCGGCTGCAACCTTGCTTTCCGAGGTTACACTTCCTCCGCTCACCTGTTTCCACGCTGCAACCTTGCTTTCCGCGGTTACACTTCCTCCGTTTTCCTGTTTCCACGCTGCAACCTCGATTTCCGCGGTTACACTTCCCTTAAGGGCATATGTGCCTCTATTCCATGAAATCCCGATCCTGCGACGCGTTTACGGGCATATATGCCTCTATTCCATGAAATCCCGATCCTCCGATGCGTTTAAGGGCATATGTGCCTCTATTCCATGAAATCCCGATCCTGCGACGCGTTTAAGGGCATATGTGCCTTTATACCGTGAAAATCCGATAAAACAATGATGGTGTGTCTTCCTGAGCGACGGGGATATCGTTATAAATAGCAAAAAAAGAACCGTATGTGCGTCACATCCCGTGCGCTCCATACGGTCCTTCTATAATGTCGCTAACTTTGCAACCGCGCGATAAGCTTCTTGATCGCGTTGCCGCGATGGCTGATCGCGTTTTTCTCCGCAACGGTCAGTTCGGCCATGCTCTTGCCGTGGACCGGCACCCAGAACAGCGGGTCGTACCCGAAGCCGTCTTCGCCGCGAGGCTCGCCGAGTATGAACCCCTCGATCGTGCCTTCCACCTGCACCAGGCTATCGTCCGCCGGATCGTACATCGCCAGCGCGCATACGAATCGCGCCGTGCTATGTGCATCCGGCACGCCGTCCGCGCGAACGCTCGCTCCTGCGGCGGTTAACTCCCGAAGCAACTTAGTGTTGTTCTTCGCGTCCGTCGCGCCTTCGCCCGAGTAGCGGGCGGAATAAACGCCGGGCGCCCCGTCCAGCGCATCGACGCACAAGCCGGAATCGTCGGCCAGTACAGGCAGCTTGATGATGTCCGCTACCGCTTTCGCTTTAATGAAGGCGTTGTCCGCGAACGTCGTTCCGGTTTCCTCGATGTCCGGCACGCCGTCGATCTCGCGCAAGTCTTTCACTTCGATGCCGAGAGCGCCGAACGCTTCGCGAAACTCCTTCGTCTTGCCGCCGTTGCGGGTCGCGATCACCAGCGTTCCGCCGCGTTCGATCATGCCTTGCCTCCGCCGATCCGCGCGCCAGCCGCTCCGAGCGTATCCTTTTGCAGCTCGATCAGCTTCAGAATGCTCTCTTCGGCCAGCGACAGCATAGCGTCCAACTCTTTACGGGAGAAAGGAGCTTCCTCGCCCGTGCCTTGTACTTCGACGAACGCGCGCGCGCCCGTCATGACTACGTTCATGTCGACTTTAGCTTTCGAATCCTCTTCGTAGTTCAAGTCGACGACCGGAGTCTCTTGCATGACGCCGACGCTAATCGATGCCAGATAGTCCGTCAGCGGGTAATTACCGAATTTCACGGTGCTATCCAGTTTATGTATGGCGAGCGCCAACGCGATATACGCGCCGGTAATCGACGTCGTGCGGGTGCCGCCGTCTGCCTGCAGCACGTCGCAGTCCAGCGTGATCGTCCTTTCGCCAAGGGCGTTCAAATTCACGACGGAACGAAGCGCGCGACCGATCAAACGCTGAATTTCCATCGTCCTGCCGGTAAGCTTGCCTTTGGCCGACTCGCGCTGATTGCGCGAATGAGTTGCGCGAGGCAACATCGAGTATTCTGCCGTAACCCAGCCTTTGCCTTGCCCTTTCAAGAACGGCGGCACTCTCTCTTCGACGCTGGCCGTGCATAACACTTTCGTGTCCCCGGCTTCGATGAGCACGGAGCCTTCCGCATATTTATTCGGGTGTAGGGTGACGGAGAAAGATCTCAAGTCACCGGGCTGTCTACCATCGGATCTCATTATCGTTATATGCCTCCCACGTACTGAATCTTACCCATTCTACCAGAGTATCCGGACAAAAGCATCCAGAGCGGATACCCGCGTTCTGGATTAAGTTTTCCAACTCGGGCATTCTAGGAGCATGGAAACAATTGGCTGAGCGTACGCAAAATGCGCCTCCGCGGCCAACAGGCCAACCGAAGGCGCATCCGAATATCCCGGGTACGTTTAACCTTTCAATGCATTGACGACGGTAGGGCGCAGAACCGGTTGATCGAAATTCCGATCCTTTGAATCCAAGAAGGAATCGTCGCCGTTCATGACGACCCGTACTTGCGGCGCGCCGGTTGCTTCCGTCAACGTCAGCACTAGCGCCTCCATCATGTCCGCGGACACGTCGGAGTTCGGCTGCCAGCTGTCGTCCTTCAACGATACGTTGACGGTATCGGCCAGTTGGCTCAATTGCTCGATCGTCATCGCGGATTTCAGCACGGGCTGCAGCGTTTTTCCGTCCGACGGTCCTTTAATAAGCTGCTCCAATGCCGCGCGGGCACGGTCGGCGGACCTATCGATGACGCGGGTCACCGGCACGAAGTAACCTTCTCCCGATGCCGATTGCGACGAGAAGTATAAGGTAACTGCCATCGAGCGGTTCAGGTCGACGCCCTTCGCTTGCTCGACGTTAATGCCGATCGCGCGGGTCAATACGTCGTACACGGGCATTCCCGAGGAAGGGAGACTGCGCAGCGGCTGGCCGGCGACGGTAAGCTTAACTTGGTTAATGCCCGGAAGCTCGGTCATCGTCCAGACGATCGCCTCGAGCATGTGGCGTTCATCCGCGGCGATCATCCCTGGCAGAGGAGCCGCGAAGTCGATCGTCATCGCGCCTTTCGCATCGTCGACTTTAACTTCGTCCGCCTTCAAGCCCGCGGGCAATATCGCCGTAAAGCCTTCCGGAAGCTGATCCTTCAATTTGTCGTCGGATGTCATCCAAGCGATCGCTTGTTCCGCTGCCTCGGACGGGGACTCGCCCGCTAAATTAACGCCGAGCGTCATCGGTGCCAAATACCCGTTCCGGTCCATAAGATATACGGTAAGCTGATCCTTGTTCAGGGACACGTCCTCGGCCGTTCCGTCGGAGTCGCCAAGCATCATATTCTCGACGTCGGACGGCGGAGGGTCTACCGCCGCGTTTTGCTGGTTGTTGCCGTTTTGCGTGCAAGCCGCGATTAATGGGAGCAGCAGCAGGACGGACGCCGCCATTTTTCGCTTAATGATCCGATCGAATTTCGATTTCATCTTCTATTCCTCCCACTAGGGACCGTCGGTTCTTCGCATCCCTATTTTGTAGTACTATGTATACGAGCCCCCTGGACAATTATGTATGGTTTGTCCTCGAGAGACTCCGATTCGCATGCGGAAGCTTCATCCGCCAAGAAGAGAGGTGTTGTTCATGTCAGAACCGAACGTCTATCGTCTGAACAGCAAATTCGTCGCCCAATCGACCGAAGAGTGGCTTACGAAACGCGGGGTAACGAAGGAACAGATCGGACAGCTGGTCATGCTCCTGCAAAAAGATTATTTTCCCGAGCTTACGCTTGCGGAATGCGTGGCCAGCGTGGAACGGGTATTGTCCAAACGCGAAGTGCAAAATGCCATCCTAACCGGCATCCAGCTGGATTTGCTGGCAGAGGAAGGCAAGCTGCTCCCTCCGCTGCAGGACATGATCAAATACGACGAAGGGCTGTACGGGTGCGACGAAATACTTGCGCTTAGCATCGTTAACGTCTACGGCAGCATCGGGTTTACCAACTTTGGCTATATCGATAAATTCAAGCCCGGCGTGCTCAAGAAATTGAACGACAAGAGCAGCGGTCAAATTCATACGTTCCTCGACGACATCGTCGGCGCGATCGCGGCAGCGGCATCGAGCCGTCTTGCGCATCGCAAGCAAGCGGAGCGCGAGGCGGTTCAGGAAGCTTTGGATGAGGGCGGAGCATCGGGGTGAGGTGCGGTGAGGGCACGCGATTGCGTAGGGTATCAGATTTAGTTGCTTGATGCGCACCTAAATCCGCCCTACGACGTTTGCGGCTCTACGTAGTTGCTTAAACCGCAACTAAATCCGACCGAGAACCCGCGGGGCAATCGAAACCGCCGATTAGTTGCTATTAATGCAACTAATCGGCGGTTTTTCTCTATTACAGGCTATTTAAATGCTGCCGGCGCAACTAAACGAGCCATGCAAGTGAGCTTGAACTATCAACGACAACTAGCTAAACAAGACGAAGAGCTGTTCTGCGCTCAATGCCACCCTCCAAGAGTGCTTACCCGATCCCCTCTCGAAAATAAAAATAGCGCCGTCCCGCCGAATTCTAGATCCGATGGTACGGCGCATGCTTATGGGAATAGTCTATCGCAGTCGATCGACAGCGTCTATCCGGTTCTTTCATACCGAATCCGCCCGGCTTCCTCGATGCGTCTAGCGACGCCCCGCCGCTCCAGCACGATCAAATGCGCGATCGTCTCCGCCAGCGCGAACCTGAGCTGGTGCGCGTTGCTCCGGAGTTTAGGTCCGAACAGCAGCTCGCACATTTCGAACGCCGATACGGAGACGTCGCCGAGGAGCTCCGTCATTTTGGCTAAACGGCGTTCATGATGCTCGAGCAATTGTTCCACCCGTTTGCGAAAATCCGGGAACGGATCGCGATGGCCCGGGTAAGCCATCTCCACCTCCAGCGAACGCATCGCGGCAATGCTATCCAGGAAAGAACCGAGCGGATTGTCGTCCGCGTTCGGCATCCAGCCGATATTAGGAGAAATATCCGGCAGCACCTGATCCCCGCATAGGAGCTGCTTGGCGACCGGATCATAAAAGCTCAGATGGCAAGGCGCATGGCCGTCGCCTCGAACCATAAGCCATTCCGCGCCTCCCATGCGAATCCGCCCGCCGGGCTCAAGGATTCGAACGTCGGTCGGGTGCGGCGAGACTCTGGCTCTGAAAGAGAAGAGATGCTCCCGCATGTCCGCTTCCAGCTCCGGCGCAAGCCCGTTCGCGATCAACGCTCGGGTCAGCTCATCCGAGAACGTCTCCCCTTCTCCCCATAAGCGGATCGCCGCGTCCAGCGCAATTCGCGAAATGTAGACCGGCGCGCCCCCGGATCGTTGTTGAAACCACCCGGCTAAGCCGTAATGGTCCGGATGATGATGCGTGAGCACGATTCGGACGATGCTTGACCAAGCAATGCCGCATTCCGCCACCGTCTTTTCCCAGAAAGCTATCGTATCGTCCGTATGCAAGCCCGGATCGATAATCGTCCAGCTTAGTCCGTCTTCTTCGGGCAACAGGTAGCTGTTCACCCACTTCAGCGCGAACGGCAACGGCACCTTTACCTGAATCCAGCCGCCGGCTAGCTTCGTCCATGCATTCGTTCTATCCGTCATGATTGCGTTCGCCTCCCTACGGCCTTCGACCTTTCAGCCATGTCCTTCTACTCCTTAGCCATAGTAACCGAATCGCCAATCGTTGCCAAGACAAGCCAAACGGATACGTGCGCGAGCTTTATCTTCTCACGAGTCTTTCCGTCCCCTTCAGCACTTCGATACTGCCGGCGCCTATCGCGAACATCGCCGTCCGCAGCTCCAGTTCTACGCGAGCGAGCCTTGCCGACAACAATTCGACGGACGCTACCGCATCCTGCAGCAGCATCCGGCCGAATCCCGCCAAGTCCGCGCCAAGCGCGATCGCTTTGGCGGCGTCTACTCCGCTGCGCAATCCGCCGCTAGCGATGAGGGGATAACTCCCGTCAAGCGCGGCGCGCGTCTCGCGAACGCACTCCGCCGTAGGAATGCCCCAATCGGCGAACGCTTCCGCGGCTTCCCGTCTATTCGGATCTTTGTTGCGGTACTTCTCGACTTGGCTCCAAGACGTTCCGCCGGCGCCAGCCACGTCGATGAACGCCGCCCCCGCGTTCTTAAGCCGTCGCGCGGTTTCACCGTCGATGCCCCAACCGACCTCCTTCAATCCGACCGGCACCTCGAGCTTTCGGCAAACGTCCTCGATCCGCCGAAGCAAGCCGCCGAAATTCGTATTCCCTTCCGGCTGGAACGCCTCCTGTAGGGCATTCAGGTGCAAGACGAGCATATCGGCTTCCGCCAGCTCTACCGCTCGCCTGCAATACTCGACGCCCATGCCGTAATTCAGCTGCACGGCGCCCAAATTCGCAAAGAGCAGCGCCGTTGGCGCCTCGCCGCGTACTTGGAACGTGTCGGCCAACCGATCATGCTCCAGCGCCGATCTGACGGACCCGAGACCGATCGCCCACCCTTGCGCTTCCGCCGCCGCGGCAAGCGTCCGGTTAATGCGCCCCGTCTCCGGAGAACCGCCGGTCATGCTGCTGACGAGCAACGGAGCGCCGAGCCGATGCCCCATGAATGCCGTCTCCAGCTGAACGTCCGCGAGGTCGAGCTCGGGGAGCGCCGCATGCTTGAACCGGTACTCTCCGAAGCCGTTCGTCACTCCGCGCCCTTCGACCGGCTCCTCCAAACAAATGCGGATATGGTCCGCTTTGCGGTCTCCGAGCCCATCCGGCGCTGCATCCGATGCCGAATGATCGCCATCGTTCGAATAACCCAACTTCAATTCACCCCCGTCCTAATCTGATAGGTCAATCACCGATAGATATCTGTCCTCATACAATGGAGTATTCTCGCGAGCCCCCGGGAAGGAGCCTACCAAAGCCTTGCCATGGCAATCGAAACGGTGGAAGGAGTAAGAGAATGTCCACCCCGAAAATCGATGTCCACATCGTCAGCTCCAGCATTTTGTCCGATGATGTCCTGATGCTGGCGGAATCGCTGATGAAAACGTGGAAAATTACGGCCCAGCAGCAAGTTTACATCCAGTTCGGATCATTTCGCCACGCCGTCACCTTCGTTCCCGTGCCTAAGTTCGCGGGACTGCGGATGAGCCAAACGTTAGCGAGACGGATGGGCATCTTCTCCGGCACTACGGTGCGCCTGCGATTCAATCCGGTCTCGCGAACGTTGCACATGGGGCCGCTCATCGGCGTGCTCGTTAGCCGGGAACATCCTAGCCAGACGGATAAACCGTTCGGCGACATTACGATGTTCTGCCGGGAGCTTACCGACGCTTGCCGGTCCCAAGGCGCATACGTGTATTTCTTTACTCCGGGCGCGATAGGCGCTAACCTATCTACCGTCGAAGGATGGGTATACACGAAAGGCTGGCACAAGCTGACGCTTCCCGCTCCCGACGTCGTGAACAATCGCCTGACGTCCCGAAAACTCGAAAATCAGCCGATCGTCCAATCGTTTCTGAAAGAAATCAAGCACCGGTACAACGGGAAAGTGTTCAACGAGAAGTTCCTCGACAAGTCCGAAGTGTTCGACGCGCTCAAGAAAGACAGCTCGTTGCTTAAGTATTTGCCCGAATCGCACTCGCTTCATAACGTCAATCAGCTCAAAAGCATGTGCGCCAGGTACAGCTCCGTGTTTCTTAAGCCCGTGAGAGGAAGTCTCGGTAAAGGCATCATCCGCATTACGCGAGTCGGTCCCGAAAGCTGGCAGGCATCGTTCGCGACCGTCAACGGAACGAGAAAACAACCGTTCAACAGCTTGACGAAGCTGTTCGCCGCGATCGCCACCAACATGAAGGCGAATCGCTTCCTGATTCAGCAAGGACTGGCGCTTATCGAGATCGGCGGCCGTCCCGTGGACTTCCGGGCGCTAACGCATAAAAACTTGACCGGCAAGTGGACCATTACGTCCATCGTCAGCCGAACGGCGGGCAATCACCACTTCGTCTCGAATTTGGCGCGCGGCGGTACATTAGCGACGGTACGGGAAGCCGTATCGAAGTCCAATTTGCCCGCCATGCACCGCGGAGACGCTTCGGCACGCCTTCAGAAAGCCTCTTTGGACATCGCCAAAGGCATCGATACACACATTCCCGCGCATTTCGCGGAGCTAGGCATCGACCTTGCATTGGATACGTCGGGCAGAGTATGGCTTCTGGAAGTGAATTCTAAGCCGTCCAAGAACGACAACACACCATTAACAGAGGGGAAAATCCGCCCTTCCGTGCGGATGATCATTCAATATGCTCGCTTTATTTCCGGATTCTAAGTCGTTCGTATTAAGCGATAGCCCATCCGCGCTCGGCGTGCTCGTATGCGAGCGAGACGGCATCGCGCCGTTCGCCGAAGGCGCGTACATTCGCCGGCTAAGTCTGGTCGCGGACGCGATCGGCATTGCGTTAGTCGTGTTTGCGCCATGGACTTGGGATGCGCGCAGCGACTCCGTTAGAGGATGGACCTGGAACAAGCGCGAGCAGCGCTGGATCGCGCGGGCGAGGAAGCTGCCCCGCGTCGTCTACGATCGCGCTTGGCCGGCCACCGAAGTGGAGAAGCGGCGTTTTCAGGTTGCACTCGGGCGCATTAGAGCCGCTCGCGCGCTTATTTTCTTGAACAGCCGGTTGCCGCATAAAGGCAAAGTCGGCGAAATGCTTGCCCGCGACCCGGCGTACGCTGCACTCGTCCCTCCAACCGCTCCATACAAAGGACCCCATTCCTTGCGCGCATGGCTTCGCGAGCACGACGGCTCCGCGTTTCTGAAGCCCGTGGCGGGCAGCCAAGGCAAACGCGTCATCTCGTACAAGAGAGACAACGACGGCAAAGTCGAATTGGCCGGACGCACGAGCAGCAACCGCTCGTTCTCCTTTACGGCCGCAACGGAGCAGGACGCATTGAACCGACTCCACCGCTGGATCGGATCTCACGCCTATATCATGCAGCCTTTGCTGGAGCTTCATACCGCGGACGGAAAACCGTTCGATCTAAGATCGCTCCTGCAAAAAAACAAATCCGGGCGCTGGACGGTAACCGGCGTCGCCGCCCGAGTAGGCGCGGCAGGCACGGTAACCGCCAATTTACACGGCGGAGGCCGCGCGATGCATCCCGGCGACGTACTCGAGCCGCTGCTCGGCGAGGAGCGCGCCCGAACGGTCGAGCAACGAATTCGCGCGATTTCGCTCCGGCTTGCCAGCTGGTGCGAGGAGTCGTTCGGAAGATTCGCGGAAATCGGACTTGACTTCGGCGTTGACCGAAGCGGAAAATTGTGGTTTTTGGAAGCTAACTCCAAGCCGGGACGCGCGGCGATGGGCTCAGCCGGCAAAGAGGCGACCCAGCAAGCCGTCGTACGGCCGTTGTCTTACGCCAGCACGATTCTGCTTCGACCATCTGGGAGGGTAATCCATGAGTTTGACCATTTGTAACGTCCATTTCACCCAGCAGCCCGAGCGTATCGTATGGTTTTCCAGCCCGCTTGCGAAGCTGCTTAAGCTGAGCGGACGTAAATCGGTGAACGTGAAGCTCGGACGGGATACGGTTCCCGCTACCGTGAGGTTGATTAAGCGCAAAGGCAATCACGTCTATATGTCCGCCGGTTTGCGGCGTTCCGTAAGAATTCCGAAGACGGGCAACGTCTACGTCGCCAACGACGACAACGACGAAATTCAGCTCGGACCGCTGATCGGCGTCCTTACCGACGGCGTGCGCTCGGCATCCGCTCCATTCGGCGATCGCACCGGCTTCGTCCGCGAGCTCCTTCGACTCGGAGAAAAAAAGGCGTACTTCTTCGCCTTCACGCCGCGCGACATCAATTGGCAGCAAGAAACGGTGCATGCCTGGTTTTTAGACGGAGGAGGAGGCTGGGTCAGACGGGTCGTCCCGTTGCCCGACGTCGTCTACAACCGGCTTACAAGCCGGCGCGCGGAAACGACGATGCCTATTACTTCGCTCAGGGAACGCTTCCTGAAGAAAAGAATCCCCTTCTTCAACTGGAGCTTCTTCAATAAATCCGACGTCTATAAACTGCTCGATAACGACGTGGAAGCGCTGCGTCACCTGCCGGAATCGGTCAACAATCCGTCGGCCGAACGCATTCGGGAACTGCTCGAGAAGCATCAATTCCTCTACTATAAACCGACGGCTGGAAGTCTCGGGATCGGCATCTATCGTCTGACCTATCATCCTCGCAGAGGTTACTTCGTCCGCTACCGTCGCAACGGCGGCAACGTGCTGCTTCGCTTCAGCAACTTCGCCAGCCTCATGAAGATGCTGCGCGCAAGACACGGCAGCGGCTTGAGCAGCTACGTCGTGCAACAAGGCATACGGCTCGTCGAAATCGACAATTGCCCGATCGACTTCCGGTTCCACATGCATAAGGACGGACGGAACCAGTGGGTCGTCGCGGGCATCGGCGCGAAGAAAGCCGGCAGGGGCAGCGTCACGACCCATATCAAAAACGGCGGTTCCCTTATGACGCCCGAGCAAGCGCTTAGCCGTACGTTCGGCGACCGAGCCGAAACGGTTCTGAAGGAAGCGAAGGACGTCGCGGTAAAGCTCTCGGAATCGATCGAACGAAACTATCCGCACACGCTCGGCGAACTCGGTCTCGACATCGGCATCGACCGGGACGGCGCGGTATGGATGTTCGAAGCGAACGCCAAGCCGGGCCGGTCGATCTTCAAGCATCCTGCGCTGAAGGAGCAAGGCAAAGCTTCTCTCGAGTTCATCTTGGATCATTGCATGTATTTGAGCAAGTTCCGCAGGAGGGATGAAGCTTGATTATTCCGAAATCCCTCGATACTAAGCCGCTTATCGTCGAGACGACCGCGGATTTGCCCGTCGTTGCCATTTTAACGATCGACGACGACCTGCAACTGTTCCGCGGCAACCGAAGCAACTTCGCGGATTTGCTGCAAACCGGCAAAAAGATGGGCATCACCACCTACGTGGTGACGACCAAAGATTTGAAGCTGAATGCGCCGCGCGTGCTCGGCTATACGTACGAATCGGACAGCGAATCGTGGAGCGCGGCCTGGTTTCCGCGTCCCACGGTCGTCTATAACCGGATCCCGCAACGCGAGGACGAACGGCTCTTACGGGTGAAACGCAAGCTGGCGGCGATCTCAAGACAACCCGGGATCAAGCTGTTCAACCGGCGTTTTTTCAACAAATGGTCGCTGTTCCAATGGCTGAACCAAAGCAGGATGACGCGCGCGTACATTCCCGAAACCCGCCAGCTTACGCGCCCCGCCGTTCTGACCGGCCTGCTCCGCAAGCACCGGCTTCTCTACTTGAAGCCGATTCGGGGCAAAGCCGGGGTGGGGATAATGACGGTGAAAGTACAACCGGAGAAAAACATGCCTTATCGCCTGCAAATCCAAGAGGAAAAAGGCAGCTCCACCTACCATTGCACGACGCTCAAACGGCTGTGGGGCAAAGTGCTGAAGCAATCCGCCATTCTCGGCGAGCCTTATATCGCGCAACAAGGCATCGCTCTTGCCTCCGTCAAGGACCGGCCATTCGATCTTAGGGCGCTCATTCAAAAAAACGGAATGGGCAAGTGGGAAGTAACGGGCATCGGTGCCCGGGTCGCCGGCGATTCCAGCATAACGACCCATGTTCCGCGCGGCGGCTATATCGAAGATCCGGAGAGGCTGCTCACGACGATTTTCGGCCGCGACAAAACAGCAAAGGTGCTAGACAAAGTACGCGAGACGACGTTGACGCTGGCGCGGCAGATCGAGAGATCTTCCCATACGAGGCTGTGCGAAATGTCCATGGATCTCGGAATCGATAGCACGGGCCATGTTTGGTTTTTCGAGGCTAACTCCAAGCCGATGAAATTCGACGAGCCGCACATCCGCAACAAGTCTTTGGAGCGTATTTTCCAATATAGTCTATACCTTCACCAGTTGAAGAAAGACACCAAAGGGGGCGCTGCCCTATGAGCGTCAACTTGCAATACAGGCGCCTCGATCCGGTCGAATGGGATAAACAGCGGTTTCTGCTGCTTCGGTTCGTAAGACGCCATGGCGAACGCCGCATTACCGGCCATGCATGGCAGCAGCTGTTGCTCGCCGGCGAAGCGGAGCTTGCCAGCCCGGGCACCGCCATCGCCGTAGCCTATACGCAAGGCGGCTGCCCGGCGGGCGTCGCTTTCGCCGAAAAATTCGGCGAATCCGTATGCCTCGTCGCCGTTCATCCGGCGCTCCGGGGACGCGGCGTCGGCCGTCAGCTGCTAAGCGAATTGGCGGAGCCGTGGGAGCGATTGACCTGCAACGTCGCCATCGATAATGCCGCCAGCGTCGCGATGTGCTTCGCCGCCGGACTCGTCGCCGTCGGCCTCGAGACCGGTCCGACAGGGAAGCCGACGCTGCGCTTCGTCTGGAAACGCGATGCCGGTACGGCGCCTTCCGCCGACCAGGCCGAGGCGACGGGGAGGTGAATGCAGCGTGTCGCAACCGGTGCTTGGTATCCTCACTTTGTATTTGAACGATAACAAGGCGCTCGAAGAACGACCCGTATACGAGAAAATGATAGCGGCAGGCAAGCGGCTCGGCATGCAAGTATTCGTCTTCACCCCGCAAGACGTCGACGACGGCAACGGCCGAATTCACGCGCTCTTCTTCAAGCCAGAGACGGGAAGCTGGAGCCGGAAGTGGGTAAGGTTCCCACATGTCATCTACGACCGTTGCCGCATCCAGCGAAGCCACCGGTTCCAGCAGCTTCTTGCTTTCCGTAAGCGTTACTCGCATTTGATCTTTCTCAATCGTCCGCTCAGAAACAAATGGACGGTATACAAAACGCTGTCCAAAGTATCTTCCTTCCGCGGTCATTTGCCCGTAACGAGACTGTACCAATCTCCCGAGGATGTTACTTCGCTGCTCCGTAAATTTTCGACGGTGTACGTGAAGCCGATTAACGGCACCGGCGGACGGGGCATTCTTCGCATCGATCGCAAAACGGACGGCTCGTTCTTGCTGCAAGGCCGCAACCATTCGCGCGGCATCGTCAGTCCGAAAGTCGTATCCGGTCAAAATTTGCACGGCGCGATCCGAAGCTGGGATATGCACGGGGATCGGTACATCGCTCAGCAGGGGCTTAACATTAAGCTGCCTAACGGACGCGTGCACGATTATCGGATGCTCGTGCAGAAAAACGGATCCGGAGCTTGGGAAGTGACGGGCTGCGCGGGCCGGATCGGACCGGCGGGCAGCATCACCTCCAACTTGCACGGTGGCGGGCAAGCCGCTTCGATGAACGCGTTGCTTAAGCAATGGGTCGGCGGCG
This sequence comes from Cohnella yongneupensis, assembly GCF_042655785.1. NCBI lineage: Bacteria > Bacillati > Bacillota > Bacilli > Caryophanales > Paenibacillaceae > Cohnella > Cohnella yongneupensis. The sequence continues at coordinate 92,337 of NZ_JBHSNC010000024.1, forward strand.
ATTCCGCGATCGCGCAAATCAAATCTACCGCGGAAACGTTTGGCGTGAACGTCGCGCGGCATTTGGAGTCGACCTATAGTTCGCTATGCGAGCTGGCGCTCGATCTGGCCATCGACAGAAGCGGTAAAATATGGCTGCTGGAAGTGAATCCGAAGCCTTCGCGCGAAGTGTTCAGCAAAGTAGGAGAACGCGACGTCTATCGCAAGGCGATCGTGCGGCCTATCGAATACGGGCTATGGGTGTACCAGCAGCGCAGAAGCTCGCTCAGCCACAAATCGTCGTTGTCCGCGGAGCACAAGACGGCCGGCGGACAAACGTTGGGGACGGAGCATCGCGCAGCGGACGCCGAGCATCGTTATTATAGCGACGCGGATCCGTACGGCATTCTCTATTAACGCGAAGGGGCTTGCCGCAGGTCGAGAACGACCTTGCGAGCAAGCCCCTTTGATGTTCTACTTGTTCAAATCCACGTATTCGATGGACGCCAGCATTAACGATCGTATAAAGTTCAACGAGGCAAAAGCGCCAGCAGCTCCGGGAACGCGCCGATGACGGCGTCCGAGCCGTCCAGCTCGCCTTCGCGTCCGAAGCCCGCGTAATCGCACCCGACGACGAACAAGCCGTTCTCCTTGCCGGCGGCGACGTCTGACGAACGGTCACCGACCATCCATGCCGATTTCACGCCATATGTATCCAGCAATTTGCGAACAAGGTCGACCTTCGACTTCGTGCCGAACTCCCCCGCGCTATACTTGCCCTCGAACAAATGTCCGATCCCCCGCTCGTCCGGTACGCCTTTCACGTATGTCTCCAGGCCGTTGCTCGCGATGAACAATCGAACGCCGCGTTCATGCAGCTCGGCAAGCGTCTCGGCTACGCCCGGATACAGTTGCCCGACGCCGCCGGCCAATTCTTCCATCTCGTATTGCAGCATCAGCTCGTTCGCCCGCTCGTGCGCTTCCGGCGAGCCGTCCGGCATTACTTTCATCCAAATATCGGAAAGCAGCATGCCTAGCGAGCCTAACAGGCGTTCGATCGGAGGAGCAACGTCCCCGTACAAGCCTTCCGCGTGCAGTTGCGCGAACAGGCGCCGGTGCACGGGCTCGAGCAGCGTCTCCGTCTGGAATAGCGTGCCGTCCAAGTCGAAAATCATAGCTTCGGGTAAATCGAGAATGCGCGCTTCGTTCATCTTCTGTTCGTCTCCCTCGATGCGGTCGTTTTTCCTTTTTCCCATCATACAGGATTGTTATCGACCGTCAAAGGGAAACAGCAGCTTTTGATTTTCTTTGGCGTACATGTTCTGTTTCGTGATAACCTGAGAGCCCGTATCGATCAACGATTCGACCTTATGTCCTTTGCTGGCGCTCACGGCTGTCCGAACGGCCAAATACCCCATGTTGAAAGGTTTCTGCACGACGATCGCCTGAATGATATCGTCTTCCAGGAAAGCGACCTCATCCGTGGAGCTGTCGAAACCGACCATCTTGATGCCCTTCCCCGACGCAAACTCCTTCACCGCTTTCGCGGCCCCTACCGTCGTCGGCTCGTTCAAGCAGACGATGCCCTGCAAGTCCGGTTTCTCCGCGATCAGCTTCTTGACGATTTGATAAGCCATCGTCTCGGACGAGTTGGAATAATACGTTTCCTTCATCACGTTCGTCGCGCCCGCTTCCTTCAAGCTGTCCCGCGCGCCCCCTTCGCGTTCGATGGCGGTCGCCGATACTTTGACGACGCTGATGATCGCGATGCGGGCATCTTTGCCGGTCCACCGCATAAGCGCGCTGCCCGCTTGTTTGCCCGCCTCGTAGTTGTCGGTCGCGATGAAGCTCTCGGAGATTCCTCCGTTTAAGCCCGAATCGACGGTAATGAGCGGAATGCCCGCCTCTATGATCTTCTTGGCGACGGGGACGATCCGGTTATAATCCGATGCAGCGAGCACGATCGCCTTCGGCCGCGTCTCGAGCGCTCTTTCCAGCAACGCGATCTGTCCGTCGACGTCGGACTCCGATACGGTGCCGACCGTCTTGACCTCTTCGCCGAACTCCTTGGCCGCCGTAAGCGCCCCTTGTCCGAGCACTTGCCAGAAATCGATGCGCCCGTCTATCGTTTTCGGGACGAGCAGAATAGGCCTGTCCTTGTCGGACCAAGACGGTCCCAAGAACGAGTACATCCTGGTGCCGATCGCGGCAAGCAGCACGACGGCCGCAAGACTCCACATTACTTTGTTGCGCATGCCGACGTCCTCCTTAGACGATTTCCGGTATTCGAAGCGTGACGGTCGTGCCCACTTCGAGCTCGCTCTCGATTTCCAGTCCGTATCCTTCTCCGAAATAAAGCCGAATGCGGTGGTTCACGTTAGGCAATCCGACGCCTTTGCCGCCATCGCCAAGCCGGAATATCGTCGTCAGCGCGTGCACCTGCTCCTCGCTCATGCCTACGCCGTCGTCGATGACCTGCAGCACGATCATCCCCTGCTCTCTTCTGCCGGTAATCCGGATCGTACCGATGACCGCCTGCTGCTTAAGCCCGTGATAGATGGCGTTCTCGACGAGCGGCTGAAGCACGATTTTAAGCGTCTTGCAGGCGTAAATATCCGGATCGATATCGATCTCGTACGTAAACTTGTTTTTATAGCGGATATTTTGAATTTTCAAGTAGTTATGAATATGCTCGAGCTCCACTTCGATCGGGACAAGCTCGTCGCCTTTGCTGATGCTTGAGCGGAACAGCTTCGCGAGCGCGGTCGTCATCGTGACGACTTCCGCCATTTTGCCCATCTCGGCCATCCAAATAATAGAATCCAACGTGTTGTACAGAAAATGAGGATGAATTTGCGCTTGCATAGCTTTGAGCTCGCTGATCCGCTTCATCTCTTGTTCCTGGACGATCTGGCGCATCAGCTCTTTGATTTTGCCGATCATGAGGTTGAACGATCGCGACAGCTTGCCGATCTCGTCCGTGGATTCAACCTCGACGCGAATATCGAAGTCGCCCTTCTCCACTTTCTTCATGAGGCTCTCCAGCCGCTTGATCGGTTTCGTTAACCGGAAAGATAGGAAGATCGATATCGCTAGCGCCACCGCAAGGAATAACAAAGCGGCCAACACCGACGTCGTGCGGATTTCTTTTTTGTTGCCGACGAGCTCGTCCGGGTACGTTACGCCGATCACTTTCCAGCCGAACTCGTTCGTTCGGATCGTGTACAGCTTACGGTCGCCGTCTTCATCTTTGAACGGAACGGAACTGTCGCTTGAAGCGAGCAGTGTAGTAATCGCCTCGGACTTCAGTCGGCTATATAGCAATTGCTGCTGAGGATGATAGATAAGGTCGCCCACGGGGTCCAAAATAAAGACGTAGCCGCTCGTGCCGATCTGAATTTGCTTGCAAAGGTTGTTGATGACGTTCAAATTCAAGTCGACCATCAGGACGCCGCTTCCCGGCGTACCGGGTTCGCCTAGCTGTCTGCTGATGGATACGACCCAACGATATTCTTGTTTATAGACGTGCTGGACATGGGAGGAGCTGATGACGACTTTGCCTTTGGCATTGTTCGCGCTTATGTACCAATCTTGCGATTGCAAATCCGCGAGCGGCTTGAAGAAAGCGACTTCCCGGTCGGAAACGATATAGCCGTTTTCGCTGACGAACAAAATCGAAGCGATGTCCGCGCGCGAGTGAACGATCGAGCGGAAAAACCGGCTAATCCCGCTGGCCGCGTCCGCGCTGTTCGGCGTCCCGGGGGCGTCTATCGCGGCCTTCTCCAAGGCGGCGTTGCTGAGAGCCAAGTCGGATATGCTCACCATATTGTCCAAGTACGTCTGAATGTTCGTGTTCACCTGATCGATAAGCTGCTCGGTATACGCGCTGGCGCTGTCGGTTACGGCTTCCTCCGAGAGCCTGTACGAATTGTAGGTAAGGAGCGCCGTCATCGCCGCGATCAAACACGAGAAGGCGATGGCAATGCTCGTATGTATGCTCTTGAACCGGAATAGCCGCCGGGAGCGCATATCAGGAAATTCCTTTCTGCAGAACACGGTATTCCTTCGGGGTCCGTCCCGTATGCCGCTTGAAAATAACGCTGAAATAATGAGGATCGCTATAGCCGACTAGGGAAGCGATCTCGTACGTTTTGTGCGCAGTAACCGCGAGCAGCTCCTTGGCCTTGTCGATGCGAATCCGCGTCAAATACTCGATGAACGTCGAACCCGTATGTTGCTTGAAGAGCGTGCTGAAGTAGCTGATGCTCATGAACAAAAAGCCGCATACGTCGCTAAGCGCCAGCTCTTCGTTCATGTAATTGCGCCCGATGAACTGCTCGGCTTCCCTCATCTGGGAGTCGACGACGTTAGATCTCTTGGACGAAAGCTCCGTCAGAATGCGGGAGCATACGTCCTCGAGCCATCTCTGGATCGCGTCGAGCGTCTTCATCGACTGCGCTTGGGCGAATAGGTCGTCCGTGAGCGATTTGTCGGCGCCTAAACCCGTCTCCGCAACCCAGTTCATGAGCGCAGCAAGCAGCTTATGAACGGCGCCGTAACCTTGATCGGCCGACGCGCCTGAATTTCTTAATTCATCTAAGCCTTTGCGCAGAGCCGGTACGACGCAAGACATGCTGCCGGTGCGCATGGCGGAAATAACTTGATTTTCCCACCCCGCCTCATATCTAACTTCCGTGCGTCGGCCGAACTCCATATCCTGAATGCATAGCGTCCGATTACCGCCAAGCATGAACCTGTAATCCAGCGCGGAAAGCGCTTCCTGAAACGAACGCGGCAATTGGTCCAACGAGCTGCAAACGGTGCCGATTCCGACGCTCACCGTCAGTTTCAAATACTTCTCTACGCTTTCGCGGATATAACTGGCGATCGTCTGGCTGAACAACCGCAAATGCGCCTCTTCCCCGGTAAGCAACGCGCATACTTTTTGCTCGCGCGTCCGGAATACGATGCCTCCGTTCTCTCTCTCCACGATCTCTTGCACGATGTTATAGACGCCGAACCGAAGCAGCTCCAGATCTGATTCGGAATGCTCGATTACGTCGCCCCGCGCCGCGTCGAGATCCGCTACCATCGCCAAGCAAGACTGGCCCTTCAGCTTGAGACGATACCCCTCTAGCCCTTCGTTCAGCTCGTCTTGAGAGACTTGTCCCTTTGCCAGCTTCTCGAGGAAGCTTTCCTTGAGCAACGGCAAGCTCTGGTGCAGCTGGCTGCGAAGTCGCGTAAGATCGTCTTTGCTCGACCGTTCCTCATCGAGCTCCCGCTTCATTTTCGATAGAAAATCGGTGAACTCCTGAGCGTTAAGCGGTTTGAGCAAATAATCGCTGACTTTCAGCTTGATCGCCCGCTTCGCGTATTCGAAATCCTCGTAGCCGGTAACGATAACGACCTTTAGCGCTCGATAGTGCTCGTAGATGCGCTGCGCGAGCTCCAAGCCGTCCATGAACGGCATGCAAATGTCCGTGATGACGGCATCCGGCTTCAGCGTCTCCAGCGCCTCCCAGGCGTCCCGTCCGTTCTCGAAATCTCCGACGAGCTCGAAGCCGCAAGCGGCCCAAGGCGTCTTTATCTTAATCCCTTCGCGCACTTCGTCTTCATCGTCGATCAAGATGACCTTGTACATGCCTGCGAAGCCCCCCTTGCGTCAGTAAGGATCTGTAGGGATACAACCTGAGTATAAGCGATCGGAACGCCGATTGAATACAACGAAAGACGAGGCTGCCCGAATACGGGCAACCTCTTCTCTTGAACGCGAAACCGATATTAGTCGTAGAGCAATGCCGCGATGTCAGGGTTATCGATGTTCGTCTTGTCGTACCAGTGGAAGCCGGTATCGATCGATTTAGGAACCGTCTCGCCTTTTTTCGCTTGAACGGCCGCTTTAACCGCCCAATAGCCGATGCCGATCGGGTCTTGCGTGATGGCTCCCGCCATCAAACCGCTCTTGATTGCGTCTTTTTGCAGCTTGCCGGAGTCATAACCGATTACGACGAGCTTGCCTTCTTTCTTCAGCTCCGTTACCGCGTTCACGACGCCGATCGCAGCGCCTTCGTTCGTTCCGAAAATACCTTTCAGATCCGGATGAGCCTGCATGATGGCTTTAGCCAAGTCAGTCGCTTTGAGCGGGTCGCCGCCGTATTGGATGTCGACGATTTTGATGTCCGGATATTTCGCTTCGATTTCCTTAACGAATCCGTCGCGGCGATCGACGCCCGTGCGGCTCGTTTGGTCATGCGCAATAACTGCGATTTCGCCTTTTCCGCCGATCAATTCACCCATTTTATCCGCGGCAAGCGCAGCGGCTGCTACGTTGTCGGTAGCTGCAGTCGTAACCGGAATGTTGCTGTCTACGCCGGAGTCGAAGCCGATGATCGGAATATCGTCGGATTGCGCTTTTTCAAGCAATGGCGTTGCGGCTTTGCTGTCGAGGGCCGCGAAAGCGATGGCCGCCGGTTTCTTGTCGAGCGCCGCTTGCAGCATCTCAATTTGTTTGTCGACTTGTTGTTCCGTCTCCGGACCTTCGAAAGTAATGTCTACGTTGAATTCTTTAGCTGCTTTTTCCGCGCCTTGCTTAACCGCTTGCCAGAACTGGTGCTGGAAGCCTTTGGAGATGACCGGGATGTACATCTTTTTGTCGCTGTCGTCTTTTTTGCTGCATGCTCCCAGCACGCTAGCGACTAGCATCAAGCTCACCGCGAACAATCCCATTTTTTTGAAATTCATTTCCCAATCTCCCCTTATGGTTGATAAGTGCGTATTTGACTCCTATACGGAGGTAATACCGACATTAACCGGACTTGCTCAAGCTTTGCGTCTCCGCAAAATGTCCGCGTACACGGCGCCGATGACGACGAAACCGGTGATGACCATCTGCCATTCTTGCGGCACGGATAGGATCCGCAATCCGTTCGTGAGTACGCTCATGATGAGCGCGCCGATGACGGTACCTAGTATCGTTCCTTGCCCGCCGCTGAGCGACGTGCCGCCGATGACGACCGCGGCGATCGCATCGAGCTCGTAACCGGCGCCGGTCGCAGGCTGCGCGGAGCCTAGACGGGAGGCGATAAGTACCCCTGCGATACCGCTGAAAGCGCCGGTAATCGTATAGATCGTGACTTTCCAGAAATTGACGTTAACGCCGGATAGCCTTGTCGCTTCCTCGTTGCTGCCGATTGCGAAATTGTAGCGGCCGATAATCGTCTTCGCTAAGATGAGGCCTGCGATGATCGCGACTCCGAAGAGAATAAGAACAGCGTTCGGAATTTCAACGCCGATGATAGATTTCGCGATGGAACCTCTCGAAATATCCGCGAAAACGAACGAGCCCTCGGGAACTTCGGATTTGGAAGGGAAGTAAATCGGCTTCGCGCCGGAGATGACCAGCGATAAGCCCTTCGTAATCATCATCATTGCCAATGTCGCGATGAACGGCGGAATTTTCATTTTCGCGACAGCGAGACCGCTTAGCATTCCGCATAAAGCCCCCGCCAATATGCCGCCTACGATGCCGAGCGGAATCGGCAAGTTCCAGAAGTTGATAACAACCCCGGTCATAACCATACTGAACGTCATTACCGTTCCGACGGAAAGGTCGATGCCCCCGGTGATAATGACGAACGTAGATCCAAGCGCTAGAACTCCAATTACCGCGGTAGATAACAAAATGCCCATAAGGTTATCGAAGACGAAGAAGTTTTCCGAGGCGAAAGTAAATACGAGGACTAGCGCGATCAGGCTGACGAATGCCAGCAGCTGCTGCAGCTTGCCGGATTTAAATCGTACTTGTTGTTTGTTGGTAGTCGATACTTCGACGCTCATGTTCGTCCCTCCACTTCTCAGCCGGTATGCTGCGTTGCCAGCTTCATGATTTTCTCTTGGTCAGCTTCTTCGCGGGATAACTCCCCGGTGATGCGTCCTTCGTTCATTACGATAATCCGATGACTCATTCTTAAAATTTCCGGAAGCTCCGAGGAGATCATCATGATCGACTTACCTTGCTCCACGAGCTCTTCAAGCAGCTTGTAAATTTCGGTTTTCGCGCCGACGTCAATGCCGCGGGTCGGCTCGTCGAAAATAAGAATGTCGCTGTCCTTAGTCAGCCATTTGCCGATGACGACCTTCTGCTGGTTGCCTCCGGACAAAAACTTCACCCGCTGGTGCACGCTCGGCGTCTTTACTTTGAGCGTACCGACAACTTCCTCCGACGTGCTTTCGATCCGATGCTCGCGCATCCAGCCGAGCTTGCTACCGTACTTTCTATATGAGGCAATCGCCACATTCGTCTTTACGTCCATATCGACAAGCAACCCATAACGCTTGCGGTCTTCCGACAAGTATCCGATGCCATACTTAACCGCGTCGTAGGGCTGCTTGATCGTCGCCTTCCGGCCATGGACGTAGATTTCACCGCCATCGATCGCGTCCGCTCCGAATATCGCCCTGGCAACCTCCGTGCGACCGGCCCCCATCAAGCCCGCGAAACCGACGATTTCACCTTTCTTCAAATGGAAGCTTACGTCTTTCACCGCAGTACCCCTGTTCAGGTTACGTACTTCGAGCACGGTAGGCGCGTCTTCGTTAATCCGGCGATCGTCAACGGAATGATAAAGTTCTCGTCCTACCATTAGCGAGATGATCCGGTCGATCGTCGTCTCCGCCGTACGCACCGTATCGATGTAGCAACCGTCCCGCATGACCGTAATGAAGTCGGAAATTCGCTTCAGTTCGTCCATCCGGTGCGAGATGTATACGATGCCAACGCCGGAAGCTTTTAATTGATTGATAATCCGGAACAATTCCTCAATCTCGCTCGTCGTCAAAGCCGCCGTCGGTTCGTCCATAATGAGCACTTCGGATTCGAACGATAACGCCTTCGCGATCTCGACCATCTGTTGCTTGGCGACGGTCAGCTCCGATACTTTCGTCCGCGGATCGATGTTCAAGTTCATCATCGAGAACAATTGCTGCGCCTTGCGATCGAGCGCCTTATCGTCGAGTATCGTTCGCCCCCATTTCCGCGGCTCTCTGCCGATGAAGATGTTCTGGGCAACCGTTAAGTGAGGCATTAGATTAAGCTCTTGGTGGATAATACCGATGCCTAGCTTCTGTGCGGCTTTCGTATTCGGAATGTCTACCTCGTTGCCTTTGTATACGATCCGGCCCGCGTCTTTCTGGTAAACGCCGGTCAATATTTTCATCAACGTCGATTTGCCGGCCCCGTTCTCTCCGACCAAAGCGTGTACTTCGCCGCTATTCAATCGAAACTTGCATTGATCGAGCGCGCGCACGCCGGGGAAAGATTTGTCGATGCCTTCCATCTGCACTAGCGGCTGTCCGTTCATCCGGCACCCCCTCATCTGTGTCGTATGGGCTCATTGTAACGGGAATAGCCGCCATGCAGAATTTAATATCTTACACAAAAAGGGTGAGAATTTTACGGTGTTAATAGTGACGCATATTGTCGAGCTATCGGAAATCAAATCCCGGCGTACGCAAAAAAAAAGCGCGGGGCGTCGCCGAAATCGGCAATGCCCCGCGCTTACTATAGGGTGTTCTATTCTAATCGTTGAACGGACAGACCGCTAGTCTCGCGACGCTAATGGCGCCGTTGCCGCCCGTTAACCGGATCGTATTGTTCGCGCCCGCTTTCAGGGGAACCGTAAAGCTCGCGTAGCCGGTGAAGTTTTCCTCGTTGCCGGACGACAGCGCGTTCAGCAGCGACCAATCTTCTCCGTTAACGGTCAGCCGCAGCTTGGCTAGACGCTCTTCCGTCGCGTATTGAACGTGCAGCTCCGCTCTGCCGCCGGCCGCTCCGTCCACCTGTTCGAACTCGCAATAGGCGCCTGCATGTTCCAGTCCCGACACGACGTTGCCGCTAAGAATCGCGCCTCCGCCGACTCTTGCGGCAGAATAGGCTTTCTCGTTCGGATTCGGAGCCGATGGTTCGCCTACCGGATCGAAGCCGCCGACTTTCGTCTGTTGCACCGTTTGTATAGTGCCGTCCTCGTTGAAGAACAATTTGTCGATGCAGACGCTTCTCAAGCAGCCGTGATTCGAGATTTCCTGGTTATGGTAGAACTTATACCACTGGCCTTTGAATTCCGCGATGGAGCCGTGGGACGTCGAGCAGCCGGTAGGCTCCAGATACACGCCGCGATATTCCCAAGGACCGAGCGGGTTTTGACTTGTCGCGTATTTCATCCGGTTGTTGCCGTGCAAATTGTCCGAGTAGGTCAAATAGTAGATGCCGTTTCTTTTAAATACCCATGCCGCTTCATGGAAATCGTCAAGCCCGACCATATCCTGCATCCCGGACTTTAGAGACATCATGTCGTCGTTCAGCTCGCCGCCCGCGCACCGGCTTCCGCCGCCGTAATACATGTATGCGCGGCCGTCGTCGTCGACGAGCACGCAAGGATCGATCATCGCGAAGCCGCCCAAGCCTTCGATATAACCCCGGTCGACGAAGCCTTTCGAAGGATGGTCGCTTGTCGCCACGCCCATTTTCCAAGTATCGTTCCAAGCCGTACCGCTCGGATGAGGGTAGTAGAAATAATAGGTTCCGTTCTTATATGCCGCGTCCGGAGCCCACATGAAGCCGCCTTCCGGTCTGCCCCACGTGACGTCGTCCGAGCGCAAAATTTCTCCTTCGTCTACCCAGTTGACCATGTCCGTCGAAGAATAGACGTGGTATCGGTCCATGAGATCGCAGCCCCTTGCCGGATCCATGTCATGGGAAGCATAAATGTATACTTTGCCGTCTCCCCAGACATGGGCGGACGGATCGGCCGTGAATATAGTCGTAATCGCGGGGTTATGGGACGTTGTTTTGAGACGCGCTGTCATGAAATGAGTTCCTCCTACGAATGCTGAGATTTACTTCAAGCATATCAAGGCGGCAGGACACTCTCCATGGGACGATATTAAACAAAACAGGCGATTCGCATAGAAATCGGGGTTTATGGTCGTTTTACCTTTTGCCGGCTTTATGGATGACTTTCTCGACCCGCTTGCGCTTGCTGTCTTTCTCTATCTCGATCAATCGACCGAGCAACGCTTCGGAGAAAGCATCCTTATTTCCGGCATGGATGAGCGGGAGCGCATTTTCCGCGTACGTCGGCAATTGGTTCGTCGGACAAACGTTCAGTTGGCCTAGAAGCAGCTCAAAAGCCCGCTCGACGTAAGCGTCGAACGAGCAAAGCTTAATCAAAATCGCCACGGCATGGTCTTTGGCGATAATCGATCCCCGATCCGCTGCAGCCATAATATCAGGTAAAAGAACATACACGTCATCCGGCAACGTCAAGGCGATCGCGTCTATCGCGGTCATCGCTCCCCAGACCAGCCGGTTGTTCTTGTCGTCTAGTAAGAGGGCAAACGCGGATAGATGCCCGGAGATGAGCTTAGGCTCTATCGCGCCGATTTCGTAAAGCACTTTGATGCAATCGCTGCGGATATCTTTGTTCTTGCTTCGCAGATGATCCACAAGCTCCTGCACCGCATCCGAATCGCCTTCGTCCGCGATCGCTTGAGCCAGCGCCACGTTCGGCTCCTCGTCTTTGCGCCCTACCGATGAAGCCAGCTTCCCTATGACGCTCATGCCTCAAAGTCTCCCTCCGCGTTAACTCGACTTCACTTCCAACTCGTTAGCTCCCGCCAAGACGACCCGATTGCGGCCGTATCTTTTAGCTTGGTACAACGCGTCGTCCGCTAATCGGAACAATTGCTCGAACGTACTCGCCATTCCCGGGTAATACGCCACTCCGATCGAGATCGTAACTTTCTCCCCTATCGGACTTGCCGTGTCCATCATGAACTTGCGAACCCGCTCCGCATCCTTCATCGCAACTTCGGCGTTATCGCCCGGGACGAGAACGACGAACTCTTCTCCGCCGAACCGGCAGATGAGGCAATCTTCTCCCAGGTTGTCCCTTAAGGCGTTCGCGAGGAAACGCAAGACTTCGTCGCCTCTATCGTGACCGTACGTATCGTTAACTTTCTTGAAATTGTCCAAGTCCATGATCAAGATCGAGAAAGACATGCCTTGCGAAATATACTGCTTCACGAACTGATCCAACGTTCGCCTATTGTATAGACCGGTAAGCGGGTCGGTCTGCGCCTCGTTGGACAAATGCTCGAATTGATACCGGAAATGCCTTACCGCCCTGCCGAACGCTTTGTGCAGCTCGTTCGCCTCGTTGCTCCATCCGTGGATCTTCGGCAACTGATCCTTGCCGCTGTTCGACGGCGACAACTGGGCAGCGAACTGCGCCAGCTTGGCGAACGGCGAAGCCATCTTGCCTACGATCCAATAAATAACCGCAACGAAGATAAGCAGCGCAGGCAGCATGTAGAGCAACAGCTTCTTGACCAGATCCCGCGCGGAAGCGAGCACCGTATCGTTCGGCGTCTGGGAAGCGATGCCCCATCCCGGCGAGCCGATGTTGGCGTAACTGGCGAGCATGTTAATGCCCTTTGAGTTGACGAAGCGCAGCTTTCCCGTTTTGTTTACCCTGATCGCGTCGACGATCGGGCTGTACGTCACGTTCTCTCCGATCCGGGTTGCGTCCGGATGATAGAGCAGCACGCCCGACATGCTCATCACGTACGCGTAAGAGCCGTCCGCTTGGTAGGGTGCATTTCCGAGTATCGTCTGAAAAATATTCGTCTCGTGTAGCCGTATCGAACCGCCAATGAATCCGAGGTATTCGCCGTTATCGTCGTAGAGCGGCACGCTCACCATTACGATGAGCTTGTTCGTCGTCTTGCTCGTATACGGCTCCGACACGAGCGGACGCCGTTCCTTCAACGCTTGCAGGCTACCTACGGATTCGATCTTCGTCCCGACGTCTTTCTTCAGCACGTTGGAACCTTCCAGGAGCGTGCCGTCGCGATCGATGATGAACACGGCGTTGAAATTCGTGTGGGTTCGCTGGAAGAGGTCGAATCGATCATGAAGATCTGCCCGTTTCAAATCTTTAGCCATATATTGACCGAATACGTTTAGACTGTCGAACATATTGCCGAACAGCCCGTTTACGGTATCCGATATTTTGTTCACGTACACCTGATTCATCTGAAAAGTCGTTCGCGTTAACGATCGCTTCTCGCTCTGATAACCTATGATCGCACTGATCGCCACCGTGACGATTACGCTGATAAGCACGATCGCATTAACAGCGAATCGCAGCGTGAATCCTTTTTGTCCCCACATCCTGTTTGCTCCCTGAACTCAATTCTATATGCCCCTATTCGACAGATGCCGACACTTTCCCTGCAAGCAGACCTAAGATTCCTTTTGCTAACGTTTGGGAACCAGGTCTGAACCATATCCGCAGCCGCATACAATAGCGTTGAATATTTCTCGATTGGCTAGCCTTGTACGCGCCGACCTAGAGGAGGATACAGACCTATGTATGATGCGCAATGGCGTGACTGGAAACCGTACGTAAGCCCGCACGACCCTTGTCCGCCGATTAGGGTGAAATGGTACATCGTGCCGCCGAATCAATTCATCAATTATCAGCCGATGAATTTGCCGCAATTCCCGTTGGAGGAAGCTATGCGAAGAGGAACGTTATGGCCGGCGCTGTATAGTCCCTATACGTCGCGGCGCGCCGTCAAAGGAGGGAAAACGAATGGCTGAACGCCACGAGCGGGACGAACGTACCGAATCGCAGCGGGGCAAGCGGGCGGAACGGAGCGACCGAGGCGACGAAGCGTATTGCGCCGAGCTCGAGGAACTGCAAGTGGTCGACTTCGCCCTCGTGGAGCTTACTTTATATCTGGATACCCATCCGACGGATATGCAAGCCGTGCAGCAATTTAACCAGCTGGCGCAACGTCGGCAACAGCTCGCAAGCGAATTCGAGATGAAACACGGACCGCTTATGCAATACGGACACAGTTATTCCCGATTTCCTTGGCAATGGGTAGATACCCCTTGGCCATGGCAGGTCTAAGGGGGAGCGCGAATGTGGATCTATGAGAAAAAGCTTCAATATCCGGTCAGAGTCAGCAAATGCGACCCCCGGATGGCCAAATATTTGACCGAACAGTACGGCGGTTCGGACGGGGAGCTGGCTGCCGCGATACGATACTTGAATCAACGCTACACGATACCGGATAAAGTGATCGGATTGCTTACGGATATCGGGACCGAAGAGTTCGCTCATTTAGAGATGATCGCTACAATGATCTACAAGCTTACCAAGGATGCCACTCCGGAGCAGTTGGAAGCAGCTGGTCTTGGCGAGCAATTCGTGAATCACGGCGGCGACTTGTTCTATACTAGTGCGGCGGGTGCTCCGTTTACGGCCACCTATATCGCAGCGAAAGGCGATCCGATCGCTAACTTGTACGAGGATATCGCCGCGGAGGAGAAAGCAAGGGCGACGTATCAGTGGCTGATCGACTACACCGACGACGTCGACATCCAAGACAGCTTGAAATTCCTTCGCGAGCGGGAGATCGTCCATTCGCTCCGGTTTAAGGAAGCGGTCGAGATGCTGAAGGCGGACCGCGAGCAGAAGAAGATCTATTGAAGCTTCCGTTTCAAAAAAAAGACCATGCAATCGGCACGAGCCGAAGCATGGTCTTTTTCGTTAGGCGCGATTCGCCTGCTCGGTCAACTGGCAAGTCTCGCAAATGCCGTACACTTCGAAGCGGTGGTTCAAAATGCGGTAGTCTCCGGGCAGCTTCAGTTGCTGCTCCATCGGACAGTATTCGAACGTCAGCGTCTTCTCGCAATTGACGCATATGAGATGGTGATGATGGTGATCGATGCAGCTCCCTTTGAACTTCAGCCCGCCGTCCATGAAGTAAAACTGCTCCAACACGCCCATTTCGCTTAGCATTCTGAGGTTGCGATACACCGTCTCGAAGCTCACGCTCGGGTAAATCCGGCTCATCTCGTCGTAGACGTCCTTCGGCGATAAATAGCCTTCGTTGCTGGAGAAAATATGCGCGAGCGTCTTGCGTTGATCGGTGATCCTCCAGCCGCTTTTGGACATCGCCGCCAGCATTTCCTGCCCCAAGTTAGGATTCGACACGAAGTGAACACTGCCTCTCTGCGGATCTCGTTAAAACTTGATTTTGAATTCGAACAACCCGGCTTTGCGCATCGCCGAGAAGACGATCACGATGATCGGACCGAGGAACACGCCGATTATGCCGACAAGCTCGTACCCGACGTACAAACTGATCAAAGCGGATAGGGAGCCGATGCCGACCGCATCCCCGAGTATTTTCGGCTCGATGATGCGCCTTACGATCGTAATGACGACGAACAGGATCAACAAGCCGATTCCTACATATAAGTCGCCAACGGCCAATTGATAGATCGCCCACGGCACGAGCACCGAGCCCGTTCCGAGCACCGGCAGCACGTCGACGACGACGATGAGCAGCGCGATCGCGAGCGGGTAGCTCGTCCCGATAATAAGCAAGCCGATGAACGATATGATATACGTAACGACGCTTAACAGCAGCTGCGCGCGAAGGAATCCGAATACCGATCTCCGCAGGCTCATCAGCACTTGTTCGACTTGGTCCTTCGACTTGTCTTCGAACAAGTTGAGGAACGAAGCTTTCATCATCGGCAAGCTCAGCGTGAACAAGTAGACGGCCACGAGGTAGACGATGAAGAAGATGAAAAAGTCCGGTATGCCTTTGACGTAGCCGGTCAGCACGTTCGCCACGTTGAGCGCTAGCGAGCTAAGCATACTGGTCAAATTGTCTAGCCAATTTTCCAATTGAGCAGGGGCGGAGCCTCCGCTCGAATAGTTTTGCAAATCTTCCAACGTGTCTTTCAAGTAGGTTTGGGCATTGTCGAGAATGTCCGGCGTCGTCTTAAGAAAGTTGGCGAATTCGTTCACGAGCTTGATCCCGATCAACGCCAGCATGCCGAGCAAGCCGACGGTAAAGATCGTGCTGGAGATCGTCGAAGCGGCGAGCCGGTTCATCTTCGCCTTATTCATGAGCACGCCGGTTAACGGCTCTAGGAAAATAGCGGTGACGAGCGCGAGCAAGAAAGGCGAACCCACCGTAAATAATAGATACAAAAAGATTACCGAAGTGCCTAATAAAATAATCGTTCGCATCGGCATAGCCGATCCCTCGCTTCCCGGCGCTCGCGCTCGGTTAATCCTTCTCCACGGCTTGTCCCGCCGAATCGACCTCTACTTTCGGCGTCGCGCGATAAATATGGACCCTTACGACGCGTAGCCTTTCGGTTTGCGCAATTTCGAAGGTGAAGCCTTGATAGTTCACCTTTTGCGCTTTGGCGATATTGCCTTCCAAGTGATTGAACATCCAGCCGCCGATCGAATCGACTTCTTCATCCTCGATGGACAGACCTAGCAAATCATTCACGTCTTCTATGAGCATACGCCCGTCCACGGAAGTTAATTCCCCTTTGACGACGACGCTCGGAAGCTCGTCGTCGAATTCGTCGTGAATTTCCCCGACGATTTCTTCCATGATCGTCTCCGCGGTCAACATCCCCGCCGTACCGCCGTATTCGTCGATGACGATGGCGAGCTGGGACTTTTTCCGTTGCATCAGCTTAAGCACTTTGCTGATTTCCATAGACTCGGGCACGCTTAAAATCGGTCTCAGCAGCTTCTTCAGATCATGGTCCTGATCGGGAGCCGCCATAAGCAAGTCCGTAATATGTACGAAGCCGATAATTTGATCTTTGTCCTCGAAGCCGACGGGATAGCGCGTATGCTTCGTCGCGTATACGAGCTTCATGTTATCGGCGAACGACTGATTGTCGAAGAGGCAGTCCATGTCCGTGCGAGGCAGCATAACTTCGCGCGCGACGCGATCCGCGAATTCGAACACGTTGTCGAACAGCGTCATCTCGTCTTTGTCGATGATGCCCGTCTTGGCGCTTTGATTCATTAGGATGCGGATTTCTTCTTCCGTGTGGGCCGCGTCGTGCTCGCTGGCCGGCGCTACTCCGAAAAGCCTCAGCAGACGATTCGCGGTGCCGTTGAGAAACCAGATTACCGGCAAGAACACCCGGTAAAACATTAATAGCGGCCACGAAAGCCATAGGGATACGCCGACGGACCGTTGAATGGCGAGCGACTTCGGCGCCAATTCGCCGAGTACGATATGCAAGAAAGTGATAACACAGAACGCGATGGTGAACGAGATCGGATGAATGACGCCCGGATCCGTCACGCCGAAGCCGTGCAAGATCGGCTCGATGATCAGATCGGCGACAGCCGGTTCCCCTACCCAGCCTAGTCCAAGCGAAGCCAACGTAATGCCCAACTGGGTCGCCGATAAATAAGCGTCCAGCTTTCTGTTGACCTTAAGCGCGTATTTCGCGCGCGTGTTGCCTTCGTTGCTTAGCTGCGTCAGCCTAGTTTGCCGTACCTTTACTAGGGCGAATTCGGACGCGACGAAAAATCCGTTCAACAACACAAGAATTAGGACGAGCAGTAAATTCCAAAAAATCGATCCCCATTGTAACTCTTCCAACTTGATTCCAACTCCTCATATGCGTACCGTCCGCTAACGGACGAGATGATGATCAAGGAATGGCGCGCCTGTTCATGAAATCTGCACCTTTGTAATACATATCGTTAACAAGCAGATTCGGACCGCAGCAGCTCGCTTCCGGGCAATGGCAGTTGATCGCCCGTTGCATCGGGTGATTTTGCCAGCGGTCGAACACGTCGTCCAGCCGTTCCTTGCTCACGTTACCGAATGGCGGAATCGCCGCGAAATCCGTCACGTAGACGTCTCCGCTGAACAGATTCACGTTAACCCGATTACGTCCGTCCGGATCATTGCGGACGGTAACGTTAGGTTCTGCCATTAGCCGCTTCACTAATCCTCGCTCTTCCGGACTTTCGCTGCAAGCGAAAAACGGCAGCGTTCCGAACAGCATCCATACGTCCGGATTACGGTGGTCGAGCAATGCCTCCACGGAAGCTCTCATCTGATCCCGCGTAATCGCCGGCAGTCCGGATGCGAAGGAACTCGGGTACATCGGGTGAACTTCGTGGCGTTTGCAGCCCATCTCGACGATCAAATCGTGAATGTCGGTTATTTTATTATACGTACGATAGTTGATCATGGATTCAGCCGATACGAATAAACCGCCTTCGGACAATCTGCGCGCGTTATTTATCATACGCTCGTACAGCTTAGCGGTCGTATCCGGCCGTACGTTGCGGCCCGACTTGGCGAAGCCGACCTCATGGAAATCTTGCGCTCTCGTATAATTGAACGAAATGTGCATGACATCCAAGTAAGGGGCGATCAATTCGTATCGCTCGTAATCTAACGTTACGTTGGAATTCAATTGCGACCGGATCCCGCGTTCTCTCGCATATTTCAATAAAGGCAGCAAAATTTCTTTTACCGTTTCCATGCGAAAAGTCGGTTCGCCGCCCGTCAAGCTGATCGTCTCCAAGTGCTCGACTTCGTCCAGCCTGCGGAAAATAACGTCCAGCGGTATATGCGGCGCTTCCGTCATCGTCAAGCTATCTCCTACCGCGCAATGCTCGCATCTCATGTTGCAAAGGTGGGTGACCGTGAATTCGACGCTCGTCAGCATATGGCGACCATGACTGCTAAGCGAACGGATAGGATCCCACGGATCGTATGCGGGCGAGAGAGGCTTCCAATCCGATGGCGGTGAGAACGGTGCCGCTACGGACGGATAGGTATAACCTGGCATGTTAAATAGCTCCTGTCTACTGTGTTGATACTAATATTGTAATGGTCGGAAGGCTAATAATGCAAACCGACTTTCCCAAGAACGGCTTGAGCCGCAAGGGAAAGTCGGTTATCGTTCGCCTATGCGGGCAAGGAGTCGCTTTCGACTCCGCCCAGTTCGATCTTGACGATCATAATGTTCAGATGCTTCGACAAATCCATGTCGAACGGGACGGACAGGTCCATGCCGTATTCGTCGGTAATGACCCGAACGATCGGCCGGTGCGCCGCCGCGGAGTTTATATCAACGACGACCGCTCGTTGCCCGGTGTTCAGCTTCACCGTGATGCCGATCGGATAGATGGCGACTTTGTCGCGGAACAGCTTCAACATCTCCGTATCGTATAACGTTTCGCTTCCCGTATACAGCACTTCGACCGCCTGATGCGGCAGCATGGCATCCTTATAGATGCGATGGCTGGTCATGGCGTCGTAAGAGTCCACGATACCGATGAGCTTCGCGTAATCGTGGATTTCGTCGCCCTTCAATCCGCGCGGATATCCGCTTCCGTTCAACCGCTCGTGATGCTGATAGGCGCAATGCGCGGCGAGCAACGGGATGTTCGGTTCGTCCTTGAGCAAATAATAGCCCCGCTCCGTGTGCCGTTTAATCTCCTCGTAATCGTTCTTGGACAGCGCGCCGGGCTTCAACAGCACTTGCATCGAAATTTGCGTCTTGCCGACGTCATGCAGCATGGCGCCAAGTCCGAGCGTCATCAGTTGCTCTTTGTTGTATCCGTTCGCCATGCCAAGCAAAGTCGTATACACGCATACGTTCAAAGAGTGCGTGAACAAGTAATGATCGACCGTGTGCAAATTCATCAGCATGATCATCGCGTCGTTATTCCCGCTCAGCTCGTCCATGATGAGGTTCATCGATTGCCGAATAGCTCGTCCGACATAAGGGTACGTAACCGATTTGCGTCTCGACGGTTGATCGACGTATTCGCGAAACGCCAACCGGATCGATTGCATCGCTTGCCGCTGCGTCTCCTCGGAGATCAATTCCGGAATCGTAACGTCTTCCGTGCGGGAGTCATGGATATACAAAAAATAAATGCCGGTATTGCTCAATCTGCGAATCAAGGCAGACGTTAATTCGACATTTTCCGCAAGTAATACGATGCCATCGTCGGAATAAATTTTTTTGGCCAATTTCATTCCCGGCCTGCATAACGAAATCGGCACCATGCGCATTCGTAATTAGTCCCCCTTTGCCTCGAAGTTTTGTCTAATGTGAATGTAAGATATTTCCGAGCGCAAGACAAGGGTTATTCATAAATTATACGACACTTTTCGTCAAAATTCGTCTTATCGCAAAATGAACCAATAGAACAGCGCCGCAACGAGGAATCTATACCAAGCGAAATAACGAAGCTTGATTTTTTGCAGCAGCTTCAAAAATGCGACGACGACGAGCCAGGCTACGACGAACGAAACGATGAATCCGGTTGCCAAGAAACTAACGTCGATCGCGCCGGAACGGAATTGATCGATGTTGGAGACGAGCTCGTAACCCGTAGCGACCGTCATGATCGGAATCGCGACGAAGAAGGAGAAATCCGCCGACGCCCGATAGCTGAGTCCCGTCAGCATGCCTGCGGCCATCGTGGAGCCCGACCGCGAGAAGCCCGGCCACAGCGCGGACACGCATTGGACTAGCCCGATAATAAATGCCTGCTTGTACGTTATCTCATCCATCGTCTCCGACGTTCTTGCAATGCGGCCCGAATCGTAAAGCGCTTCGGATATCCACATATATATACCGCCAACGACAAGCGCCCATAAGACCGGCGTCGTGTTGAACGCATCTTCTTTTACGTAATCCCGCAACAAGAAGGCGGCTCCCATGGGAGGAACGATCGCGAGGGCGACATGCATCATGTTCAAACGGCGTTTCGGGAAGGAATCAACGTTCAAGCCTCTCACCGCTTCGTTGCGGCCGACGCCGAATACTTGCAAAATCTTGTTCCGATACACGAGCGCGATCGCTAAAATCGCGGCGAATTGAATAATGATTTCGAACGTCTTCAGCTCTTCGGGCGCGATGTCGTAACCGAGCAATTTGTTAGTCAAAATCATGTGACCCGTGGAAGATACGGGCAAAAACTCGGTCAAGCCTTCAACGATTCCCAAAATAATCGAGTCAAACCAGTGCAGCATGTTGCCGTGTCACTCCTCATAAATAAAGTTGCTTATTGTGCTGAGAATGTATGTAGTTATACTCGCCTCACTTGACGCCTTCTCGGCCTGCCGCAATCCAGGACGAGCCGTTCGTCGTTGAGCGCGGACGCAAGCGTGTCGCGAATGAATTCCGGCAAAAAGTACCGGACGTCCGTGCCCTCCTTCAGGCCGACGTAGCCGACTCCGAAAGTGAACATGTCGAGCGTGCCCACGTCGTAAATCCGATCGGCTTGCAATGGTTCTCCGTCCACGATGACTTGAGCGACGCGATGATATGGAAGCTGCGTCTCGTCGATCAGCCATTCGATGCCGTCCACGCACAACGTTCCCAGCACTTTGCCCCGGAAGCCGAAGCCGCGGATTTCAAGCTCGTAAAATTCCGGCATCAAGCTTTCCTCCAACGCCCTGACGATTTGCTTGCCGCTTATCTTGATGGCGCACGGGTTGATCGGCGAAGGGCAGAGCGAGTGAATCATTAGCTCCGTTACGATGCCCGCAGGAAGTCCTTCGAGCAGCTGGCCGGCGTTAACGAGTCCGATCTGCGTTCCCGTCGCGCGCCTCACGGCGCTTGCGAGAAGCGTCGCGAGCGGCGACTCCTCGTGCGGCCGCAGCGCGAGCGGCTCGGACAAATCGGCGATCGGCCGGTTCATTCGCTCTCGCGCCTCCGCGCAATATTCGGCTACGATCCGATCCGCATCCGGACTTCTCGCGAATTCGTCCGTCGGCAAGCATCCTCCGGCTACCGAAATCTTGTCCGCCCCGTGATGCCAAGTTATTTCGAGATGACCTATGTATTGCCCGAACTTACCCGCGGCGCAAATCGTAGTCCCGTCGATCTCGATAGGCTTCTCGATCAGATGATGCGTATGCCCGCCGAGGATAACGTCGATCCCGTCTACTTGCGCTGCTAATCGTTCATCGAACTTCAGACCGAGATGCGACAGCACGATCAGCACGTCCACGTTAGGACGCAGCTCGTCGACGCGCGCTTGCGCGATGGAGATCGGCTCGAGCGCTTCCCATCCGAGCAAGCGGTAATAGTCGTTGAATACGGCCGTCAATCCGATAACTCCGATACGAAGGCCCGATTTCTCGGTTGTCCATGTCGGAATCATCCAAGACGGCGGTTGTCCAGTAAGTTGACGAATCATGTTCGCGCACACGACGGGAATGCCGAAGTTGTCATACAGCGCGTCGAGTTGCTCGGAAGTATAGGTCAAGCCCTCGTTATTGCCGATCAGCACGGCGTCGTAACCGATCTGCTCTAGCAGTTCGCGGTTAACGAACCCTTGCGTTCCTTCCGTCTCCAAGCTGACCCGGTCCAGAAAATCCCCGCAATCGAGCAGCAGCAGCCGTTCCGCTCCGACGCTTCGTCTAACGTCCGCGACATAGGCGGCGATGCGCGAAGCGGCATCGAAGTGGCTATGAATATCGTTCGTGTGAAGCAACGTAACCGTGATGTCGCGATCGTTCATCGAACCCTCCTAGGCACATGCCGATGTCCGTAGCCCGCTTCGTCGCCCAGCGAATCATCGGCGGCGAGCACGACCGACACGACGCTCTTGACGTTCAGGCAAGCGCTCGTGCCGTCCGGCACGTAAAGTCTTAGCGGTCCGCCTTTCGTTAAAGGCATCCCGTCGATCGCGAATTGGAATAAAGCACCCTTTAGCTGCGATTTCGGCACGACCGCCTCGAAACCGTCCGCGGCGCGCACGAGCAAATGCGTCGGTTCGGGAGCCGGATTGACAGTACCCTCTTGATCCCTTGCCGCGGCAGTATACCATGCCATCAAATCGAACGCTTCGCCGGGTACGCCCGGCACGCGAGTCGACACGGCGAACGTTGTTCCGGCCAAGTTGCGCATATCGAGCGGATTCGTATCGGTCTGGCGGCCATCGGTGAAAGTGACACTAATAAGTTCGGACGACATCTTCTCTCCTAACCGCCGATTTGCGACATACGCCGTTCCGTCGGCACGTGGCTAAGTTTCTCTCCGGCCAACAAAGCGGCCATTTCATGGTTTTCCGGCTTAATGTCCATCGCTCTGAGGAACAATCGATCCATCGCTTCTCCGGAGCCGAGCGCCTGTCTGACGTTCAATTCGTCCATCCAATAAAGGCAAGGCTTGATGTTGCCGTCCGCCGTTAACCGGAGCCGATTGCAGTTTTTGCAAAATTGATCGCTGATCGGATGGATGAGCCCGAACGTGCCCGCTCCGCCTTCGATCCGCCAATTTTCCGACGGTCCGCTGCCCTTCGGTCCTTCATCGTGCCGTAGCGAGAAACCAAGCTTCTCCGCTTCTTCCAGCACTCTGCTCAAAGGCAAGTAATGATTGCGCCAGTTCTCGTCGTCGTGGCCGATCGGCATGTATTCGATAAACCGAACGTGCAGCGGCTGTTCCTGCGACAGCTTAAGGAACTTGCCGATCTCGTCTTCGTTCACGCCCTTAAGAAGGACGCAGTTCAACTTGATCGGCGTCAATCCCGCTTCGGCTGCCGCCTCGACGCCTTCGAACACCTTATTAAGATCGCCTCTGCGGGCGATAAATTTGAATCGTGTCGCATCTAACGTATCCAAGCTGATGTTTACGCGCTTTAGTCCGGCTTCTTTTAGCTTTCGAGCCTGCGGCGCGAGCAACAAGCCGTTCGTGGTCAGCGATATATCGTCTACGCCCGGCAACGCGGACAGTCCCGCGATCAATTCGTCCAATCCCGGCCTGACCAGCGGTTCGCCGCCCGTTATGCGGAATTTGCGGATACCCATTCGCACGGCGGACTCCGCGACTTCCAAAATGTGCGCGTAGCTGAGCAGTTTATCTTGATCCATGAACACCATGCCTTCTTCGGGCATGCAATAGAGACAACGAAGGTTGCACCGGTCCGTGACGGATATACGCAAATACGTATGCTTTCTCCCAAACCGATCGATCAATGCAGGCATCTCGACCACCTCTAATCCCCCCTCGAATAGGCAGTTGCAGTATGCCTATAGCATAACATTTTCGAGGTCGATATGATATGCTTGGATGTAGCATTGTCACTGTTAACGGAAGGAAGTATGACATAGATGACACAACTTTGGTCGATCGCGTTGTTCGCGGGAATCGCCGATCGTTTCGGCGCTCGCGTCCTGCGCCCGGATTGGGACGAGTCCCATCTCAGCGTCGAAGAAATCAAACGGCGCCTCATGGCGCAATATGCCGACCATGCCGACTTGATCTCCCTATGCTTCATCGCGCGTAACCGCGCGTACGCAAGCGATGATACTACGGTCGGAGCGACCGACGAATTGGCGTTGCTGCCTCCCGTCTCCGGAGGAAGCGACCAAGAAGATACGGAGCGATCCTCTATTAGGAACCGGTTCATCGTTACGGAGCATGTGATAGACGTGGGCGAAGTTGCCGAGCGGGTTTACCACCCGGACCATGGCGCGACGATAGCTTTCGTCGGCACGACGCGGGAGTGGACGCACGGAAAGCGCACGTTGACGCTCGAATACGAAGCCTACGTCCCGATGGCGGAGTCGGCGATGGCGCAAATCGGCGACGAGATCGGCGGTCGTTGGCCGGGAACGCTGACGGCGATTACGCACCGGATCGGCACGGTAGGCGTCAAGGAAATCAGCGTGGTCATCGCGGTATCGTCCCCGCATCGCGCGGACGCTTACGAGGCAAGCCGATATGCGATCGAACGGCTGAAACAGCAAGTACCGATCTGGAAGAAGGAAATATACGAAGACGGCACCGAGTGGAAAGGCCATCAACTCGGTCCTTGGAATCCGCTCGCCGAGCTTGAGGAACGGAGGTAATCGTCCGATGCAGCCTTTGCTTCCGCCGGAGCAACGTTATGCCCGGCAAATCCGGTATCCTGCGATAGGCCCGGAAGGACAACGCAGACTCGGTCAGGCGCGCGTCGCCATCGTCGGCGTCGGCGCTCTCGGCTCCGTAACCGCGAATCACTTGGCCCGCGCGGGCGTCGGCACGCTGACGTTGATCGATCGCGACGTCGTTGACTTAAGCAATTTGCAGCGCCAAATGCTATATGACGAAGCCGACGCGCTGGAAGGCAAGCCGAAAGCCGCTGCCGCCGCCGCGCGTCTTGCCTCGATCAATCGCGATATCCGGATCGATGCCCGCATCGCCCACCTTTCCTCGAACAACGCGGAGATGCTGCTGCAAGAAGCCGATCTCATCGTTGATGGCAGCGACAACTTCTCCGTGCGTTATCTTATTAACGAAGTCAGCGCGAAGCATGGCATCCCTTGGATTTATGCCGGCGCGGTCGGCAGCTCGGGCATGACGATGACCGTGCTTCCCGGCCAAACGCCATGCTTGGCTTGCCTGTTTCCCGAACCTCCCGCGGGAGGTTCTCTCGATACGTGCGAGACGGCCGGCGTGCTGGCTCCTATTATCGATACGATCGCATCGATTCAAGCGATGGAAGCGATTAAGCTGCTCAGCGGCAACTCCCACGCGTTGCATGGCGCTTTGTTGCAAATCGATCTATGGCATTCGGAATGGCAATCGCTATCGGTTCGCGATGCGCGGAGAGCAGGCTGCCCCGTCTGCGGACAATTGCGTTTCGAAGCGTTGGACGGTACGCGCGAAGAAGCGCTGGCCGTCTCGCTCTGCGGCAGAAATACGATCCAGATCAACCCTACGCAGCCGCTGGCGTACTCCTTGGAACGGCTAGCCGCCAGATGGGAGAGCTTGGGCACCGTCGAACATAACGCCTATCTCGTCAAGCTAACTCGCGATCATATGCCTTCATTCGTTTTATTCGCCGACGGACGGGCGCTTATCATGGGAACCGACGACGATACGCTCGCGCGGCGAATGTATACCGATTTGCTCGGCGAATGATTTTTTTAAAAATGAGAGGTCTCTAATCCTATTGCCAGAAAACGCTTAACTTGGTAGCATAGAGACGAACATACATTTTGACGAACGGACTCAAATAATCGAATTTCCTGTCGAGGTGCGACATGAGGGTACATATTACCGACGTACGGTCCGGTGATCGGCTTACGGAAGATATATTCAATTCTTTTGGGTTACACGTCCTCTCCAAGGGCGCAACCCTCAACGAAAGAGAGCTATCCCGTCTATACCAACACCAAGTCGATTTCGTAGAAATCGAACCTAGAGCCGGAATGAACGCGTCGCCAGAGCCTGCTCTGTACAACCCCTTGTTACGTCCGCTTTATCACGATGCGGTCGCGGGAGCGGAGCAGTTATTCGAGCGCGCGCTTACGGAAGGCAAAATCTACGAGGAAGATATCAAGGAAAGCTTCCAGCCGCTCGTAGATAACATCAAGGTTGAACGCGACGTCGTATCCTTGCTGCTCATGCTTAACAGCCAAGACGATTACACATACCAGCACTCCGTTCAAGTCGGCATGCTAAGCTACTACATCGCCCGCTGGATCGGCTGGAGCGAAGAAGATACGGTGCGGGCGGGTAAAGCCGGATTCCTCCACGACGTCGGCAAATGCAAAATATCCGAAGCGATCCTGAACAAACCCGACAGACTGACGAACGAAGAGTTCAGCGAAGTGAAAAACCACGCGAAGTACGGGTACGATATTCTGAAGACGTCGATCGACGACGCCGGCATCGCCCTCGCGGCGTTGCAGCATCACGAACGGATGGACGGCTCGGGTTATCCGCTCGGACTTACGAAAGATAATATCCACCCTCTCGCGAGGATCGTCGCGGTAGCGGATGTCTATAGCGCGATGATCTCCTCGCGCGTCTACAGCGACAAGCGCGACCTGCTTATCGTACTGAAGGAACTGCACGAGCTTAGCTTCTCCGCGCTGGACCCGGATATCACGCATACGTTCATCCGTCACATGGTTCCGAACTTCATCGGCAAGAAAGTCGAATTAATTAGCGGCGAGTTCGGTACGATCGTCATGACGAACACTTCGGATTACTTCAGACCGCTTATCCAATTGGATGATTCGGAAATATTCATCGATTTGTCTTCCCAGAGAACTTATGACATTAAACATATTTTTATGTGACGAACAAGGGCAGCGCCGATAACGGTCGCTGCCCTTTCGTTTTAGAAATTCCGTTTGGCGAACATGAACGTATCTTGCCAATAGGGCTTGTTGATATCGGTAATTTGCACGCCGTCTTTCGGTTTAGGGCATGAATGGATCATTTTACCGTCGCCGTAGTAGATACCGACATGACCGACGGTTTCTTTGGTTTTAAACCGACCGGGAACGAAGAAAAACAGCAAGTCGCCCTTTTTCAGACTATCGCGGTCGATTTGCTTCCCTTCCTTCGCTTGTTGTCTAGCCAGCCGCGGCATATCGTACCCGAAATGGCCGTATACGTGCTGCACGAAGGTCGAGCAATCGAACGTTCCGGATTTGGAGTAGGGTTCCGCACCGAAATCGTATTTGATGCCCAAATATTTTTCGGCGTAATCGATCATATCGTCCCTGTCGGAATTGGAGTTGATCGACAACGCGCGAGGTCCCCCCGCTGGAGGCTTCACCTTCATCGGCGCGGACAAAGGATCGTCCTTGAACGCTAAGTCATGGCCGGCCAAACTCCTTGTTTTCATCGTCGGACGCGGGAAAAACGCCACCCGCTTGGATTCAACGGCAAAGTCTGTCACGCTTCCGAACAGCGGCTTTAAGCCGGTGACGGGCACGTAAAGCTTGTTGCCTTCTTTGACTGCGGGAGCCGGCATCTTAATGTTTTGATCCGCGTGCTTGACTTGGCTTTCTCCCGTACGGAATAACCAGGACGGATCGGTATCTCCGACGCCGAAGCTGCCGCTTCGCAGCCATTTCCCGTGATACCCGATCGCTTTCGTCAGGTCCTCAAGAGCCACGTAATCGGTATGGTCGATCGTCTTGATCGGTACGATGCTATCCTCTTCCGTCAGCTTCGCAGGCGAGCCATCGTTCGATTGCACTTTTACAGGGCCGGAATAAGGTTTCAAATCCCGCGTTTTTACCGTATTGTCCGGATTGGACGCGCAACCCGATAGCAATGCCGCCAAAGCCGCTATCGTTAACAACTTTCTGGTTCCCATTCGGTGATCGTCGCCTCCCTAATCGTTGCATGCTCCATTAGGATGACGCTCGGCAAATTGAAATATTCCCGAATTTATCGCGGGCGAGTTAAAGTTCTGTCACATTCCGGCGATAACGATTGTTATACATGCATCAGGGCCCTGGATTGGAAAGGAGTCCAAATGGACGTCAATGAACCGTTACAGCCGCTTAGCGCGGAGCGAATCGAAGCACTCGTCAAGGACGTGCAAGGTGGACAAGCCGAGTCGTATCGCGCGCTCGTGCTGCATTTCCAGAGGAGGATGCAGCTCTATTGCCACCACATGATCGGCGATCGTACGGAATTCGAAGATGCCGTACAAGAAATATTCGTTAAAGCGTATCGCGAGATCGCCAAATATCGGCCTACCGTCTCCTTTTCCGCATGGCTATACAAAATCGCCTATCGGCATTGCCTCAACGTGCTCAAGCAGCGTCAGGGGCATCAACGCCTGCTATCGCTCATGACGCTGCAATGGCCTTCCGCGCCTCCGCCTCGAACGGCGGAAGCCGCTCATGACCTCGTCGCCTCGCAAAGCTTGACTTATAAGTCCACGGAGGAAGTGTCCGCCTATTTGTCAGGGAACATGAGCCGCTTAAAGCTGCCCGGTGACGTTGTTGGCGGAGCGAAGCTCACCCTTGCCGAAGTACTGCCCAATACCGAGACCCGGTACTCTCTCCCCGCCGACCAATGGGTGAAGGAAATCGACTCGGAATCGGGTACTCCGTATGCTTACTTCAAAAATCCGAACGGAGAACGGCGCTTCGCTTCCGAACAAGATTCGTTAAGATTCACTTACGCGGACAATGATACGACCTACCAGCTTGGCATTACTTACGGCGGTTTCGACGTCACGCTTTACGACATAGATCCCTCGACCGTCCGGATTCACGAAGTGGCGGGAGTACAGATTTTACGAAAGAAACGACGCGAACGATTACGGTCCGCGCCTCACTTGGATCGTCCCGTTAGACCGAGGAAACATCGTATTTCTCCTTAATAGCCCGCAGTCGGATACGAAGAAGCTGTTGAAGCTCGCCAAAGCTTTCATTCAAGCCACTTCCATCGACGTGGCGAAATAAAACAAACCCGGCCGTCCCTATGGGGACGAGCCGGGTTTTCCGTTCCGGTGTACGATTAGCCGATAGAGCCTTCCATCTCCATCTTGATGAGACGGTTCATCTCTACCGCGTATTCCATCGGCAATTCCTTCGTGAACGGCTCGATGAAGCCCATGACGATCATCTGAGTCGCTTCCGCGTCGGTAAGTCCGCGGCTCATCAGATAGAACAGCTGGTCCTCGGATACTTTGGATACCGTCGCTTCATGCTCCAGCGTGATGTTGTCGTTCAAAATCTCGTTGTAAGGAATCGTATCGCTCGTCGACTCGTTGTCGAGGATGAGCGTGTCGCATTTGATGTTGGCTTTCGCGCCATCGGCATTGCGTCCGAAGGAAGCGAGACCGCGGTACGTAACTTTGCCGCCGTGCTTGGAGATCGACTTCGACACGATCGTCGACGTCGTATCCGGTGCAAGGTGGATCATCTTCGCGCCCGCGTCTTGGTGCTGGCCTTTGCCCGCTACGGCGATGGACAATACCATGCCTTTAGCGCCGCGGCCTTTGAGGATAACGGCAGGATACTTCATCGTCAGCTTGGAGCCGATGTTGCCGTCGACCCACTCCATCGTCGCGTTCTCTTCCGCAACCGCGCGTTTCGTTACGAGGTTGTAGATGTTTGGCGCCCAGTTCTGGATCGTCGTGTAACGAACGCGAGCGTCCTTCTTGACGATGATTTCGACTACCGCGCTATGCAGCGAGTTCGTGCTATAGATCGGAGCCGTACAGCCCTCCACATAGTGAACGAAGCTGCCTTCGTCGGCGATGATGAGCGTACGCTCGAATTGACCCATGTTCTCGGAGTTAATGCGGAAGTACGCTTGCAGCGGAATTTCGCATTTGACGCCCTTCGGCACGTAGATGAAGCTGCCGCCGGACCATACGGCGCTATTCAACGCCGCGAATTTGTTGTCGGCCGTCGGAACGACGGTCGAGAAATATTCTTTCACGATGTCCGGATACTCGCGAAGCGCCGTATCCATATCCGTGAACAACACGCCTTGCTTTTCGAGATCTTCCTGCATGCTGTGGTAGACGACTTCGGATTCGTACTGCGCCGATACGCCGGCGAGGAATTTTTGCTCCGCCTCCGGAATGCCCAGCTTATCGAACGTCGCTTTGATTTCCTCGGGCACTTCTTCCCACGTCTTGCCTTGCTTCTCTGATGGTCTTACGTAGTACTGGATGTCTTCGAAATCCAGATCGTCCATGTTGCCGCCCCAACGCGGCATCTCCATCTTGCGGAACTGCTCCAGCGCCTTCAGGCGGAACTTGAGCATCCACTCCGGTTCGCCTTTGATTTCCGAGATCGTGCGGACAACTTCCTCGGTCAACCCCTTGCCGGATTGGAAAATCGCTTTATGCTCGTCGCGGAAGCCGTATTTGTACTCTTCGAATTCCAAGTTTTTAGCCATTTCGGTCAGCCTCCTTTGAATCTTATTGTTCGATGCCTTCGTGCTTGCCGTGCTGATGTTCCACGCCTTTGCGAAGCGCGTTCCATGCGAGCGTCGCGCACTTGATTCTTGCCGGGAATTTATTCACGCCCGATAGGGCTTCGATATCTTCGTACTCGTCGAATTCGACGGCTTCGCCCTTCATGAGCGAAGAGAACTTGTCGGCTAGCTGAATCGCTTCTTCGGCCGTCTTGCCCTTCACCGCGTCCGTCATCATCGACGCGGACGACATGCTGATCGAGCAGCCTTCGCCGGTGAATCGCGCGTTGCGAACGATGCCGTCTTCAATCTGAAGCTGAAGCGAAATTCGGTCGCCGCAGGTCGGATTGTTCAGGTTCACCGTTACGGAGCCTTCGTCCAGCTCGCCGCGATTCCGAGGCGTCTTGTAATGATCCATAATGACGCGGCGGTAGAGATCGTCTAATTGGCTCATTGGAAAAACTCCTTTGTGCGGACGAGCGATTGCGCGAGCCGGTCGATGTCCTCTTCCGAATTGTACAAATAAATGCTGGCTCTCGCGGTGGCGCTAACTTTGAGCCATCGCATGAGCGGCTGGCAGCAGTGATGCCCGGCGCGTACGGCGATGCCTTCGGTATCGAGCACCGTCGCCACGTCGTGCGGATGCACGTCGCCAAGATTGAAGGTCACGAGACCGGCGCGCTCTTGGCGCGGTCCATAGATCGTGATGCCATCGATCGCCGATAAGCTATCCATTGCATAATGGGTTAGCTTCTTCTCGTGTTTGTCGATGTTATCGAGCCCGATCTCCTCGAGGAAGTCGATCGCGGCGCCTAAGCCTACGGCTCCGGCAATGATCGGCGTTCCACCTTCGAACTTCCACGGAAGCTCTTTCCACGTCGAATCGTGCAGCTCGACGAAATCGATCATTTCGCCGCCGAATTCGACCGGCTCCATACGCTCCAACAGCTGCGCTTTGCCGTATAACGCCCCGATGCCGGTCGGCGCGCACATTTTGTGGCCCGACAGCGCATAGAAGTCGACGTCCAACGCTTGCACGTCGACCTTAAGGTGCGGCGTGCTTTGCGCCCCGTCGACGACGATGATAGCGCCGTTGCGATGCGCGATCTTCGCTACTTCAGCAATCGGATTTATCGTGCCGAGCACATTGGAAATATACGTCATGGAGACGATCTTCGTGCGCTCGGTTACCGTGCTTTCCACGTCCGCCAAGCTGATCGTTCCGTCTGGTTGCAACGGAATGTACTTCAGCGTCGCTCCTGTCGCCTTGGCGGCTTGCTGCCAGGGGATCAGGTTGCTGTGATGCTCCATAGGAGTAATGACGATCTCGTCGCCTTCACGGAGCGTCTGACGCGCATATCCGGAGGCAACGATGTTAAGCGCGGTCGTCGTTCCCCGGGTGAATATGATTTGCCGGGAAGCCGGCGCGTTAATGAACCGCGCGACTTTCTCCCTGGCGCCTTCGTAAGCGTCGGTCGCCCGCGAGCCTAGCGTGTGGACGCCGCGGTGCACGTTGGCGTTGTCCCACTCGTAGTAGCGCTTGACGGCTTCTATTACGGCGCGAGGCTTTTGCGTCGTCGCCGCATTGTCTAGATAAACGAGCGGATGTCCGTTAATGTCCTGGTTCAGGATCGGAAATTCCGCCTTAAGCGCTTTTGCATCCATCGTTTATCCCAGCTTTCTTTCGAGAATGCGGTGAAGCTGCTCGCGCAACCCTTCCAACGGGATTTCGGATACGACCGGATCCAGGAAGCCGTGAATGATCAGGCGCTCCGCTTCCGTCTTGGAGATGCCGCGAGACATCAGGTAGTAAACTTGATCCGGGTTGACTTGGCCTACGCTGGCCGCGTGACCGGCTTTAACGTCGTCTTCGTCGATGAGCAAAATCGGGTTCGCGTCGCCGCGCGCTTTCGGACTGAGCATCAATACTTTCTCGGTCTGTTGTCCGTTCGCTTTGGTCGCTCCGTGCTCGATCTTCGTAACGCCGTTAATGATGGCGGTCGCTTCTTCTTTCATGACGGCGCGCGTGATCATGTCGCTCTCGGAGGAACGGCCGAAGTGAACCGCTTGCGTCGTTATGCTCATGCGCTGGCTGCCTCTGCCGACCGTGATGATCATCGAGTTGGAAGTGGAGCCGTTGCCTTTCAAAATCGATTTCGTATCGGTAAGCGTATTACCGTTGTGCAAATCGCCGATGATCCACTCTATGCGGGAATCGTTATCGAGCGTCGCGCGTCGGTAAGTGACGTCGATCGCGCTTGCGTCCATATGGTGCACGGATGCGTAACGCACTTTCGCGCCCGGCTTAGCGAATACTTCTACCGCGCTGTTATGCAATAGCGTAGCTTCGGTCGAAGGAAGCAAAGTAGCGACTTGCTCGACGAACGAAACGCCGCTGTGTTGGTCCGCGATGACCAGAATGTGCGGCATGAACGTCGCTTCCGCATCGTCGGCGAACAATAGCGCTTGGATCGGCTCTTCGATGACGACGTTCTTAGGCACGTACAGGAATACCCCGCCGTTCCAGAGCGCCGCATGCAGAGCTGCCATCTTATGCTCGTCTTTGGCGTACAGCGTCATGAAGTGCTTGCGAAGCAAATCTTCATGCGTGCGCGCCGCTTCTTCAAGGCTCGACAGCACGACGCCTTGCGCCTTAAGCTCGTCGGATAAACGCGTGAATACGACGGAAGAATTGTGCTGAACGATCAGCGTGCCTTTCTCGTCTTGCGGCAACAATTCGGTAATCGCCGCAGGCAAATCAGACACGGACGTAACGACGTTGCCTGGACGGTTCGTTCCGTACTGGTCTAGCGTCCAGCGGTGCAAAGGCATCTTCTCGGGCTTCGGCAGCTCAAGCTTCGCCGCTAGATCGGCTGCGTTTTCGCGCCATTCGACGAGCCAAGCGGGCTCGTTCTTGCTACGGGCGATCCTTGCTGCCGCTTCACGGTCAAAAGAGGTAGTGGGCGTACTCATGATTGCATTAACCTCCCCGTCCACTTAAGCTTGGCCGACGGTTTCGTCGACGATGCCCAGTTCTTCTTTAACCCAATCGTAACCTTCGGCTTCGAGACGTTGCGCCAGCTCAGGACCGCCGGATTTAACGATGCGTCCTTGCATCATAACGTGTACGTAGTCGGGCGTAATATAGTTCAGCAAACGCTGGTAGTGGGTGATGATCAGGAAACCGCGATCTTCCGCACGCATGGCGTTGACGCCTTCCGCGACGATGCGAAGCGCGTCGATATCAAGACCGGAGTCGATCTCGTCGAGAATGACCAACTTAGGCTCGAGCAGCATCATTTGAAGAATTTCGTTACGTTTCTTCTCGCCGCCGGAGAAGCCTTCATTCAAGTAACGGTGCATGAACTCGGGATTCATCTCGAGTTGCTTCATCTTGCCTTCCATTTGGCGAACGAATTTGATGAGGGAAATTTCGTTGCCTTCGCCGCGACGCGCGTTGATCGCGCTGCGCAGGAAGTCGGCGTTCGTTACGCCCGTAATTTCGCTCGGATATTGCATAGCGAGGAACAAGCCGGCGCGAGCGCGCTCGTCGACGCCCATTTCAAGCACGTCTTCTCCGTTAAGCGATACTTCGCCTTCGGTTACTTCATATTTTGGATGGCCCATCAGCGCGGATGCAAGCGTACTTTTACCCGTACCGTTCGGACCCATAATCGCGTGAACTTCACCGCCGTTGATTTTCAGATCGATGCCTTTCAAAATTTCCTTATCTTCGATTGTTGCTTTCAAGCCGCGAATTTCGAATTGAGTCGACATGCTTTCAATAACCTCCAGGTTTCTACGGACTCGCGATGACGTGGGTTGCCCCATCAAAAGCTGATCCTTATTTATAATTATTTTAATTTGATTCTCACTGATTCTCAATAATAATTTTATGAAAGATATTTGAAAAAAGCAAACAATGCGCATTCCTATAGCATCCTGCAGTCACAACCTTGTCAAAAGTCCGCTTTCGATCACCCGTTCACGCAGCGCAGCACTTCGTCCACCCGCGCATCGAACTGCTCGTCCGTCAGTACCGGGTGCATGGCCGATGGCGAAATCGGCGGGATTTGCAGCCATGACTTGCAGCCGCCGAAGCTTTCGTCGAGCGGGAGCAAAAGCGGATTGTCGACGGCATATACGCGCAGCACGAGAACGTGAAGCGGCTTCGTTCTTTTCCACTTCAGTCTCTCCGCGGCGTAATCGTGCGTCCAGACGTGAAGCGCGTCCAGGCGCTGCAGCGTCTCCTCGTCCGTAACCTCGAGGTCATGAACGACTTCGGCGTAGTAGGCGATCCGTACGGTATCGGGATTAGCGAGCGCTTCCTCTTGCGTCAACAACACCGTCGCTCTCGCTTCCTCCTTCATCAGATGCGGCTTCTGATGCTCGTAAGAAGGGAACAAGTAAAAGCGCGGGCTCTCCACTTTGAATTCCTTCGTCTCTTCGGCAATGCCGCCTTTGCGCAGCACGATGACCTGTCTCCCGGACGCCAACGCTTCCACGGCTACCGCCCATTCCCGCAGCGCCAATGGTCCCTCCATATTCTGATCCGCTCCTCTCCACAGCATCCCTATATTATAACATATTCAAGACGAAGCTGACTCGCTCGTCCGGATGCCGTTCGCCTATTCCCATTTTGCGCTCGCTTGCGTATAATAAGGATTAATCAAAAGGCCATGCTGCCCTTGCCGAAATGACGGAAGGCACAACCTCGGAGCTTCAATACCGAGAGTGTGCCTTTTTCTGTTTTGACGCACAATAAGCACTTAAGACGCAATGGCCGTCATCATGGAAGGAGACCTCATAACATGCTCAAGGAAGCCGTGTACCATCGCCCCAAAAACAACTGGTCGTACGCCTACGACCGCCATACCGTCCATATTCGCCTGCGCACTAAGCGAGGCGACGTACAGCGGGTTCAACTGATTCACGGCGATAAATATAACTGGCAGACCGTGGGCGCGGAATTGACCGAGATGAACGTATTCGCCCAAGACGCGCTATTCGATTATTGGCAAGCCGCGGTTAAGCCGCCGTTCCGCAGATTGAAGTACGGCTTCAAGCTCATCGACGGCGATGATCAGCTGTGGTTAGACGAACAAGGCTTCCATGAATCGGAGCCGAAAAGCATGAATTTGTATTTCGAATTTCCGTTCTTGAACGCAGCCGACGTATTCGAGCCTCCCGCATGGGTCAAGGATGCCGTGTTCTATCAAATATTCCCGGAGCGGTTCGCGAACGGCGATCCTTCGCTCGACCCCGTTAACGTGGAGCCATGGGGCGGCGAACCGACGACGAGCAACTTCTTCGGCGGAGACCTGCAAGGCGTAATCGACCATCTGGATCATCTGACCGCGCTCGGAATTAACGCGATCTATTTCAACCCGCTGTTCGAAGCGCTGACGAACCATAAATACGATACGATAGACTACCTTAAAGTCGACCCGCACTTCGGCACGAACGAGCAGCTGAAGAAGCTCGTGGACGCTTGCCACGCCCGCGGAATCCGCGTGCTGCTCGACGCCGTATTCAACCATAGCGGCAACGAATGGCCGCCTTTCGTGGACGTCCGCGAGAAAGGCGCCGAATCGCCCTATGCCGACTGGTTCCACGTCCGCGAGTATCCGATCGGCGTGAAGGATGGCATTCCGACATACGACGCTTTCGCTTTCGTGCAACATATGCCGAAGCTGAACACGGAGAACGAGAAGGTTCAAGCTCATTTGCTGGAAGTGGCGCGTTATTGGATCGAAGAGATCGGCGTGGACGGCTGGCGTCTGGACGTCGCCAACGAGGTGGACCATCGCTTCTGGCGTTCTTTCCGAGACGTCGTGAAGAGAGCGAATCCGGAAGCGTATATCTTA
Source organism: Cohnella yongneupensis (assembly GCF_042655785.1). Classification (NCBI taxonomy): domain Bacteria; kingdom Bacillati; phylum Bacillota; class Bacilli; order Caryophanales; family Paenibacillaceae; genus Cohnella; species Cohnella yongneupensis. The sequence continues at coordinate 128,750 of NZ_JBHSNC010000024.1, forward strand.
GGAGAGATATGGCACGATTCATTGCCATGGCTAGCCGGCGATCAATTCGACGCGGTAATGAATTACCCGTTTACGGAAGCCGTGCTCGACTTCGCGGTCCGAGGAACGCGCGACGGAAAACAGTTCGCCGACTTGGTCGGTTATTTGCAAGCGGCCTATCCGCAGCAAGCGACGGAAGCAGCCTTCAACTTACTGGGCAGTCACGATACGCCTAGATTGCTGACGTTGTGCAACGATGACAAAAGATTGATGAAGCTAGCCACGGCTATCCAGTTTACGTTCTCGGGCACGCCTTGCATCTACTACGGGGATGAAATCGGTTTATCGGGAGGGCAAGACCCAGGTTGCCGTAAATGCATGCCATGGGAGGAAGATAAGCAGGATCTGGAGTTGTTCGCCTTCTTCTCGGGTCTTGTCTCGCTTCGCAAAAATCATCGGGCGCTCAAAGACGGTACGTACGCGGTGCTTCATGCCGAGGATGGGGATCGTACGCTCGCCTACGCCCGCGAAGCCGACGGCGAGAAGTTCATCGTCGCGCTCAACGCTAGCAAGCGCAAAGAAACCGTCACGTTGCCGATCGGCATCGACGTAGCCGCAAACGTCGTATTCGGCGACGGCACCATCGAAAAAGGGAAGCGGAAGCTCAAAGCTTCGCTCCCTCCTTACGGGTTCGCTATCGTGCGTATCGGTTAGCTTTTCAAGTCTTACCTAATGGCAGGCGTTCCTTGGCGGAGCGTCTGCCATTTCAATTCCTCGGCCAACTGCGCGATCGTACCGTCCAGCCGCGACTTCAATTCGTCCGACAGGTTGAACCCTCCGCCTTCCGCTTTCTCGACCCACTGATCGATCGCGTAGACGCCGCTTAGGATGTTCGTTGCGCCAAGCGCGTTCGCCACGGGCTTTAGCGCGTAATCGATGGACAGCAAATGCGCGATCGTGCCGCCGATGAATAGCGGAACGATAAGCTTGCCCTGGAACCCCTTCTGCGGGATCAAATCCAAGAACGTCTTTAACACGCCCGTATACGAGGCTTTGTACACCGGACTCGCGATAATAACCGCATCCGCCCGCTCGACCTTCGCGACCGCCTCGATTACAGCGGAACTAGCAAAGTTCGCTTTGATCAGATCCTCCGCAGGCAACTCCGCGACTTGCAAATGGACGACCTCATGTCCCTGTTGCTTTAATTGCGCTTCGCTGTATTGAATCAATCCGTGCAGACGCGAGCTTGCGGTCGGGCTGCCGGATATTACGATAATGTTCGCCATAACGATCAATCCCCTCTTTTTGAAGTTAATCCTGACTATTCCAATAAGGATTTAATTGGTAAATCCATCGTACCATCGAGCCGGCGACCCCGTCAATCCGGAACCAACGATTATTTCATGCACGAAATAACCCCCGCGCCTGAAGGGGGTTCAGTCGCGGGGGTTCGTTGAGCTATTGTTCGGATTGAAGCACGACGCTCGTATACGGGGGTATAGCTAACGTCTGCCCTTTCAGGCTCGCTTCATCGCTCGTCGTTAAGAGGAGCTTAGCGTACTTCGTAGGTTGAGCTTTCGTCTCCGTCAGCTCGATCGACTGCGGCTCGCCAGACAAGTTGTGCAGGACGAGCAGCTTGCTATCATCGTCCGCGCGCACATAGGAGACGATGGCGTCGTTGCCCGTGGCGTACGAATCGATCGTTCCGCCTCTAAGAGCCGGTTGCTGCTCGCGCCAAGCTAACAAAGTCCGATAATGGTTCAGAAGCGAGCGGGGGGTCTCGTCTTCCGCTTCCACGGACACTTGGCCGTCGCCGCGGTTCGTCGCCGGTTCCCATGTCGTCTCGGCCGGATTGCCCGGCGCGATCGACCAAGGAAACGGCTCGCGTATTTTCTCGTCCGGCTTCGCGCCCGTCATCCCCAGCTCTTCGCCGTAGTAGATGAACGCGTTGCCCGGCAGCGTCAATAACATCGAAGCCGCCATCCGCGCATGATCCTTATTGCCTTTCAAAGCCGTCATGACGCGGTCTTGATCGTGATTCGTCAGGAACAACGCGTCTACCGCCTTGCCGCCCGACTGTTTCGCGTAATAATCGTGGATACGCGACAGCGTGAACCCGATATCTTGCGCCTTCTCCGAATCCGCCGCACCGATGAGCGTGCCTGCCAGATCGAAGTTAAAAGCGGAGTCCAGCGCATTATTCAAGTAAGGACCGATAATCGCGGTCGAGTCCCAAACTTCGCCGACGAGGTATGCATCCGGATTGACTTCGTTCAAGCCTTGGCGGAACTCTTGCCACCAGGCTTGGTTTTTGTCCTTCACTTGCTTTGACTTGATCGTCGCGTTGAAGTCACCGTAAATATGCTTGGCCGCGTCGAGCCTAAACCCGTCTACGCCTTGCTTCAGCCAATATTGGCCTACTTTCACGATTTCCTTGCGCACTTCGGGGTTATCGAAGTTCAGATCGGGCATGCCTTCCCAAAAGATGCCGACGTATTGGTCGCCGTTTCTGTCGTGCCAAGCGGGATTGCCGGCGGCGCCGTCCGACGGGGTTGCCCCGCCATGTTCGCTCGCCCACGTATACCACTGGCGATGCTCGCTATCTTTGCCGGACGCGGAATCAACAAACCACGGGTGCTCCACGCTCGTATGGTTGACGACGAGATCCATGATCACCTTAATGCTCCGTTTATGAGCTTCCTTGATCAGCTTATCGAAGTCTTCCTGCGTGCCGTAGTCGGAATTGATTCCGTAATAATCGGTAACGTCGTAGCCGTGATAGCTTGGCGACGGTTGAATCGGCATTAACCAAATGCCGTCTACGCCAAGCGAATCGATATAGTCTAGCTTGCTCGTTATGCCGTTCAGGTCGCCGATCCCGTCGCCGTTGGAATCCGCGAACGATCTTACGAAAATTTCGTAATACGCGTCGCTAGGGCCCACGGCCTGCTTCGACCCGCCATTGGAACAGGCGGAGAGCAGCAAGCCGCAGCCGATAAGCGCGGACGCGCCGGCACCAAGCAAACGCCTCATCCTTTGGAAGCTCCCGCCGTCAATCCGTCGACAAGGAATCGTTGCGTATACATATAGAGGATCGTAATCGGCACAGCGACGAGCACGCATCCGGCGGCGAACAGCGTGAATTCCGTACTATTGTAAGAGTCGACCAGACTCCACAACCCTACGGCGAGCGTCCACTGGTCTCTAGAAGTGAGGATAGCTTTGGCGAATATGAAGTCTACCCATGCACCTGTGAACGTCATCAGCGAAATATAAGTAATGATAGGACGCGATAACGGCAAGATGATCCGGACGAAGATGGACATATGGCTGGCACCATCGATGCGCGCCGCTTCTTCTAAGCTGCGGGGAATCGTATCGAAGAAGCCTTTGGCGACGAACATACCGAGCGCCGAACCGGCCGAATACACGAGAACGAGACCCCATTTGGAATCAAGCAAATGAACCAATTGCAAAATAGAGAAAATCGCGATGATGCTCAAGAAGCCTGGGAACATGCCGAGTATGAGCACAACTACCATCATCGGCTTGCGCCCCTTGAAGCGGAACCGAGAAAAGGCATAAGCCGTCAGCAGCTGGATGATCGTACCGATGAGCATGCTTACCGTCGCGACCTGCAGCGTATTCCAGAACCATTTCGAATATTGAATGTCCTTCATCGTGGAACCCTGTGTACCACTATTCCTGAACAAGTCGCGATAATGATCCAGCGTCCAGTGCGACGGGATGAATTGATCGCTGAAGAGCGAATTTCCGATGCGGAAAGAGGACAATAGGGTCCAAAGCGCCGGGTAGAGCGAAACTACGACGATCAGACAGAGCAAGATGTAACTGAATAACAGCCTGGGTTTCATTGGATCATGTCCTCCTCTTTGTAGGATTTCGTTCTAGTGAACAGGATAATCGACATCGTCGCGACGAAGATGAAGATCAAAATCGCGATTGCTGCCGCGATATTGTACTGTTTGAAATCGATCGTCAGCTTGAACAGCCACGTGACGAGCAAATCCGTCTCGCCGGCGTTGTTGAACTTGATCGTCGCCGGACCGCCTCCGGTCAGCAAATAGATGACGTTGAAGTTGTTGATGTTGCCGACGAATTGCGAGATGAGAAGCGGAGCCGTAGCGAATAAGATATACGGCATCGTAATGTTGCGGAATTTCATCCATGGGGATGCTCCGTCGACATCCGCCGCTTCGTACAAGTCTTTCGGAATCGTCGTCAGAATACCCATGACGAGTACCATCGACACCGGAATTCCGATCCACATGTTAACGACGATGACGGATACCTTCGCCCAGAACGGATCGTTAAGCCAAGGCAAACCGCCTAGTCCGAAAGCGCGGAAATATTGATTGATCGGCCCGAATTGCTCGTTAAGCAAGTTTCTCATGATGAGCAAGGAGACGAATTGGGGAATGGCGTAAGGGATAATGAACAGCGTTCTCCACATACCCTTGAATTTAATGCCTTGCTGATTAATAAGTAATGCGACGAGAATTCCCCCGAAGTAGCAGGTAATCGTCGCCAGGATAGCCCAGATAATCGTCCAGATCAGCACGGAGAAGAACGTGTCGCTCCAACCGCTCATATTGAACAAGTTGTGGAACGTCGTGAAGCCCGTCCAATCGACCAAGTTTTTGGCCGGAATATGATTAGGCGACGAATAGTTGGTGAAGGCGATCAAAGAAGTGAACACGATCGGCATCACCGTGAAGAACAGAACGCCGAGGAACGGAATCGTCAGCAACATCCACGGGAATATGCCGTTATCCAGTCTTTCCGGATCTTTGCCTTCAGCGCGTCTGCGTCCTACCAACACCGCGTCGCGAATGTTCAATACATAGAGCAATACATAAACAAGCAGCACAAGTGCTGCCAGTACGCCATGAATCATCATAAAGATGGAATGGTCGCCTGTGACGAGCTTGGATATTTTGCCTACCTTCTCCAAGTGAACCCCTTTATCTCCGAGCGAGATAAGGCCTTTCAAATACGACGGCAGTACGGCAAAAGTTAAATACAATCCCACCGCATGCAGTAAAACGTACAGTACTCCTTTTTTATATTGCCGGTTGTACCATTGACCGAGTCCCATACATAACGCAGATAACCAACCTGCAGTCACAGCAGTCCCCTTCAAGCGCTACCTCTCCTTCCTGTAAGCCATACACCCGCCGATTGCCGGCGGGTGTGTGGTGAATTCTCTATAATGCTTAATTATTGTGCAGCAGCGTTAGCGTCTTTAATTTTCTTCGCCCACTCGTCCATCGTCTTCTGAGCGTCCGCGCCGTCGTTCCACAGGGAAGAGAGTACCGCTTCTTGCGTCGACCAGTAGCCGTTCATCTCAGCGATCTTAGGCATCGGCATGGAGTTGTCGAATTGTTTCAGGAACACGCTTGCGAACGGATCGGTGCTTACTTTGTCGCTTGCGGCTACGTTTTTGTTGGCTGGCAAGCTGCCGAACAGCTCGAAGTTGCGAGCTTGCGATGCTTCGTTGGATACGAGCTCCGCGAACATTTTCGCAGCGATCGGATATTTCGAGTATGCGTTAACCATGAATCCTTTAACGCCGGAGAACGGCATCATCGGTTTGCCGTTAGGCAGCGTCGGGTATTCCATAACGCCAAGGTTTTTCACGCTAGCTTGGAATTCTTTCGTCTGCCAAGGACCGCTGACGTTCATCGCGAGTTTGCCTTCGTTGAACAAGCTCGTTTTGATGTCGGCTTTGATGTCGCCGGCTTTGATCGGCAGAATTTGATTTTTCAGGCTTTGGAAGAACTTCGCAGCTTCTACGCCGCCCGGAGTGTTAAGTCCGATGTCGTTAGGATCCGTGCCGTCTTTGCCGAATACGTAAGCGCCGTATCCGCCGAAGAAGCCCCAGCTCCAGTAACCGTTACCGACTTCCCACATGTAGCCGTACTTTTGGTTTTGAACGTCGTTGAAGCCTTTAGCGAACGAGATCACTTCATCCCATGTTTTTGGAGGCGTAGGAACGAGGTCTTTATTGTAGAATACGGCAGTCGTCTCAACGGACATCGGGTAGCCGTACAATACGTTGTCGATCGTAAAAGCATCTACGGATTTTTGGGAGTTGTTAGCTTTGGACTCTGCTTCGTGCAGATCGTTCGGCAGAACTACGCCCGCTTGAACCGCAGCGCCAAGACGGTCGTGAACCGCGAGGAATACGTCAGCGCCTACGCCTGCAGGACCGTCATTGATGATTTTCTCGATCGATTTGTCCGGACCTACGTCTTGAACTTCAACATCGATTCCGTACTTGTCTTTGAACGTTTTAGCCGCTTCTTCGATCAGTTGTTTTTCGCTTGCGGAGTACCATACGACCAGCTTGGCGCCGGCTTCAGGTGCTAGATCTTCTGCAGGCGCTTCCGAGGAAGCAGGAGCCGATGCGCTTGGGGTAGCCGCAGGTGCGCTCGCGCTTGGAGCAGCGTTATTATTGTTGTTGCTACCGCAAGCTGCCAGGGAGAAAACCGTCGTCAAGGCTAGGGACGTGATCAGCCATTTCTTTGCATTCATGAAACGTAGAACCCCTCTCTGAACTTCATTGAATTTGGTGCGCTTGTCGACGCTCGTGCCAACATTGGAGTGCAGTTATTCTCTTAAGTGTGCAAACGTTTGTACCACATTCCACAACTTGCGAGAAATCACCGAAAATCCGACAATGTAGGCATGTTCAGCCGATTTGAAAGCGCTTTTTGAACACATCTCTATGATAATCGAAATCACGAATAAGTAAATCGTTTGCACAGATTATATTTGGTCAAATTTTCTTTAATTATATAACTTTTCACCGATTATCTCTGTTTTTCTAACAATCCCACGACTTGTTGATTTGTGCCACACATGGCACAATGTAATCGGATTCAATTGTGCTACATGCGCAACTTTCCAATGACATGAAGGAAGCCCCGTATTTAAATAGAGATTCCAGTTTACACGCTCGGACGTTTTGGATACGATTAAACTCAAATCGAGTACAAAAGGACGATTAACCGATGGCAGTAACAATAAAGGATGTCGCAAAACTCGCGGGTGTTTCCCCTTCTACCGTATCGAGAGTCATAGCGAACCATCCGCGCATTAGCGTTGAAACGAGCAACCGGGTACGCGAAGTTATGGAAGAACTCGGTTACCACCCGAATATGATGGCCAAAAGTCTCGTCTCCAAGACGACTCGTACGATCGGCGTCGTATTGCCCCGACCGGCGGAAGAGCTATTGCTCAACTTCTTCTTCTATGAGCTGATTCGCGGCGTTCTTGCCCAACTAACGCGCGCCGGTTACGATTTGCTTATGGCAGGCGGCAGCAACGAGCAAGAGGAGCTGGAGACCGTGACCCGGCTAGCGCGCAGCGGACGCGTCGACGGACTGCTATTGCTCTACTCGCGGGCGTCCGACCCCGTCATTCACTTGCTGCGCAAAGAGAAGATGCCCTTCGTCTTGCTGGGCCGAAGCCTGGATTACGAGGACGTGCCTTCCGTAGATAACGACAACGTGCAGGCGGCTTACGACGCGACCAAACACCTCATCGCGCAAGGACAACGTCGGATCGGCTTCGTCAGCGGTCCCGCCAAGCTCGCCATGACGCAAGACCGAATGGCCGGCTACACGAAAGCGATAACGGAAGCCGGTTTGCCATTCAAAGACGGTTGGGTCGTGGAAGGCGAGTTCCTGCTGGAAAGCGGTTATCGCGCGATGGCTTCCATCATGTCCCAGCCCGAGCCTCCGACCGCGCTCGTCATCATCGACGATGTCGTCGCGTTCGGCGTATTGAAGGGCTTGACCGAGCTAGGCTACCGTATACCGCAAGACGTCGCGATCGTTAGCTTCAATAACATCGCGTTAACCGAATTAACTATGCCGCCGATCACGAGCGTAGACGTCGGCACGTATCAGCTTGGCTATACCGCCTCCCAAATGGTGCTTCGCATGATCCAGCAAGTCGAGATTACGAACCGCCAAATTATTCCTCATAGACTCGTCGTCCGCGAGTCGTCGTTGCGCACGCTTTCGCTTACGTAATAAGGATGTGAAAGTTCGCCTTTATTCATACAATCCAACTAACTTTAGGGAAGATCCGAAAGCCGCTAGCCGGCTGACGATCTTCCCTTTTGCATGAAGGGCGCTCGGACTTTCAACCGCGTACGAATTCATTTATACTTACATCTAGATTGCTAGTGGCATAATGACGATTGATCATATCGGAAAAGTCCGTGGAGGAGAGAATATCAATGAGCAATTATCATCCTTTAAACGAAGCCGAAGCCATTCGGATCGCGAAATCGATCGCCGGCATTTTCAGCGCTGAAGGCGAGCTCGTATGCAGCGAAATAGGCGACGGCAACTTGAACCTCGTCTTCCACGTCACGCAGCCTTCCACTGGCGCGGGCGTTATCGTAAAGCAAGCACTTCCTTACGCCAAAGTAGTCGGAGAATCTTGGCCGCTTACGCTCGACCGAGCCAGAATCGAGAGCGAGGCGCTTCGGATCGAAGGCCGGCACGCTCCCGGGCTCGTCCCAGAAGTGTACTACACCGACCATGAGCTTGCGTTAACCGTAATGGAAGATTTGAGCAGCCATGTCATCATGCGCCGCGGCTTAATCGAAGGCGGCGTCTATCCGAAGTTCGCGGACGATATCTCGGAGTTTTTGGCGCGCACGCTGTTTTTCACTTCCGACCTCGGCATGAACCAGCAAGAGAAGAAAACGCTCGCCGCTTCGTTCTCGAATCCGGAACTGTGCAAAATTACCGAAGATCTGATATTCGATCATCCTTATACCGACGCGGATACGAACAGCTTCGACGATCATCTCAAAGAAGAAGCCGCGCTCCTCTGGTCGGACCAAGAGCTTCACTTAGAAGTCGCTTTGTTGCGCGAGAAGTTCCTCACGCACGCGCAAGCGCTATTGCACGGCGATCTTCACACCGGCAGCATCTTCATCACGCCGGACTCGACCAAAATCATCGATCCGGAATTCGCGTACTTCGGTCCGATGGGGTTCGATATAGGCGCCGTTCTCGCGAATTTGTTGCTTAATTTCGCTAGCCAGGAGCATTGGTCCGATAACGATTCCGCGCGTCAAGCGCGCAGAGCGTACCTTATCGAGACCGTTCGCGACATCTGGACCGGCTTCGAGCGTAAGTTCCGCGCGCTATGGGACGCGCACGGCGTTGATCGCATCGCCCGCACCGCCGGTTACCAAGACGATTACATGCAGCGCCTTCTTCAAGACTCCGTCGGCTTCGCCGGATCCAAGATGGTCCGCCGGATCGTCGGCCTCGCCCATGTCGCCGACATCGACAAAATCCCCGAGCCTGCCGTCCGCGGCCAAGCGCAAGTTATCGCGCTCGCGATCGGCAAGTCGCTTATCAAGAACAATCGCAAGCTGACGTCGATCGAGCAATTGATCGATATTGCGGAGTCCGCAGCCGTTCGCGGCTGATGGCGTCCGAACGTACGAAAGGAGCAACATCATGACAGCAAACACCGAATCTTTGAATAAACCCGAAGCGCTAAGATCGCTTAAATGGGAAGAGAATGCCCTTCTCATGCTCGATCAGCGGCTGTTGCCGGAAGAGACCGTCTTTCTTCGCCTAACGACGCCGGAACAAGTATGGGAAGGCATACGCGAGCTTAAAGTTCGCGGTGCGCCGGCAATCGGCATATCAGCGGCTTACGGAGTTGTGCTCGGCGTATTGCAATTCGCCGGAAATACTCGGGAGCTGGCAGCGGAAGCGATCAAACAAGCCGAGTATTTAGCGACTTCCCGCCCGACGGCGGTCAATCTATTCTGGGCGCTGGACCGTATGAAGGCGCGCGCTACCGCATTGGCAGCCGAAGGCGCATCGACGTCCGAAGCCATCGATGCCTTATTGGAGGAAGCGAAACGGATTCATTCGGAGGATGAAGAGACGAACAGGCTGATCGGGGAACACGCCTTGACGTTGTTCGAAGACGGCATGGGCGTGCTAACGCATTGCAACGCCGGCGGACTCGCTACATCGAAGTACGGAACCGCTCTCGCTCCGTTCTACTTGGCGCTTGAAGAAGGTATCCGCTTGAAAGTATTTGCGGACGAGACAAGACCGGTGCTGCAAGGCGCCCGGTTAACCGCGTTCGAGCTTCAGCAGGCAGGCGTAGACGTTACGTTGATCTGCGACAACATGGCCGGCCACGTAATGTCCAAAGGCTGGGTGCAAGCGGTCATCGTCGGTACCGACCGCGTAGCCGCCAACGGCGACGTCGCGAATAAAATCGGCACTTACGGCGTAGCCGTGCTGGCCAAAGCGCACAATATTCCGTTCTATGTAGCTTGTCCCCTCTCGACGATCGACCTGTCGACGCCGACTGGCGACGACATTCCGATCGAGGAGCGGCATCCGGACGAAGTGTCCCGCGGCTTCGGCAAACGCACGGCGCCTGAAGGCGTCGCGATTTACAACCCCGCCTTCGACGTGACTCCGAATGAACTCGTTACCGCGATCATTACGGAAAAAGGCATCGTCCGTGCCCCTTACTCGGATAGTTTGAAGAAGCTATTCTCGGCAGAGTAACGCTAATTACGAAGCGGATTTCGCCAATAGGCGAACCGCTTCTTTTCCGCTCATGCCGACGGTAATGCCTAACGCGGCAGCCGCGTCCGTAACGGATTCGAGCGGCGCATCGAGCAGTTGCTCGAAATTGCGAACTCCAACGGCCCTGCCAGCGATAATTTCGCGATCTTTCAATTTGTCGTTGAGCAGTTGCACGTCCAACGCTCCGCACATAATATATCCGCCGCCAGCTGCAATCGCGACCAGCGTCGTCTTAGGCAACAGCACCTCGACACCGATCGCCGTCCATTCATCGATGAGAATCGGTACGACTTTGACCATGCCTACCACCTCCAAGCCCGTCATTGCGGTTACGATTTCATGCTTTATACAATATGCGGCAACCGTCATTAACATTAAGGCCTTTCGCCCTACGAGCACTATATTGGGCGACCGAATCATGGTATATTAGGTTTAAAGTAATCGGTCAATATGCACGTCAGTATTGGAGGACATCACATGTCGAAACAGATTACGCCCTCTGACGGCTCCTTTCTATTCCAAGTGGACGTAATGATCCATGCGCAGAACAACGGAGCTGCCTTGGAACAATTACTTCACGCGCTGAACAGCGGAAATTTCGCGGATTACCGAATCGGATCGGGCATCCAACTCGGCGCCGCGATCGAACAAGCTCTCGCCGCGACTAAGCAGCCAACGCCTCCGCCTTCGCCGGTTAAAAATTCGGTCAAAGAAACGGTCAAGGAACCTGTCAAGGAACCGGTCAAAGCCGATCCGCTTGAAGTTCGGATCCGTCATTATATACAGAGCAACCAGCTCATTCGACTGAACATTAACAAAGGCCGAGGCGTGAAGATGAACATTCCTTGCCGCGTCATTAATTTCGAGACGAGCAGCCAGATGCTTACCGTCTATCACGTCGACGAGAAGCAAGTGTACACCGTGTGCTTGAACGAAATCGACGATTTTATCGAGTGAATGATTTAATTCTAATTCCAATCTAGTTAATCGGATTACTGGGTATAAAATACTGCGATATGGGCGAACTGTCAATCACTATTTGTGTAAATTCGCCAATCAAAAGGGACGCAATGGCGATTAAACGCCATTACGTCCCTTTTAACCATCCAGATTTCTACTTATTGAAGCATGCTTCGACTGGCGGCGCTTAACGGAAGCGCGTCGCGATTAAGATGTTGCTCCAATAGCCTTCCCGCGCGCTCGCTATCGAGCGGCGGACTGCCGAAGTAGCCTTGCATTTCGTCGCAACGGTGGAGGCGCAAGAAATGAACCTGGTCTTCCGTCTCGACGCCTTCGGCGATCACTTGCAGCTGTAAATTGTGCGCCATCGCGATAATGGCGGCGACGATCGCCGCGTCGTTCGGATCCTGCTGAATATCGCGAACGAATGAACGATCGATCTTGAGCCTAGCGATCGGCAGCTTCTTCAAGTAGTGAAAGGAACTGTACCCCGTGCCGAAATCGTCGATGCTGATGTTGACGCCGAGATCGGTCAGCTCTTTCAGGCTCAGCGATGCGCGGTCCACGTCCATCGTCATGCTCTCCGTGATCTCAAGCTCCAGAAACCTCGCCTCGAGTTCCGTCTGAGCCAGTACTTCGGCAACTTTGCCCTTCAGATTTTTATGGGAAAATTGCCGGAACGATAAGTTCACAGATACCGGAATGCGGGGTAATCCGGCTAGCTGCCATTGTTTGTTCTGGCGGCAAGCTTCTTCGATAACCCAGTCGCCTAAAGGGACGATCATCCCGCTCTCCTCAGCCGCAGGGATGAATTCGCCAGGCGATACTAGCCCTCGCTCCGGGTGCTGCCAACGGATTAGCGCCTCCAGACCGACGATCTGGCCCGATGCCAGATCGTATTGGGGCTGATAATGCAGACGGAACTCTTCATTGTGAAGCGCTCGGCGCAGCTCGTGCTGGATCGTCAGCTTCTGCATGGCAATCGGATCCATCTCGGGGGCGAACAGAGCGTAATGGTTCTTCCCGTTCTCCTTTACCCGATGCAACGCCGTATCCGCTCGCTTAAGCAGCGTTCCCGCGTCTACCGTCGTATCGTCGTACACGGCTACGCCGATACTGACCGTGATAGGAACCGGTACACCTTTCAATTCGAACGGTTCTTCCAATTCGGCCATTATGGCATCCAGGCGCCTCGAGACGTCCTGCTCATCTGCAAGCGAATCGAGCAACGCGACGAATTCGTCGCCTTCCATCCGCGCAATATCTCCGGTCTCCCGCAAACATCGCGTCAGACGCTCGGCGATCTGCAGAAGCAGCATATCCCCGAAATCTCGCCCGAACGAAGCATTTACCAGCTTAAACCGGTCGACGTCGATGTAACATACGGCTAATTTCGCGCCGGTAGCTTGAGAGCTCCTCAGCTTCTCTTCCAGCCGGCCCGTGAAAAACCGGCGATTCGGCAATCCCGTCATATCGTCGTAATAAGCCATGTGCCTTATCCGCTCCAACGAGCGTTTACGGTCGCTTATATCCTGAAAAAATACTAGAATGCCGATTATGCTCCCTCTGCGTCTAAGCGGAGAGGTCGAAATATTCAAGTCTAACGGGTGGCCAAGCTTATGTAAGACGCGAATTTCTTGAGATACGTTATGTCCTTTGAGCGTCTGCAGAAAAGCTTCCCTCATCAAATCGTGGTATTCCTCGTCCACTAGCTTAGTGAACGGCAATCCCGACATCTCGGACTTGCCGTACCCGATGAGCTCCGTCGGATCCCGATTAATATCGATAAATTTGCCCTGCTTGTCTATGACGGCAAAGGCGACAGGGCTGCTGTCGTATAGCGAATTGAGCAGCTCGGTTTGATAGGAAGGAGCCGAAGAAGATTCCCGGCTGCGATTGCTGGCAAGTCTCCGCCAAAGCATCGCTGCGCTAGCTGCTGTGATAGAACCGGCAGCGATCCATGCGGGCCATAAGTCCTTCACTTGTCGACGTCCTTCCTCCGTTTTCGGTAAAAATGGCACACTTCCTACATCTCCCATTATAAACGCTAGTCGAAAGATGTATAGAGAAATTCCATTTTTTCACTTTAGGGGACGTGCCGCGAGCGCCAGGCAAATCCAACCGGCGATAAAAGCAACGCCTCCGAGCGGCGTAATCGCCCCAAGCGCGTCCATGCCGCTTAACGCAAGCGCGTACAGGCTGCCGGAGAACAACACGATGCCCGCGAGGAGCAGTCTTGCCGCCCACAGAGCTAACCGCTGCCGAGGCAAGCGTTCGATCAATAGGGCAACGAGCAAAATAGCGACTGCATGAAACATATGATATTGCACGCCGGTCTCGTATACGTCCATCATATCCGACGTAAGCTTGTCCTTCAGCGCATGCGCGCCGAAAGCTCCGAGCACGACGGATAACATCGCGGCAAGTGCGCCGATCTTCGTATATTTGATCATAGGGTGTCAATCTCCTGTTCGACGTAATTTTTGGACCTTTATTATCATAACCGCTAGGCAAGGAAAAGTCATGGGAAAGCCTGTAAAGCCCGACGATAGCCGCCGGGCTTTACCTAATCATACCTCCTCCCGATTCTCGGGGAGAGAACAATATGCGCGCTCCTATTCGTAGTCTTGCGGGAAATCCGCCTGTAGCCCGAACTCGTCCATCGGAAAGTTTCGGAAACCAAGCGCCAGCGCTGGCGAATGCGGCTTTACCCGATAATCGCCGGCAACCGGGTCGACGAAGAGCGGGTCGGCGAACGCGGAGTTGACGTCCCAACCCATCGCTTGCCATTCGGACCACCCGTACGTTTCCGTGCGGCTTCCGAGAGGCCGATAATGAACCGTCGCGAGAAACCGTCCCAAATCGCTGAAGAACAGGTTCCCGTCCAATTCCTTCACCCATTTGCCATGCATTGGCGGACCGATAAACTCGTACAACTTGCCCTTAGAGTCTCCCTTCTGGAAATCGATGTCGACCTCGGGATTGTCCCATTCGCTGTTCGCGACGACGATGTTCCGTACGAAACGGTCGTGGTTGTCCTCGTACCCGATATGGATGCCCGGAGGGTTCGCCCCGTTAACGAAAATGTTGTTCTCGACCGTACGGTAATCCCCTTCGCGCAGCTTGATCGATACGCCGATGCATAGATTGTTGCGCACGACGTAATTGGAGGAGCCGTCGTCCAGATCGATCCCCCAGCCTTTGCGGTCGCGGAACCGGTTATTCTGAATGACGACGGGCTTTCTGGCATCCTTGACAACGTCGCCGGCGCCATGGGAGGCGGGTCCATGCGATTGGGACAAGCACCAGAAACGGTCTCGCCCCCACGAATTGAAGGGCCCGTGATCTCCCGTCTCTCTGACCGTGTCGTACACGTCGTTATGCTCGATGACGTGACCGCCCCATGTGCCGTCGTTAATGCAAATGGCTGCCCGAGGCAAGCTGAAAATCTCGTTGTGGCTGACCAAGTTGTCACTGCTTACCGAGATGAAGACGCCAGCCGTCTGTTTGCCGTAGAAGCCGATGTCGTGAATTTTATTGTTGCTGACCATAATCTCGGCCGGATAGGCGTGTTGGCTCCCGAGCGTCGACGTTTTAGAGCCCACCAGGCATACTCCGCTTTCCCCGAGATCGTGCATCCAACAACCATGAACGCAATGGTTCCTGTTGTACAAGCTCATGAAGACGGCGTTCCCGCCGACGGCATCGAACCGGCAATACATGACTTCGCAATGCTCGGCGCCTTCCATATACACCGCGCCTCCGCGATGAATCGTCCAGTCGCCGAGCGACGGCGCTTCGTATTCCCGAAGATAGGTCGGAGAAGCGTGGCGAAAATGAACATCGATGAACGATACATGCTTTACAGGGTTTCTTTGCGTTCCCTGAAACGAAACGATGCGATCTATGATCGGCACTTCTACGACAGCCGATTGGAGATCCATATCCGACGGAGGATAATAATAGAGAACTCCGGCTTCGCGATCCGCGTACCATTCGCCCGGAGCATCGAGCTCCTCGAACACGTTATCGACGAAGTAATCGGAGCGTTCGTCGATACCGGTCGCGTCGATACCTTGCATGATGTCGTTAATTTGATAACCGCCGTCTCCCAACCGGATTACGCCCGATCGCGTATCTATCTCCATAACGCGCCATTGCAGGTTTCCCCATTTGTTCATGCCCATGATGTGGACGACGGCCTCCTCCGGCTTCGCCCACGTCTTGTCCGTGAACGTTGCAGGATCAAGCGGCAATTCCTCGTGCGGCCAAGCGCTCGGCGCCCGTAGTGGGCGAATGAATGCTGATGCTCCGCCCCGTCCGTTCGGGTAACGCGCTCTAGTCTGCCGGACGCCGTTCACGAATAGCTCCGCGAACAATCCTTCGCGAGATACGCCTTTCCATTCGGCAATGGCGGTTTGCCATATTCCGTCTCGATAAGGCTCCCAATTCGTCCGGAGCCGCCGACCTCCGCTAACGACCGGACGTTCGCCCGGATAAGCGCGATAGGTAATCGGCGCGTCCGCGGTGCCTGAATCCTCGGACAATAGCGTAAAGGTTTGCTCTAGGTAGTGAGTACCTTCCCGTAACCACACGGTCGCGGAGCGTTTGCCCGCTACGCCCGCTCCCCGAAGTTGCTTCCGTGCCCGCTCCAGCGTGGCGAAAGGAGCGGCCTCGGAGCCTGCTGCCGTGTCGTCTCCATGCGGACTAACGTAATAGTTAACCAAGGTGCCTATCGTTCTGTCGTTCATCCTTCGTTCTCTCTCCTTCTAATCCTTCACCGCGCCCGAAGTAATGCCGCTGGTAATATATTTGCGGGCGAATAGGAAGATCATGATGGCTGGCATTCCGAGTACGACAAGCGCAGCATTGAATTTCCCTAAATCCGCCGGGGAGAACCCGAACAAGCCTTTCAGCGTATTCACGGCCACTGTGGCGGTCAGCACCGACTTGTCGGTCAGGAACATGAGCGGTAGCAAGAAGTCCTGGAAGGACCACATGACAGACAGCACGCCAAGGTTAATTAGCGCCGGCGTCGCCAAAGGCAAGTAAATACGGGAGAACATCTGCAGCTTGGTCGCCCCGTCGATCGATGAAGACTCCATCAGCTCTGGCGGAAGGTTATCGAAGTAATTGCGAAGCATAAGCACGGCGAACGGCAAAGTCATCACCGCTTCCGACAAAATGACCGACCAGAGCGTATTGTAGAGATCCAAATTTTTGAGAATGTAATAGAACGGAATCAAGATGACGACCCCCGGAACCGCCAGGCATAACAGTACCATGATGTAGAGCGTCTCCTTGGCGAAGAACCGAAGCTTGGAAAAAGCGAATGCCGCAAGCGAGCTTACCCCGAGGATAATCGCCGTACTCCCGAGCGCGATCAAAGCCGAATTTTTGAATGTGCCTAGAAGCGAGATCCCGTTCAAATCGTTCGTGAACAAATCGACGTAATTTCGGAACCCGTTGACCTTGAGAGAGTTGCGGATAGCCGTATAGAACGGGAATAGCCAGATCAGGGCGAATAAATAGAGAAGAACGGTGATGATCGTTTTTTGCCTGCGGGTTACGAGATTGAAATTCATGCCCGTCTCCCCTTTCCGGTCTTGGTGCGATACGCGAGCAGTTGGATGACCGAGATGCACAAGGCGATCGCGAGAACGATCACGGATGCCGCGCAGACGTAGCCGATGTTCACTCCAGCCGAGCGCGCGAACGAATAAATATAGACGCTCGAGTTCTCCGTGGTGCCCGCTGGTCCTCCCTGGGTAAGCAGGAATACCCTCTCGAATTCTCGGAAGCTGCCGAGCAGCGTCGATAGGATGATCGTCTTATGGGCGTTCTTGAGCAGCGGAAACAATATATGCCATAGCATTCTGCCGAGTCCCGCCCCATCGATGACCGCCGCTTCCAGTACGCCGGTATTGATCGTCGTCAAGTCCGCGTTATAGTACATCATGGGCAGTCCGATGAGGAATACCGAGATAGACATAATGGACACATAGGCGAGATTCGGATCGCTTAGCCATCTTTGGGCCATGCCGTCCATACCGACGTTGCGGAGCAATTCGTTGAGCGTTCCGAAGCGGAACTCCAGCATGATGGAGAATACCATCGCGATCAAGGCAAGCGGCATGAAGGACGGAATGAAGAATAGCGCTCCTAGCAGCCTGGAGCCTTTGATTCCTATGCTGAGCACGACGGAAATGACGCAGCCTACCGTGAGGCTAATGGCGATGGCCGCGGCGGAGAACACTAGATTGTTGACGATGGAATGGATGAATCGGCTATCTTCGATCGCGATGCGGTAATTGTTCCACCCGACGAACTTCGCGTCGTGGAACGATAACGTTTCATTAAAGAAACTGGCGTGGATGATAAAATAAAAGCCGTATAGCAGGAACACGGCGAACAGGACTAGCAACGGTGCGACGAACAAATATCCGGTAGCGTGTTGTCTGGCCTTGATCTTCATGGTTGCTCACTCCCCTGGAGGACAAGACGGGAGCGATCGCCGATCACTCCCGTCGAGCCTTCTTCCGGTTATTCGATTAATTGTTCGGATACTTGCCCGTCTCGAACTCTTTTTGAACCGCTTTCGCCGTATCTTCCGGCGACTGGTTGCCGATGATCATCTTCTGCAGCTGTTGGCCGGTTACGTCGGAGAACGGAGAGTTGTTATTCCGGTCCGCGGTCGGGTTGTTCATCAAGTCGGACAACGTCTTGTATCCTTCTTGCGCCGTTGGCGTAGTGAGCAGCGAAGCGTCCGGGGTGAAGCCCGTCTTATTGGTCGCGATCGCGAAAGCGGAAGTCAGCATGTCGTTGCCTTCTCCGAATACGAGGAAGTCGATCAACTGCATCGCTTCCTTCGGATGCTTGGAAGATGCCGGGATGCCCACGCCTTGATCGATGAAGGAGCGGATCGACGGCTTGCCGTTCGGCTCGATGGCCGGAATCGGAATAACGCCGACGTCATTGATGCTCACTTGGTTGGCTTTGCGGAAGCTCTCCAGCAGCAAGTTGGCTTCCCAGTTGCCTTGAATGAAGAACGCGGCTAGGCCCGAGGTGAATGCGTTACGCGAAGAAGTGTAATCCATGTCCATGACATCGTCCTTGTTAATGATGCCGTCGGCGAACAGCTTCTCCAGCCCTGCGGCCGCTTGCGTATATTCCGGTCCGTCCAGTTTCTTGCCGTTATAACGCCATTGGTTGAACAAGTCGGATTGTTGACCGGCGATCGTCCAGGCGACCTCGTCCAAAATCCATGCGTCTTTGCCGCCTACGGCTACGGACACTTTGTCGCTCTTCGTATCGCGAAGTTTATCGGATACGGCCTTCAACTCCGCATAAGTTTTCGGCGCCGGCAAGCCGAGCTCGTCGAGAATATCTTTGTTGTAGTACATCACCATCGAGCCGACGGATGCCATCGGCAAGAACTTCAAGCCGTCCGCCTGCGCTTTCGTCTGCGCGACGCTGTTCGCGCTGATTACCGTCTCCCAGTCGGGACGAAGGCCGGCTAGCAGATCTTCGAGCGGAAGAAGGTCCGCTTGAATTTGCCGCGGCATTGCGCCGGTCTGTACGCCGACGACGTCCAACTCTTCTTTGGTGCTTAGCGCAAGCGGCATCTTCGTTTGGAAGTCTTTGCTCTCCATCACGGTGAGATCGACTTTGATGCCCGGGTGCGTCTGTTCGAACTTCTCGATGACCGGCTTGTAAATGTCCGCGGACGGATTCCACGTCCAGAACTTGAGCGTGACCGGTTCCTGGCTGCTGGCCGGCGCGGATGCCGTTTCGCTTGCTTCGGTCGAAGAAGCCGGCGCGTTGGAGCTCGATGCTCCGTTGTCGTTCGAGTTACCGCATGCGGCGGTCAACATCGCGAACGCTGCGATCGTGCTTAGCATTGCAATCGTTTTTTGGGATTTCATATTTATTCCCCCTCGGCAAGTATCAAGCGCTTACAAGAATCAGCTTAACACTCGCCGGGAGGGGTGCCCATGGACATCGCACATGATTCGACATGGAGATCTTACATAACTTAGCGGGGGTGTTTGAACTCGGGGATTCCCCGATCGAGAGCGATTTGTTCGCGGTAGGCATCCATGCCGGAGAGCGCATCGCGTGCGGTAATGGCACCCGTCATCGCTTGTTGGACCCACTTGCCCATCTCGTATTGGCTGTAACCGATCATGAAAGGAGTTGCCGAAGGGAAAGTCAATGCATCGATTATCGCTTGATTTTCCACGTATTGCGGGGTAGGACGATTCGTCGTTACGCTTCTGAAATAGGTGCCTGATTTGATGTCGCGGTAAACCTCGTTCAATACTTCGGGATTCGCAAGAAATCGAATAAAATCGACCGCTTCGTCAACATGCTTGCCGTTCTTGTTCACCATAAGCATCGCCGCGTTTGGACCTTCGAACAGCTTGGCATCGGCTCCGCCGACGAACAGGGGCATCATGCCGAAATCTTGGGCGCTGCCCGGATATTTCGCTTCGAGATCCGAATACAGGTACGTATCCCACGCCATGACCATCGCATAATCTCCGCCATGCAAGGCGGCAGGCAGACCGTCCCAGTTATTGCTTGCCGAATCATCGCCGAAAAAGCCGCTGGCGTACATCTTCCGGTACCACTCGACGACATCTAAGATGGCCGGCACATCGGACATGTTCGCTTTGTTCGTGTTCAGTGCCTCTACCAAGCCGGGTGTTTTGGCTACGGCATAATCGATGCCGAATTGAGGCATGAGCGGCCAGACGTCCTTGCTCGCCAAATATACGGGTACGATCCCCGCTTCCTTGAGCTTCCGACATACGTCGAAAAACTCGGACTGATTCGTAGGCACTCGTAGACCCAGCCGCTCGAATATCCGCTTATTGTATATCATTCCGCTCGTAGCCGCTTCCCACAAAGGCAAACCGTATAGCTTGCCGTCCTTCATGAGCCGGGGCTTAACCGCTTCGATTAAATCCGATACCCAAGCCTCTCCGCTTAAGTCGACGAAGTTGCGTTCGGGACGCAGGTCGCTAAGCGCCGCGCCTCCGAAGTGCATGACGATATCCGTAATTTCGCCGATGGCGACCCTCTTGCTGATCAACGTGTCGGCCGTGTCTATCGGCAACTCCTGCAACTCGATCCGGTTGCTGGTCTGCTGCTCGTATAACGAAATCGCCTTCGTCAATATCGGCTTGCCCGTCCACTCCTGATTCGCCATCAAAGTGAGCGTGACGGGGCGGACCGCAGTTATTCCGTTTGGCGCCTGGGCCGTATCGCCGATACCGGCGTCGCAGCCGATGAGAACGGTCAGCGCGGCGAACAAAGCCGCGCTAACGAACGCCCGGCGCAACTTGCCCTTAGCTGGATTCGCTCTCATCATCGCGTTCCCGCCTTTCCTTGTATTCCTTGGGACTAAGTCCCGTCGCGATTTTGAATACTTTGCTGAAGTACAAGCTGTCCACATATCCGACCTGCTCGGCGATTTGGCGTAGCGACAGGTCCTTCCTGTCGTTCAGAAGCGTTATCGCTTTGTCTATGCGCAGCTTGGTTAAATACTTCCCGGGAGGAATGCCGACGACGTCGCTGAACACGTTGGCGATGTACGTCTTGTGATAACCGAACACGTCTTGCAGATCGTCGCTTCCGATAGGCTCCATGTAATGCTCATCCAAATATCGCCGCACGTTGTCGATCAGATCTTTCGCTGAGCGTTCCGGGCGAGAGCGCGCCAAGTTTCCGTACAACTCTCGCATATATTCGCAAAATTGCGCGACCGCTTCGTCTAACGTCAGAGAACCGGACAAAAGCTCGTTCGCGTCAAAGGCCGCGATTCCCGGAGCGTCTCCCAAGCGCCATTGAACCTGAAAGAGACGCACGATCGCCGTCATCAGGCTCTCGACGGCCAGTTGCCCGTAGCTTTCCTTCATCCAATTGTTAGTCCAGCTCACCATCGTTTTCTCGAAAGAGCGGTAATCCGCCGACTTTGCCAGCGTCCGGCAAGATTGTTCCAAATCCGTCGTGAGGACGAAATCCGGCTTCCTCGGATCGCCTTGAACCCAAATCCGGGATTGCCCGATCATCGTATCTCCGGCAAGCGCGTCTCTTATCGCTCTAAGCGTCGCGGCCATTCGTTCCGGCGTTACAGCCTCCGAAACCGCCATGCTTATCGGTATGGCCGCCATCCCGCCGCTCGATTTCCATTCGGCTAACATCGATTCTACATTTTGCCGAGACAAAGTTTCGCCGATCGGATCGTTTAATCCTCGCACGATGATTTTCTCATTGGAAGTGATCCCGCTCATCCGCCATGACGACACGCCGTTACCGGTTGCCTTCAACGTTTCCTCGTTCCAACAAAACCAGTCCTCTGCGGTCACCAACCGTTCATCCCATGCCTTGCTCCAATAAGATCCTCTCCGGATCAGAAGCAGTTGATAGTACGGGTAGCCCGGATCGGCTGCTCGCCTTTCGGAATCATCCGGCAGCCGCAAAGCTTTCTTGAGATAGAGCCGCTCGCTCTCGTTTCTGCGCTTGCGAAGCAAAGAAGCCGCCTTACCGAGAGCCTTCTCGAGATGATCTTCTTTGACGGGCTTAAGCAAATAATCGCAAGCGTTGGACAGAAGCGCCTCTCTCGCGTAATCGAAATCGCTATAGCCGGACAGCACGACGCAAGGGATATCGTAACCTCGGGCAGTCAGCTCCTTCATGAATTGCAAGCCGTCCATGACCGGCATCCGGATATCCGTTACGATCAAATCCGGTTTAGGATCGCTTTCCGCAAGAAGCTTCAGCGCCTTCCTCCCGTTATACGCGGTCTGGGTGACGACAAAACCCTGGGAAGAAGACTCGATCATTTGTTTCACCATGTGAAGAATCGGCGGTTCGTCCTCGATCAGCATGACCCGGTTCATCCCGTTCTCCTCCCCGTAATCGTAATGACCGTGCCTCCGCCCGGACGATGATCCATCTGCACGGCGATAGCTTCTCCGTAGAACAAGTAAAGACGCGCGACCACGTTCGTCAGACCGATGCCGTTCCCTTGCCCGATCGGCGACAGATTCTCTTCCGCGCTTTCCTCGGCCAGTCGCTCCGTCTCCGCCCCGGGGTCGATTCGCAGCTCGTCGATTTGGCGCCTAACCCTTGTTAACAGCTCCGGCGACATGCCGACGCCATTATCCGCGATCGCCAGAGACCATTCCTCCTCGTTCACGGATGCGCGAACGGAGAGCTTCCATGGCGGATCGATGCCCAGAAAGCCATGCTGGAACGCATTCTCCACCAAAGGCTGCAACGACAATCTTGGCAACGGAATAGGCTTGACCGCGGGATCGACGTCCATCTCGATCTCTACGAAGCCTTCGTACTTGCTTTGCATTAACGTCAAATACTGTTCCACATGTTCGATTTCAGCGCCGACGGTCGAATCTTTACGGTTGAATTTCATCGTGTAGCGAAGCATATCCGACAGGGCGATGCACAATTCCTCGACCTTCCGATTGCCCGAGCTATTGCCGAATGCCGCGATGACCGTGAGCGTGTTATGCAGAAAATGTGGGTTAACCTGCGCCTGCAAGGCGTTCATCTGCGCAACCAACGCGCGTTGGTTGGACTTCTCCGTTTGCCGCATCGATATTTTCAACTCGTCGAGCAGTTCTTGGAACGCAACGCCGAGAAGCGTAATTTCGTTGCGGGTTCTCAGTCTTGCTGGCAACAGCTCCAGCTTGACCAAGTCGACGTTGGCAAGCGAGTCTTTCAATTTCCTGAGCGGTCTAGTTACTCGGTTCGTGTAATAGTAAAGCAAGAGCATCAGCACGGCCAGCACGGCCAGGAAGATCGTTATCGAACTATTGCGCATATAGGTGATCGGGCGTCTGAACGTCGACAAATCCTCGACCAGCAAAATGTTCCAATCCGTAATCGATAGACCGGAATAGAACACCATCTGGCTGCCGGTTCCCGGAAGCTTCAATTGAAAATGACCGAACTCCCCGACTAGCGGCATGTTAACGAGCCGATTCGCGTCAATCTTACCTTCGAACTGTTGAGACAAGCTGCTGAACAGTAGATTCCGATTGGCGTCCAGGATAATGACGTTGCCGCTCGTCAGATCGTTGCGAAAGAAAAAGATTTTCTCCAGTTCTTTGACGGAATAGCTGATCTCTACGTAACCATACACATTATAGTTATCGCGAAGCGGGCGAACGATGGAAACGACCGAATCACCCGATAACGACCAAGGATCCGGATGGGGAGGCAAAAAGCGCTTATAGTCTTCCATTCCGATATATTGGCCGAACGTCGGCATTAATCGGACATGGCTTTTGTCTACCTTAATGACATCCATCCTATTGCTAAGGCTCAAATAATCGCCGAAGCGGCTCACCAAGCTGATTCTTCCCTTCAGCGACTGCAGCGACGTGAACGATAGCAACGAGTTTTGCAACTCCGCGCTGATCGCCGGATGTTCTGTAAAATAGTTTTGATCGGAGTCGGAAGTAATGCTTTTCATTACGTCCATGATCGAATCGGATGCATTGACCGAGATCGATAGCTTATCCATTTCTTTAAGCATATCGTCGACTTGCTCCTGTAGCTTGATCGTCGTCTGTTGCTTGTTTTGCGCCAAGTCGTTCTCGATGAGCGATTCGTTCCTGTAATAGTTAATTACGTTGATGATCGTTAGCATAGCGAACAAGAACGCCGCCAGCGTCAAGAAAATTTTCGTCTGGTAGCTGAAAGATCCGAACATATCGTTCCTCCTGCCGCTAATGAATGCGCTTCCTTAATCTTATTAATTTAACAGATTTGATCGGATGCGGGGTAGACGGATTTACAGATCCGCCTATGGAATATTTACGGATGTAAAAAAGCCGTCGCCCGCAAGTCGCGCTGCGGATGACGGCTTCTTCCTTTAACGAACGATACGATAGGCGGCGTAGGCGCCGGGCATAAGCTTGAATTCCAATAGGTCTTGCTTCGTCGCGTGGTCTGTCCGGTAAAGCGATGCGTTTCTAGCCTTGCCGAGCGGCTGAAGCGTCGCCCCTTGCGGGATCGCCACCCGCCAATGCCCGGGATCCGTCCTGTACGACTGCACGACGAACGTATCGTTATCGTAGACGAACAGCGACGCCGAGCTCTTGCCCTCCAGTCTGACGGGCATATGTCCGGCCAGCACGAGCCGGATCTCGTTCAACACGGCTTCCGGCAGCTTGGCGAGATCCGCGAAATTGTCGGGTACGACGAGCGTGAACAGCGTTCCCTTGCCGAAATGGTCGTACATTAGGATCGGAATATTGTTGTCGCCGTTGAAGCCTACGATGCGCTGCCATGTTCCGTTAGTCGCGTAATCGAATACCGGGAACGAGATCGGCTCGCCGTCCGCGAAATCCCTGAACGTGCAGCTGTCGGTATGAGTTCCATACCGGCCGATCGTCATCTTCTTCCCGTTCGGACGCAGCGTCGTCAGATGCTCGGCTCCTTTACCTTGCATCGCTTCTACAAATCCGGAAGTCATGACTACTCTTCCGCCTTGCCGGACGAACGATTGGATCTTCGATACGATGTCCTTGTCATGCGCCGACGCCGCCGTTACAAGCACCTGCTCTTCTTCCCCGTAGGCGGGAAAATACGGCGAAGGCTCCAGCGGGATCCCCATATTGCCCAGGTAATTACCGAGGTGGTCCTCTCCGCTGGCATGGTGGGGATTGTACTCTCTTAAGCCGCGCGGAGTGCCTAGTTCCGCTGCAATGGCGTCGAGCTTCTCTAGCTGGAAGCCGAGCGCCGGCACATGGACGGAATCTTTCAGCAGCCCGTAACAGAACAGCGTCAGCTCGCGGGCTTTGCCGAACACCGTTAAGTTCGCCTGATGCAAGTAATAGTCGATAAACGTGCAATCGAGGTTGTCGAACCAGCCGCCGCCGTTCGCGCCGGGCTTCAGATGTTCCATCCAGCGCAGCAGCGAATAGGAAGCGTATCTCGGGATGCGCTGTTGACTGTTGCCGGGATTGCGGGTTTCGGTGCCCGTGTAGATGCCGTCGAAAATATCGGGCTGCAGCTCGGTATTATAACCGGTAGCCTGATAGGATTCGATCCAGTTCGGATACTTGATGACTAGCTTTACGTTCGGATTGACCGCTTTGGCGGGACGCCGAATGAGGTTCTCGGACACGTCCGTCATCAGCTCGAGCCGGTATTCCGCCCATGTTCTGTCGCCCTTCGCCTCGATATCCCTATCACTCGCGCTATTCGTAAAGAAAAAGTCGTCGAATATGATTTCGTCGAACACGGAGGCCGCGATTTCGACCTGTTCTTGAAATTTCGCCCGCGACTCGGGATCGGCATAGCAAATCGAACCGAATAACCGAGGATATCCGGGCGCGTACGAGTCCGGTAGCGTAGGTGTAATACCGCCGGCCGTCTCGATCCCTCTCGACTCGAAGAACGTCTTCAGTTCCGATAGACGCTCCCTCGTCAGACTGATTTCCCCGCGATGGTTCTCGAGATACACTTTGGACACTTTCATATGTTTCTCGAAAAAGGCGAGATCCCGCGTCAACGCTTCCTCTCCGATCGTGGCGATGTCCGGCGCGGGACAATAAATAGCGAGCTTAAAGTTATCGTACGGTTGCTTAGGCATGCGCGCAGCTCCTCATTTTTATGTTAAGATGGCATTCTTCCTCTAGTATAAACGCGCGTTCACGCATTCTCTATAGCCTGCGGTGACTTTAATGGCATTATCGTGACCCGTTAAGCTGTTTACCCAAAAAAGGATTTGAGCCATCCGCGTGGAAATCAAGTAACATTACGGCACAGGAAAGCGAGCCCCCTTCTCATGCAAATCTATCATCGGTTTATAAGACAGCTTGTCCGCAACTACTTGATCGGCTCCG
This sequence comes from Cohnella yongneupensis, assembly GCF_042655785.1. Lineage (NCBI taxonomy): Bacteria > Bacillati > Bacillota > Bacilli > Caryophanales > Paenibacillaceae > Cohnella > Cohnella yongneupensis. Next base: position 155,193 of record NZ_JBHSNC010000024.1, read on the forward strand.
GGATCGCCGTGCTTGGCGTCGGAAGTTTGTTCATTTTCTCCTCGCTCCAAGAATCCTGGGACGTCTACTGGCGTCTGGCGTTGGTGCTCGTCGTCTCGCTCGTCATCATGCTGGCCACCGAGCTGTTCGTGTTCAACAAACATCTGCTGCCTATCCGCCGCTTACTATCCGAATCGGAAGATGCCATTCCGTTGGAACGGCTTCGGGGCGTATACTTGCATACGCATCGGCTTCCGATCCTATCGGTCAAGCGAATTTTCGGCCCTCATCTGCTCGGACTTTCCGTGCCGGGCATCGTCGTTACGTTCGTCTGCGTCAAACGAGCGTGGATCGACATCCCTGCCTATTACATCGGTCTCGCCGCGGTAGGCGCTCTGCTCGTCGCGTCGCTCCATGCGTTGATCGAATATTTCCTCACCGCGCAGGCGATCCAGCCATTGCTCGCGCATATTCACGGGCTGGCGGAACGGCGCTACGGCGCCGAACTCAGCCTCGACGGACGGGTTCTCGTCTCTATTCAAACCAAATTCCAACTTAGCGCTTTCTTGATCGGCACGTTCCCGCTCGGATTGTTCGCCCTCGCGGGTCAAATCCGTCTTCATAAGCTATCCGGCGAGAACAACGCGGAATATTGGCAATGGGCCGCCCTCATTTTGGTCATGGGAATCGGTTTCTCCTCGCTCGGCGCATGGTTGCTGTCGCTTAACATCCAGAAGCCGATCCGCAATTTGTACGAGAAGATGGGCGCGGTGAAGGAAGGGAACTTCGGCGCGCGCGCCAACGACTATTATTCCGATGAGTTTTCCAAGCTGGTCTCGGGGTTCAATCATATGCTGGACGGATTGAAGACGCGGGAGAAACAGAACGCGCAACTCCTTCAAAGCTATTTCACGACGCTCGCCGCGGCGCTTGACGCCAGGGATGCGTATACCGCCGGCCACTCCGAGCGGGTCGCGTATTATTCTGTGCAAATCGGCAAGCTGGCGCTGATGAGCGAGCCGGAGCTCGATACGCTGCACAAGACCGCCCTCCTCCACGATATCGGCAAAATCGGCGTCAGGGACGCGGTGCTGCTGAAGGAAGGCAAGTTGACGAACGAGGAATTCTCTCTCATTAAAGAACATCCCGTGCTCGGGGAAAAAATATTGCGTCAAATCGAACCCGCCGAGGCGATGTCGGAGCTGCTGCCCGGCGTACGGTCGCATCACGAGCAGTATAACGGCAAAGGGTATCCCGACGGATTGGCCGGTGAACAAATTCCGTATTCGGGGCGCATTATCGCCATCGCGGACGCCTTCGATGCGATGACTTCGGATCGTCCGTATCGCAGAGGGATGTCGGTAGAACTGGCGCTCGGGATTCTCGAGGAAGGCAGCGGGTCGCAGTGGGACCCCGGGTTGGCGAGATTGTTCGTCTCGTGGATGCGTCAGACGCAAGATGAGGTCGCGGCGACGGCAGAGACCCTTTCGGACCGTGCAGCCGCACGTTTGGAGAATAATCGAGAATATTCGGAAAATAATCGATAGAGTGAGGCTGGCAAGACCGCTATAGTGGAGGAAATCGTAAGGCAACGAAGTCGCCGGCCTACCGGCGGCTTCGTTGCCCTTATCCTCGGGGGGAAGCCTGATGTTCACGCGCCTGCTCCGCAACTTTAAACTTTCCGGCCTGCGCCGCCCGCTCCGTTCGATCGGTTTGAAAATCGGGTTGATCTTCGTCGTCTTCGTAGCCGCGACCGGCTATGCGTCATACCGGATCGCCTCGAACGTGCTTAAGGACAAAGTGACGGAAGCCTATACGGAAACGGCCGTTCAAGCGAGCCAGAAGCTCGACTCCCTCTACCGCACCTTCGAGCAGATCGTCTCTCAAATGATGGTGGACGACGAAATCCAAAGCACGGTAACGGGTTTGCTGGCAGGCGATCTCGATGACTACGATGCCTCGCAGATGGCGACCCGATTGGATACGCGGCTTGAATCGTATATGTTCTCGAACCCCGCTATCACCTCGATCGAGTTGCTGCGGCGCGAAGGAAATTACATCCCGACGACTTCCGGCTTGCTAACCAACAAAAGCTATGCCGAAGAAGCGTGGTTCCGCGCAATCAACGACAAAGAAGGAGAGTTCGTCTGGATCGACGGCAACCTCCCGGACAACCGCAACGCGAATCCGACGATCACGCTTGGGCGCGTCCTGCGCGGACAGGGTATGGCGGACGGCTACGGCGTCGTCCTGATCGATGTCGGCGTCGACGCGATCGCGAAGCAACTAAAGGACGTCAAGCTAGACTCGGGAGACATCCGCGTCGTCAGTCCTTCCGGCAAAGCGGTGTACAGGCAGGCATCCCTGCCGTCCGGACAAGCGAAGAACGAGTCGCTCGCGCGGATGAGCGACACTAGCGGCTGAGCTCCGGCTTATGCAGCTCGACCGCTTCCCATGCCTCGCGCCCGTTCGCGTAATCTCCGACAAGCTCGAAGCCGTGCTCGTTCCAGGCGATCGTGTTCTTCAACCCCACGCGCACGACCGCTTCGTCGTCGACGACAATGACTTTGGAAGCTCCCCCAGCCCGCTCGAATGTTAAAGCGCTTTAATAGGACAATTATGCACGATGGGGCGGCAAGCCGTCTATATGATTGCTTGCTATTACCTCGCCACGCGAGGTTGCACGGCCTAACCACCTTAAACAACAGCTATTACCTCGCCACACGAGGTTGCACGGCCATACTACCTTAAACATCCGCTATTACCTCGCCACGCGAGGCTGCACGGCCAAACCAACTTAAACATCTGCTATTACCTCGCCACACGAGGCTATACTGCCAAACCACCTCAACTCCCCGCTCTAACCTCGCTACGCGAGGCTACGCGGCCATACTACCTTAAACATCCGCTATTACCTCGCCACACGAGGTTGCACGGCCAACCTACCGCAGCCCACCGCTGTCCGCAAGATTGTTGCTGTTCGCTACTATCTAAGAACATTCTCGATTCTCGACCTCTGAATTGCCGTTCAGTGTGACAATATCTCATTACGCCATAAAAAGCCGCCGAACGCGTCCGGAATTCGGAGAGTTTGGCGGCTATACCCATTATTTCAGTATAAACGCGGTGCGGCTATAACCGTCCTTCGTCTTGCTCACTTCGAGCACGGCAGGGAACGCTTGCTTAAGCTCCTGCACATGGGAGATGACCCCGATCATCCGTCCAGCCCGCTGCAAGTCGACGAGCGTCTGAATCGCCTTTCCGAGCGACTCTTCGTCGAGAGATCCGAAGCCTTCGTCGATGAACATCATCTCGATCGAGACGCCGCCCTGATACGCTTGAATGACGTCGGTCATCCCGAGCGCGAGGCAGAGCGAGGCGTTGAACTTCTCGCCGCCGGACATCGACTTCACGTCCCGGTTCTGACCGGTGTAAGCGTCGAATACGTCGAGGCCCAGACCGCTCTGCTTGCCGCGCGTCTCCAACCGGTCGCTTCGCTGCAGCAGGAACTGACCGCCGGACAGCTCTTGTAGCCGGACGTTCGCCGCGAGCAAAATTTGCTCGAGAAACTCGATCAAAATATAGCGCTCGAACGAAATTTTCAGCGCGTTGTCGCCTTTCAGCATCTGATAAATATCCGATACGCTCTGATGTTGAAGCTCCAGCTCGTTAAACTGCGCATGGGACTTCGCAATCGCCGCGAGCAGACGTTCGGCTTCCTGCTTATGCCGCTGCGCGGCATGAAGCTCCGCGACGGCGCCCTCCGCTTGCGCCTTAAGCGCCGCGATCGCTTCGTGCAGCGCCTCGAGCGCTGGAGCTTCTCTGCCCGCCAGCTCGCGCTCCAGCTCTTCGATTTGCTGCACGAGCGCCGCCAACGACGCGCGGAACGCCTCGATCCGCTGCAGCCGCGCCGCGCGTTCCGGCTCCGCCAGCTTTGCCGCGGCATAGGCCTCGGCATCGTCCGCGAAGCCGCTCTTCGCGAGCTCGTCCGCGAACCGCCGAGCCGTTGCCGCACGTTGCTGCTCCGCCTCTTCGAGCTGGCTTCGCTGCTGCGCGGCATTCGCCCGCTCTACGGCGACGCGCGTCTGCATGCGTTGCAGCGCTTGCTGCGCTTCCTCCCACGCGTCCGTCAGCCGCTTCAGAAGCGCGGCCGTTTCGCCGATGCGCGCCTCGAGCCGAGCCGGCGTTCGCACGTCTTCCGGAACGCGGCCCAGCTCGCTCTCCAAGAGCGATTGCTTCGTGCTGCGATCCAGCGTAATCCGGTGAAGCTTCTCCTGTAGCCGCTCCCGGTCCGCGGTCAGCTTCTCGTGCGCCTGCTCCGCTTGCTCCAGCGACGTCTTAAGCGGCTCGACTTCCCGCTCGAGCGCTTCCAGCTTGTCCTTATCCGCGCGAAGCGCCTTGCCGCTCGCCTCCGCTTGCGCGAGCTGTTCGGTCCATGGTATGGCGTCCGACAAGCCGAGCTCGTCCATCGCCGCCACTTTGCTGCCGCGCAGCTCGGCGGAAGCCGCCGCCTGCGCAGCCGCTTCGCTCAGCACTTGCTCGGCGACGCGAAGCTGCTCCTTCAGCGCCTGAATTTGCTCGCGCGACGGGATGTTCACGGCGGCTGGCGCCTTATGCGGGTGCTCCTCGCTTCCGCATACCGGGCACGCTAGCCCGTCGTGCAAATGAAGCGCGAGCAAGCCCGCTTGGCCTTCTACCCATAGCGCTTCCTGCTCGTCGTGACGCCGCCGAGCCTGCGCGGCCGCTTCTCCGAACGAGGCCTCGTTCCGCGAAGTTTCGTGCAGCTTCGCTTCGATCGTCAGCATCTCTTTTAACCATTTGTAGCGATCGCCCGCCTGACGATATTGCTCCCTTACGGAAGGCAATCGCGCCAGCTCCGTCTCCATCGCCTTGAGCCGCTCCAGTTGGACGCGCCGCGACTCCTTCAGCTCGGCCAGCTGCCGTTCGCCGGAATCGCGCTCGGCCGCAAGCTTCCGCTCCTCCTGCTGCAACCGCAGCAGCTCTTGCTCGCGCTCCGCCAGCGTGCGCACGATTGGCGCATACTCGCCGAGCTTCTGCAGCGCGAGCTGCGCTTCCGCGCGCTCCGGCTCCCGCGCCTGCTCTACTCGCACGCGCTCCTCTGCATTCGCCAACCCGCGCTCGGCTTCGGCAACCGCCGCAAGCGTGCGCTCCAATTGCGCGGACTTCGCCGCTACTTGCCGAGAAGCCGCAGCGGCTTGCTCCTCGTAAGGCTCGATCTTCGCGGCCTGCTCCGCGAGCTGAACCGATTGCGCGAGCGCGTCGATGTCCGCTTGGCGCGCCGCCATCTGCTCGCGCTGCGCCTGCTTGTCCGCCAGTTGCGCGAAGCGACCCGCCAGCGCAAGCCCGTCGCGCAGCGCGTTTTCCGCGTCCGCGAGCAATCCCCCTAGCTCGTCGCGACGCGCCGCAACCGCCGACTCCAGCTCGCCGTAATAACCGGCTTCCTGCGTCAGCCCGTCCATCACTTGCGCCGAGCTGCGATACGGCTGCGCCAACGCCAACGTTAGCGCGCCGTCGTCCCGCTTCGGCAACGTCTCTTCCGCTTGCTTCACGTAAACGTCCTGCATCGCTTTCTCTTGCTTAAGCGTATCCTGCAGCTCCCGATGGCGACGTTGGAATCTCTCTTCTATTTGCTCGTAGAGCCCGGTCCGGAAGATGCGCCGCAAAATCTCTTCCTTGTTGTCCGTATCGGAAGTAAGCAGCTTGCGGAACTCGCCCTGCGGCAGCATGACGATCTGGCTGAACTGCTCCTTCGTAAGCCCGATAACCGACTCCAGCTTCGCGTTCACGTCCGAGACGATGAACCGGTCTACGCACGGCACGTCTTGCCCTGAAGTCGTCTCGTACAACTCGGCTTTGCCGCCGGTCTCGTTCTTGTTTCCGCCGCGCTTATGCGGCATTTGCCTGACGACGCGATAGGTGCGCCCGCCGACGCCGAACTCGTAATCGACGGCCGTGTGCACGTCGTCCGCCGCAAAATGGCTGCGCAGCATTCGCGTCTCCGCCCGGTCTTCCCCGCTCGCGCTTCCGTACAGCGCGAAGCAGATGGCATCGAAGATCGTCGTCTTGCCCGCTCCGGTGTTGCCGGAGATAACGAACAGCCGCCTGTCTTCCAATCGGCGAAAATCTACCGTCTCCGTGTCGCGATACGGACCGAACGCGGTCATACTTATTCGAATCGGCCTCATAGCGCGCCTCCTTCTTCGCGAACGACGTCCGCGTACGTCTCAGCGAACAGCCTGCGCTTGTCTTCGGTCAGCGGCTGCCCTTTAACTTCCTCGTAAAACGCCGCGAACAGCGACACCGGATCGGCTTCGCGCCGCGAAACGCCGGCCGCATCGCCGACGCCGTCTCCCTTGCCTTCCACGACTGTCGCCGCCTTAACCTCCACGTGCAGCGCGTTCGGATAGACAGCGCGAACTTTTTCCATCGGATATAACACCGGATTGTCGCTCAGCAGCGTCACGAACACGTAATCGTCCGACGCGACTGCCGTAGCGCCTACGATCACTTCGACCGGAGCGACGACTCTCCGCATGTCGCGAACCGGCGCGAACAGCCGTTGCTCCACCGTGATCGCCCCATCGCCGTCTAGCTCCACCACGTAATAGCCTTTGCGATGGTGCTCCTCGGATATCGAATATTTCAGCGGCGAACCTGCGTATCTGACGCGTTCGTCCCCGACGTGATGCGCCTGATGAAGATGGCCGAGCGCCGTATATTGGAACGACCGGTAATATTCCGCATGGACGTGTTCCGCGCCGCCAACCGACAGCGGACGCTCCGATTGGCTCGTATTGTCCTGCGGCGTAGCGCCCGGCGTCACGAACGCATGTCCGACGAATACATGCCTCGCCTGCTTATCCATCCGCTCCTCGATCCGATCTACGATCGCCTTCATCGCTTCGTCGTGCGTACGGATCGCCTCGTCGCCGTACGCGAAGCGCACTTGAGCCGGATCCGCGTACGGCACCAAGTGAAAATGAACCTCGCCGTCCCCGTCGCTGAGGACGACAGGTTTAATCTCCGCGCCTAACTGCCCGACCAAATGTAACCCCCGCGCCTCCATGATACGCGTCCCGAAAGCCAGCCTGTCGGGGCTGTCGTGGTTGCCCGAGATCGCAAGCACCGGAACCCCCAACCCAACAACCAATTCCGCGAATAGCTCGTCCAACAGCTCGACCGCTTCCGTAGGCGGCACCGCCCGATCGTACAGATCGCCGGCGATGATAACCGCGTCCGGGCGCTCCCGCTCTACTTCGTCTATTAACTGCCTCAGCACGAAGCGTTGATCCTCCGTCATATAGACACCTTGCACAAGCTTCCCTAGATGCCAATCCGCCGTATGTATGAATTTCATGAGGACGTGCCTCCCAACTATTTTTTACGATAATCAATCGCTTATTTAACTATTCTAATCTATCGACGGGACATCTGTCAGTTGCACGCGCGAGTGTTTTGTTTCCATGTGCTCGTCCCCCCCGTAAGTTCGCACACATTGTTTTACCCGACATGAATATATTGATTACGATCAACCAATTTAACACTCGCGAGAGGGGGTTGCCCATGAACCATTCCTCATTCATCTTGTCCCGCGAAGACTGGTCGCTCCACCGCAAGGGCTACCAGGATCAAGCGCGCCACCAGCAGAAAGTACGGGAAGCCATCAAGCAGAATTTGCCCGACCTGATCAGCGAGGAGAACATCGTGCTGTCGGATGGGCGCCAGATTATAAAGATCCCGATCCGCAGTCTCGACGAATATCGAATCGTATTCAATATGAATAAAAAGAAGCACGTCGGCCAAGGCAAAGGCGACAGCAAAGTCGGCGACGTGCTCGGAGTTGATCCTACCCCCCAAGGCGGTAAAGGGGAAAATGCCGGTTCCGATCCGGGCGACGACGTCGTCGAGGCCGAAATCTCGATGGCGGAGCTCGAGACGATGCTATTCGAGGAGCTTGAGCTCCCTTATTTGCGTCGCAAAGAAAGAGAACAAATCGAAGTGTCCGAAGTTCGTTTCACCGACGTCAGGCGTAAGGGCATCATGTCCAACATCGACAAGAAGCGGACGATACTTGAAAACTTACGCCGCAATTCGCGCGAGGGTCATCCGGAAATCCACGGCATTTCGCCGGACGACCTCCGTTTCAAAACTTGGGAAGAAATCGTAAAGCCGCATAACAATGCGGTTATTCTAGCCATGATGGATACGTCGGGGTCGATGGGCAGCTTCGAAAAATATTGCGCCCGCTCCTTCTTCTTCTGGATGAGCCGATTCCTTCGCAGGCAGTACGAGAAGGTCGAAATCGTGTTTATCGCACACCATACCGAAGCCAAGGAAGTGACAGAGGAGGAGTTTTTCACGCGCGGCGAGAGCGGCGGCACGATCTGCTCCTCCGCTTACGTGAAGGCGCTCGAAATTATCGACAGCCGCTATCCGCCCTCTCAATACAACATCTATCCGTTCCACTTCTCCGACGGCGACAACCTGACGAGCGACAACGAGCGGTGCGTCCGGCTCATTCAGGAAATGCTGAAACGCTCGAATATTTTCGGCTACGGGGAAGTCAATCAATACAATCGCTCGAGCACGCTTATGTCCGCTTACAAGCATCTGGAGCATCAGCAGTTCCTATACTATGTCATTAAAGAAAAAGCCGAAATCTACTCCGCGCTGAAGACGTTCTTCAAGAAGCGGGAAGCGGCGGGTTAAATGCGAAAACAAGCGATCGTCCTCCAGGTGGAGTACGGTCGCTTTCCAATTAGGGAGGCGATAAGGATGACTTTGGCGAAAATGATGCGCTGCATGACCGCCGGCCTCATCTTGGCGATTCTCGCGATCGGGTTGCTGCCGTTTCTGCTCGTTTACTTCCTAACGGACGTCAGCGGCTTGAGCGATTTCGACACGACGCCGATCTATACGCTCGTGAACAAGTTCATCGGCGGGGGGAAGTAGTTAAAAAAGAGAGCGGCGCCAGAGAATATTCCCTGCTCCGCGCTATTCGCTTATTAGGGTACGTAAAATTAAAAAAGCACTGGCAAACCGCAGAAACCTACGTTTGTCGGTGCTTTTGCCGTTTCGATCGTACCTCGGTTAACGCTCGTACCAATAGCCCGGAACGCCCCGTTCTAACCGCATAAGCGCTTCGAAATAGTAATAGTCGCCCCAGATCATGTAACCATCAAGACCGCTTCCAAGCAATACCGCGTTGCTGATGCTGGCCTCGTCGGAGAAATCCGCCGCTGGGGCATCCGTAACGGCTTTACTCGATTGGTACGCATAGGCATGCATTAGCATGACGGCCATTTCTTGACGTGTAATCGCGTCATTCGGCGCAAGCTCAGTAGCGGAGAGACCCTTCACGATGCCAGCATTATGAGTAGCCGCTACGGCTCCCGCATACCAGTCGGAAAGCATAATATCCTCGAATCCAGCCGCCATGCCCGTAATGTCCAATTGCAGCGCGCGCGCTATAAAGGTCGCAAACTCTGCGCGCGTTACATTCGCCTTCGGATCAAAGCGACTAGCGCTGACACCATTAATAATATGTTTAGCCGCCAGCTTCCGAATGACAGGGTAGGCCCAATCCCGTTGTTGGACGTCCTCGAAGGCTTTGTCATAGGCAAGAACGGCGTATCGGCTAAAGTGCGACACCTTCTCGACGCCTAACGCGAAGGTCGGTAAACGCGGCTCGATGCCCAGCTCCTCGCAGACGCTCGCCGTCAGCGGACCGACCGGCTCTCCCGGCTGAACCGGATCGGCAACCGCCCTCGACCGGACATCAGCTCCGGACGAGGGCGGTTGTTCGCTTATGAGATATCCCGGATACGAAGCTCTCCGTCGATTGCGTAGACGCGGCCCGCTTCATAATCGAAAGGCGCCGTTCGATCGTGATACCGCAAAAGCATCCGGCCGGATGCGAACGCCTTAACGGTCGTCTCGGCCATGCGGCCTTCCGTCCAGACGATGTCGACCTCAAGCGCGCCTCTCGCTCTTAAGCCCGAGAACTTGCCGGCATTCCACTTGGCCGGAAGCGCAGGCAGCAGATGAAGATCTCCCGCATGGCTTTGCAGCAGCATCTCCGCGATAGCCGCGGTTCCGCCGAAATTTCCGTCTGCGACGTAGATCTCTTCTTCGGCCCCGGCGATTCCTGGTTTCGAGTACGTTAGCAGATTCGAATAGCACAGCTCGCCGATCAAGTGGGAGATTTGCTCGTATGCGTGATCGCCTTCGTGCAGCCTAGCATGGCAACCCGCGAAGGCGGCAACCGTGAATTCGATATCCTCGTGATTGGCGCTGCCCTTCCGCGCATCAAGCGTTACCTTCGCTGCATCGCTTAATGCCGGCGTATATTGCGGCGTTATCCGTGCAGCCGGATACAGGCTATGCAGGTGCGACAAATGCCGGTGCTCCGGCTGCGCTTCCTCGTAATCCTCCAGCCATTCCTGCAACTGCCCCTTGGCGCCGATCTGAAGCGGCGGCAGCAGCGCGATGGCGTGCTGAAGCCTGTCCTGCAGGTTATCGTCCGTATTGAGCTTTCGCGCGGCTTCCAGGCAAAATTCGAATAAATCGTGGACGAGCACCTGATCCAGCGTTGTTCCCATGGATAAAGTCCGATGCACATATGTCCCGTCGTTCGCGAAAAAGGTGTTTTCGGGCGAGATGGACGGACCCGTGACGAGCCAGCCGTATTTCGGATGAATGGCCATGTAGTCCAAGAAGAAGAGCGCCGATTCCTTTAACACCGGATACGCCGTTTTCTTCAGAAACTCATCGTCCAACGTGAATTCGTAATGTTCCATCAGCTGGCCCGCGATCCAAAGTCCCCCGGTTACGTTAAGTCCCCAGGACGTCTGCCAGGCCGGCGCCGCAAATCCCCAAGCGTTAGAGACGGTATGCGCTACCCAGCCCTCGCAGCCGTAAAAGTCTTTCGCCGCCGATCTTCCTCCCTGCGCCAGTCGTTCGATGTAACGCATTAACGGCAGATGGCTCTCCGACAAGTTGCCGATTTCGATCGGATAATAGTTCATTTCGGTATTGATATCGAGATGATAGTCGCAAGTCCAGCCCATACGGCAAGCAATATCGTCGTTCCAAATTCCTTGCAAATTCAAAGGCAAAGGAGAATCTTCCCGCGCGCCGCAGAGCGTCAAATAGCGGCCGTACTGGAAGAACAGCGCGTATAATTGCGGATCGTCGTCGATGCCCTCTGACAAACGTTTGATTCGCTCGTCCGTCGGAAGCAGAGCAGTAGCGTTAGCGCCGAAATCCACATGAACGCGGTCATATCCCTTCCGATAATCCGTGATGTGATCCGCTTTGAGACGCGAATAGCCTTTAAGCTCCGCTTCGTCCAACCGCTTCTTGCTTTCCTGAAGCCAATCGTCGCCTTCCACTCCGTAATCCGTATGGACCGCGAAATAGATAATGGCCTCCCATGCTCCCGCGACTTCAATGCGGCCGTTGTCCCCCGTTACTTGCCCGCCTTGGGCACGAACGCGAACTTGGCCTTTACAGCGTACACCGCACTCGCCGTCGCTATGGACACTCTCCAGTGCCTGTCCATGGAATGCCAAGACATCGGACGACTCATTCACGCTTTGGAAAAGATCCGTTCTCCCTTTCAGTTGAATCGAGAACGAAACGCCGTCCGGCAAGGAGCTCCAGATCCGGTATGCGAGGAGCCCGTCTTCATGCGTGGCGAACATTTCCCGATGCAGCTTCGCTTCGTTTATAGAATGGGAAGTGGTTAGGATGGCATTATCGATGTTTAATTCCCGTACGACATCGTTCTCTTCGTGCCCGAAGCGCAGCTCGACATCGCACATAGGCAGATTCGTTCCGAAGTTTCGTTTGGCAGGCTGCAAAATCTCCTGTGCCATACGTTCCCCCGCTTCATAATCGCCGTCGAAAAAATGCTGGCGAAGCTTTGCGATAGGTTCTTTTCCGTAGGAACGGCTTTCAATGATTTCCGGTTTGCCGGACCAAAAAGTCGACTCCGTAATATTCCAAGTCTCCTTCTCGGCACCGCCGTAGACCATCGCAGCCAATCTCCCGTTGCCGATCGGAAGGCCATCCTTCCATTGTTTCGCAGCCTGGGAGTACCAAAGTTTCAATTCGCTCATCTTTAACTTCCCCTCTTCGAATGCATTCGGTATGTTTAACCTTTAACGGCCGAGCCGACGGTCATCGCGCGTTCCACTCGTTCGCTGAAGAACAGGAACACGATTACGGTAGGCAAGCTGGCGATGGTCATAACCGCGCCCATACCGCCCCAATCCGTGCTGTACTGCCCTTGGAAGAACAGCAGCCCCAAAGGTAAGGTTTTCATGGTCTCATCGGAAATCAGAATATAGGCAAGCAAGAACTCATTCCAAGAACCCAAGAACTGCAATATCGCTATCGTTGCCATGGCCGGCGTAACGATCGGCATGATAATGCTGATGAACGTTCGAAAAATGCTGGCGCCGTCCATGCAAGCGGACTCTTCTAATTCAAAAGGAATACCTCTTAGGAACCCGTAAAAGATCAAACAGGAAAACGGCAGTCCGAATGCAATATACGGGACGATGAGCGCGCCGTAGGTGTTGATGAGGTGAAAATCTTTCACTAGAATCGCGAGCGGGATCATGATGACCTGCAGCGGGATGAACATCCCGATCATCATGTACACTCGGGCCACTCCGCGCAATTTCCATTCCAACCTCGCCGCGGCGTAGGAGAACATGAGAGACAATATTAGAATTCCGGCCGTACTGATGATCGAAACGACGAGACTATTGGCGAAGTAACGCGGGATATTAAAATTCATCCACGCATGAACGTAGTTTTCGAAGCGAAAATGCGTCGGAAGTCCGAACGGATTCGTGCTGAAAATTTCATTGTTATTTTTCAAAGAGTAGGAAATCATCCAAAAAAGCGGATATACCGATACGAGAAAATAAAGCCACAACACACCCTGCAGCAACAGTCCACCTGGTTTAGCTAGCTTGCTCTTGGAAAACATAAAAGGTTGTTCGCCCCTTTCTGCCTTTAATAAGTGATTCTTTCTCGCGCGAACAACCGGTTGATAATAAGCGTGGCGATCAAACTAAGCACGACCAAGAACACGGAGATAGCGCAGGCGTACCCGTACTTGGATTCCATAAAGGCATAACGATAGATCATGTAAGTCAACGTATAGTTCGTCGTTCCCGGTCCGCCGCTCGTCATGATCAGCATCTGGATAAAGGCGCCGATCCCGGAGGTGATCGCAAGGATAAAGCAAAATTTGTACGTTTCCGCCATCATCGGAATCGTGATTTTAAGGTGGGCCTTCCACTTCGAGCATCCGTCTATGGTCGCCGCCTCTAAATACTGCTCGGGTATGGACTTGACGCCCGCGTACAGCAAGCTGAATTGAAAGCCCATAAACTGCCAAGCGTTAACGAAAGCGATCGCGATAATCGAAACGGCCGGCGAAGTTAGCCAATTTTGCTGATACGGAATGCCGAGCGCCTGAAAAAGTTTATTGAACAATCCGCTGGTCGGATCGTACATGGCGATCCAAAGCTGGCAAACGACCGTGACGGAGAGAACGACCGGAATGAAGTATCCCGCCTTCAAAATCTTCCTTCCCCGTACTTTCGGGTCCGAGCACACTAACGCGAGCACCGTACCGACCCCGATCTGAAAGACGACAAGCACTAGAGCGAAGAGCCCGCCGTTCCGCAAGGACCTTGACAGAAGCGGATCCTGAAAGAGCTGGATGTAGTTATCGATTCCATTAAACGTACCGGCGCCTAGTCCGTTCCAATCATAGAAGCTGCGGTATAACGTCTGCAGCACGGGATACGAAACGACGATCGTATAGAGCAGCAGAGCCGGCAGCGTAAACAGGGCGATAGCTTTCTTGTTGGCTAAATAAGTTTTCATGCTGTTCAGTCCCTATATCCAGTTTAAAAGACCTCGCGCCAAAACGAACGTTTCGGCGCGAGAGTGACTATTATTTATTGATGTTTTTCAAGACGCGTTCGATGCTGCCGTTGAAGTCCTTGTCGTCAAAGCCTTTGACGACCAAGTTTTGCGTGCTGTCGTCGAGCGCGTTGTTCAATTCCGTGCTTTGATTGAACTTGGCGTAGCCTGTCACGTTCGGGAGCACCTCGTCGATCAATCGCTGCATCATCGCTGGAGGAGAAACGGAAATCGGTTGGTCGATTTTGAGCGACACGATCGGATTGCCAAGAACGAGATATTGATACTCGGAATACTTGCGAGCCAAGAACGCAGCAACCTTGATCGCCTCTTCTTTATGCTCGCTCGTCTGCGAGACGGCAAGACCGCCAGGCGAAGGAGAACCGTTCATGAAATATTTCATTTTCTCGTAAGTTTGCTCGTCTTTAGCCGGCCAGTACATCCAATCGACGTCTGCGCCCATGTTTTTGTCCGCGCCGTAAATTTCCCACTGGCCGTTAACGAACATTGCCGCTTTGCCGGTGTAGAACAACGAGGAAGCCTGATCGTAGTTAGTGTTGGTCGCGTTAGGGTCGAACAATCCCGCTTCTTTCAAACGCTGGAACGCGCTGGACGCGTCCTTGAACGCAGTCGGCAGTTCGGTCAGCCCTTGCTGTTCGAGGGCTCCGAATCCATCGGACTGTTCCCGCGTAACCAAACCTCTGTAGAAGGCGGTCGTAATCCATTTTTCCTTGGCGAAGATCGAAAGCGGCATGATGCCTTTCTCCTTGAACTTCTTGATCGCCTCGATCCACTCGTCGTACGTCTTGATAGGCGCTTGTACGCCTGCTTGCTCAAACAGCTTTTTATTGTAGTAAAGAATCTGGAAGTTCGTGCCACCTGCAGTATAGGCGTAGATATGTCCGTCCGGAGCGGCTAGCGATTTCTCGTAACCTGGGTTGAAATTGGCCAGCAAATCCTTAGTCGCCTGAGCGTCGTCGAGCACTTCGATGTTTTTGGATTCGGAGAACGCTTTAATGATGCTGTAATCGGCGTCGAAAATATCAGGCATGTTGCCGGTCGCCGCGTAAGTTTTCAGCTTTTGGTTGTTGTCCTGCTGCATAGGGTCTAGCACGAGCTCGATCTCGGGCATCTCTTGTTTCAGCGCCGCTACCGCATAATCGTATGGTTTCTTGGTGTCGTCGTCGAAATATTTCGCATAGATCCGCAGTTTGATCTTTTGCGCCGGCGTGGCATTGCTTGCCGTGCCGCTGGCTTCGCTGTTTGCGGCGCTTCCCGTCGCGCTGGCTACGTCGTTATTCGATGAATTGCCGTTCCCGCAAGCGGTAAGCGAGAAAGCCAAGGCCAATCCCGCGGCCATGACCGAATATTTGCCCGTTCTTTTCATTTCGTTCTTCCTTCTTTCTCGTCGATAATGATTACATTTTGTGAAGCCGTTCCCGGGTACATGTTTCATTATAGAAGGTGTCCTCATGCTAAAATACGCAACGATCGCGACCATTCTGCAAAAAACGAGACATCGGAGCACAAGAGAAAAAGCCGCTTATGCGCGGCTTCGACTCATTTGTTCAACCTGGTTTCATATTCCGTCGGCGTGAGACCGAATTGCTTTTTAAAGCATTTGCTGAAGTAATTCGGGTCATTGTAACCCACCTGTTCGGCGATGCCAAGCAACTTCACGTATCCTGCGCCAATCAACTCCTTAGCTTTCTGCATCCGGACATACGTGATATAGTCCAATACCGAAGTTCCGCCTTCCCGCTTGAATATTTTCCGCAAATAGCTGGAATCGATGAACAATTGCGCGGCGACGCCTTCTACGGTCATATCCGGATCGGCAAAACTCTCTTGGATATAGGTTTGGGCGGCATGGTAAAGTTTATACGACTTGGAGGACCTTATCCCCTCCGATGCCATAACCGCCTTCCGGTAGATCTCCGTTATCCAGTCCTTTCCTTCTTGAATGGATGCCAACTTGCGCATGTCCCTGACGGGCGAGAAACCCGCGCCGAAAACCTCCTCGATTGCATGGCCCGATTCAATGGCGTACGATAGACAAACGGAAATCAAGCCGATCATGATGGTGTAGGCGTTCTCCAGTGTCGCACCATCGTTGTTCATGTAAGAAAAGGCGTCCTCCAGCCGTTTCTCTACGCCGTTCCAATCTTTGGCGCGTAGCTGGAAAATGAGCGATTCGTGCAATTCGGCGGGAAAGAAACTGAATCTCTCCGACTGATTGTTCAACCTGTCAAACCAAATCAATCTACCTTGCCCCGCGGTAAGCTTGAGCTGGATGCAGAGCAGCGCCTCGCGATACGAATCGTGCAAGTATTGATATTCGCTGCGGGGGGTTCCGAATCCGACCGTGACGGTGAACTTGAAATGACGTTCCACTAGGCGGCCAAGCCTCTCGAAAGCATGACCATCGTAAGATTTCATTTCCCATTCGTTCCGAAAGGCAAGGATGGAGACGATATGCCCTTCGGCATCGTGAAAGACGTAATGCTCTCCATCGATCTTCACCAGATCCTGAAGCATGTTGGATACGGTATGTTTCCACAGGACAATTTCCTTCGGATCGCTCCAATTCTCATACATATTGTCGATTTCCGTCACGACAACGCGAAACCGCTGCGGGGGAATCGGCATACGGAATCGCAGCAAGGAAGCTTCGATGGCGGGCCTGTCCATATCCATGTCATGACGAATCAATTGGTTCAAGAAGCTCTCGCGCAACAAGGGAACATAATCCTTCGACCATTCGGTGTCCTCTCGTGCGCCTAGTATGAAGCTTCTCGCTTTCTGAAGCGCCATAGTGAATTCTTCATTATCAAAGGGCTTCAGCAGGTAATCCATGACCCCGATTCGCATGGCCTTTCGGGCATATTCGAATTCATTGTGTCCGGTTACTATTATGATGAATAGATGAGGGTAAAGCCGCTTGAGCTGCCCGGCTAGGTCCAATCCGTCCATATATGGCATGCTAATGTCGATCAGCGCTAGATCGGGCTGGTATTTCTCTGCCTCCTGCAAAGCTACGATCCCGTTATTTGCTTCGCAGCACATAACAAATCC
Organism: Cohnella yongneupensis; assembly: GCF_042655785.1. Taxonomy (NCBI): domain Bacteria; kingdom Bacillati; phylum Bacillota; class Bacilli; order Caryophanales; family Paenibacillaceae; genus Cohnella; species Cohnella yongneupensis. Next base: position 172,218 of record NZ_JBHSNC010000024.1, read on the forward strand.
AAGGCTCTCCCAATCGATGCGTTCCTTCATATGTTTTCGAAAGAGACTCTCGTCATCCACGATCATCACTTTAAGCAAACGTATTCCTCCATTCACCTGCGGCGGGAAGGCTTATCGTTACCATCGTGCCTTCTTCTTTCCCGCTCTGGATTGAGATCCCGTAATCCTCGCCGAAATAAAGCCGAATGCGCTCATTCACGCTGAATAAGCCGAACGAACTAGGCTTTCCATCTTCCGTATAATGTTTCCAATTTGTCGCCAGAGCATCTTGGGGGATGCCTACGCCATTATCCTCGACGCGAATCGTGATCCGAGATTCCTCTTTGCGTCCGGTAACCCTAATGCGCCCCTTGCTTCCTTTTATTTTAAGCCCATGATAGATGGCGTTCTCCAAAATCGGTTGAAGCGTTAGTTTCGGGATTTCGCATGACAGGATCTCCTGATCGATGTCCATTTCGTAGTCGAACACGTCTGCGTACCTAATGTTTTGGATGGCCAAATAATCGCCGGCGTTCTTGATTTCGTCGCCGATCGTGATGATCTCGCTGCCTTTGCTTAAAGCGATCCTGTAGAAATCAGCTAAGGCCTTCGTCGTGTCCCTGGCTTCGCGATGCATGTTCATATCATTCAGCACGTAAATCAAATCCAAGGTATTATACAGAAAATGGGGTTTGATCTGCGCATGGATCAGCGCCAACTCGATTTCCTTCTTAGTGATTTGATCCGCCTCGACTTGAAGCAGTAGCGTCTTGATTCGATCGATCATGGAATTGAACACCGAAGCGAGCAGCCCGGTTTCATCGTTGGTATGAATGACGGCCACCGCGTTCATGTCGCCTTCTTTCACCCTGCGCATCGTCTTCGTCAACTTCAGCAGCGGGCTCACGATCACTTTAGAAAGCAGACCGGCCCCAAGCAACCCGAATACAAGGCAAATCGCGCCGATAATAAGGGTCATGACTCTGTTCTTCTGGATATCCTGCGTGATCAGATCGACGGGCACTACATTGACGAGATACCAGCCCATCTTGTCGTATGGGACGCTGGTGACGAGATTTCTTCCGGTATCGGTATTCACGATCAGGGAGAAAGTACCCTTGCCCTTGACTAACACGAGTTGTCTCAACCGTGTATCCTGCAGCGGCTTCAATAGATCCGATTTCAGAACAGACGAAACGACCCGTCCTTCTTGGTCCACGATGTAAAATTTCTTATTCATCCCGAAATCCGCGCTCATGTTGGCAAAAATATTAGAAATCGAGCTTTCTTTCACGTTCACGAGTAACATGCCGAACGGTTTGCCGGAGTCTAGTTTCAAAATTTTCTTTCCAATGGAGATCACAGGTTCGCGAGGGTCCGTCACCAAATAGTCCCGTTCAGCCATCGGAAACCAATAATTGACACCGTACCCGGGCTTTTTATTAATCTCATCGAGCAAGCGGCTTCTGGAAATCTGCCTGTCATTCTCCTTCACGGGGAAGTAGGATGCAAAGAGTCGCTCCGAGGAATCGAGGAAAGCCGCCGAGTCAATGTCGGGAAAGTTGAGTAGATTGATGCTAAACTGCGTCTGCATTTGCGTGGACAGTTGTTTCTCCTCAAGCGGAGTCGGACTCGCGGATATTCCGCTGTAGATATGGTTGATGTCCGCCATCATGACGTTGGCGCCGCTCTCCGCGTTTTTGACCATCGTATCGACGCGGGTTAGGATCAGCGTCGACTCGTCCAACACGTTCTGTTTCGTTTTGTTGATCAAGGAATCCGTAAACAAATCGCGCGTGAAATAACCGAGAACGAACAAGGGAATGAGAATCAAGGGAATGTACACAGCGATAATTTTCTGTCTGATCAGCAAGGCGCGGAATGGATTTTTGGACATCGGTTATAAACCTCTCTTTTTATGCACCTGCTTCCCTAACAAATTATTATTATAGATAACATTTCACGATATAAACACGTAGGAATCGAGACAGATGGGAATAAATTGAGACAATTTCACGGATTAAATGATCTTTTAGTCAAAAAGGGCCGTCAAATAGTTGATCTGGTCGCTGACCATGAGCTTCGGGCAACCCGGTGCCCGCGGAATCGGGCACCTTCCGTAATTCCGGTATGCCACAAATACAGAACGCCGGCGCTAGGCCGGCGTTCTTCGTTTACAGAGATGATTTGTTTTTAACAGATGACCCAACAGACGGAAGAATCAGCAACCTTCCTCTATCCATGGAATACTGGTATTTCGGAGTCTTCTCTAGTGTACTACCTTAGGAACGCGGAATCTCACCCCGTCCAGCATGAAAGCTGCACCCGATTTCTTCACACCTTTGATGGTATGAGTGCCGCTAGTCAAATTGAAGATGCTGAACACCGTCTGACGGGACAAACGGCTGTCGCTTTGTAAGCTGACCGTTCCTTTGAACTCATTGTCTACAAAAACGTCTATCTCCCCCTGGGAAGGGTCGGTCGGAGCGATGATTTCAACGCCCGTCCCCTTGAAAGAATACTCGAAATAGTCGCCGTTATTCGTAGTAGAATGTACGTCGTTCTGATAGTCCCCTCGACGGTCGAATGTTAAGAGTACAGTACCCACCTGCTGTTTTTCAAGGTACTGCTTCTTGATCGTAACGGAATTTCCCGACACGGTGTAATCCTTCCCCTGTTTGAGTGCTGCTTCACCGTTCCGGACACCTATTAGGTTTCTTCTGTCAAATCCAAGCTCGGTAGTAATGCCATCCTGACCTTTGCTCGATTTGTCGAAGGTGGCCTTGTCCGGTCCAATGATGTCCGCAATTCGAACCCTCAACTGATCTAGAAGCATGAACTGTCCGGATATCTTCACCGCTTTGATCGTATGCTCGCCGTCAGGCAGTCCAGCGACGTTATACACAGCCCGGTGGGTGACCCGGCTCGTATTATAGGTGTCGACCGTCTGTCTAAACTCGCCGTCGATATAGATATCCATTTTACCCTGCGAGGAATCGAGCTCCGTAATCAGTTCGATGCCCGTTCCTTTGAAGGTATATTCGAAGGAATTTCCGTTTGTCTCCGACCAATGGATATCATCCTTGTAATCGCCGAGACCCCTGTTTGTATTCGGGTTCCAAGCTCCGTTATAAACTATGGATGCGTCATCGTCATTGAGGTCTATGTATCGGCCTCTTAACGATTCGCTTACGACAACCGTCAACGTCCTGGAGGCGCCTGCGCTGAATTGGAGCGACAAGTTGACCGTACCCGGAGACAGGGTGCCCAAATATTCCTTGCTGATCGCAACCACGTTGCCTGAAACCGTGTAATCCTCACCGGGATTGAGCGGCGTTACACCGTTCGTGATGCCGACTAAATCGTTGTCGTTTAGCGTCATCGTCGTCGTGACGTCGGATGATGCTGCCGCCGTTTTGTCAAAGCTCAATACAGTCGGAACAATTGAACTATTAAGCGGTGTCGTGTCGCGAATAGCGATGGAGAGAATCCGAGATTCCCCTGCATTGAAAATAAATCGGAGCCGCGTCGTACCGGTCGGCCGTGCCGCCAAGTACGATTTGTTGATCGTTATTACGTTACCCGACACCGTATAGTCGGTCCCCTCCGATAAAGCCGTTCCGCCGTACACGATACTAGTCAGTTGATTGCCTTCCAGCGACAACACTGTAGAGACATCCGCTTGCGCCGCCGCGTTCTTGTCAAAGTCGACCGATACCGGACTAATCGTGCTGTTATTGGCCGCGCTATCGGTTACGACAATGGCCAGACGCTGCGTTGCGCCCCCGACGAAAGTAACGACGAGATTCGTGGTTCCGACCGGTAATCCGGCCAAATATGCTTGTTTGACGGTTAGCTCATTGCCCGTTACCGAGTAGTCGATCCCTGCAGCCAGTGGGATCCCTCCATTAGCCACCCCGCTGATCTGATAACCGTCGCTGATCGTCGACCGCACATCGTCAGGCGACGGAGCGCTCCTATCAAAACCAAGAGCTATTGGATTCAAGAGATCCGGCAGAGCGACCCTCAATTGGTCAAGCAGCATGAAAAATCCGCCCGAGTTCTCCCATGCTCGCTTCACGACTTTCAACGTATGATTGCCTGCCGGCATACCGGATACGTAATATACCGTATGATGGGTCGATCTGTACGTATTGTTCGTATTGACTGTTTGCTTGAATTCCCCGTCGACGTAGACATCAATGATCCCCTGGGAACCATCCAATTCCGTAATCAGTTCGATACCCGTTCCCGTAAACGTATATTCGAAAGAATCGCCGGCGGTCTCGGTCCAATGGATATCATCCTGGTAGTCCCCGAGCCCGCGCCCGGTGTTAGGATGCCATGTGCCCGTATAGACGATCGCGGGATTGTCGTCATTCAAGGATAACGAACCACCGATGGACGAATCCAAGATGACGAGCGTGACCGTCTGAGGCGCTCCCCCCGTAAAGGAGAAGGTGAGCTCGCTCGTTCCGGCAGGGAGCGTCGCCAAATACTCCTTCTTGAATGCAACCGTATTCCCCGACACCGTATAGGCTGTACCTTCCGAAAGTGCGATTCCTCCTCTGGAGATCGCGGTCAGCTCATTGCCATTGCGCGCAAATGTCGTCGTTTGGTCATCTTGTGTCTCATCGCCTTTATCGAAATCGATCACGGCTGGAAGCACGACGCTGTTCCGTATTGTCGAGTCTATGATGGTAATGCTAAAGGTCTGCGCCTTTCCTTCGGAAAAGTCAAAGGTCAGACTGACATTGCCGACCGGTCTCCCGGCTAAGTACTCTTTCTTAATCGTTACCGTATTACCCGAAACGGTATAATCGGTGCCTGCAGTCAACAGCGTTCCGCCGTTTGCAATACTTTGCAGCGTATTGCGGTTAAGCGTCATTGTCGTGGCCACGTCAGCTTGAGCGGCTGCATTTTTATCGAAAGAAGCCGAAACAGGGCTGATCGAACTGTTTTTCGCATTTGAATCAATCACGTTAACAAGGAGAGATTGCGACGCTCCCGCCCATTCCTTGCCCTCATTGCGCACCCATGAGCCCGAATACCGAATGCCTACGTCGTCGTCATTGGCAAACGCGGTGCCTTTTTGGACGGTAACCTTGAGCAACCGTGAGCCGTGCGGCGGCACCGCGGCGGCGCTGAACCCGTTTTCGTAAATACCGAGCTCTGAGTGGTTCCACAGATCACGCACAGACGCGGGTCCGCTTATTCCGATATCGCTCCAGTTGACTTTCACTTCCGCTGCGGTACTGCCTAGGTTGAACAATGCGACCGAGTAGGTTCCATCCCCGTTATTGGCATACCATACCTGCTGATTCGTGTCGGTGGACACCGGTCGTGCAGGGCGGCCTGCCTGGTCAACGGCGATCACCTCATCGTTGGTAAGCAATTGAACACCGTAATCGTCCAATTTCGTCAAATCATTCCCGATATAGAGCGGCACGGCGGACGCGGCGAAAAACGTCATGGCCGTTTGGCGCTCTACCTGCGTCAAGCCGTCCATGGCTCCGTTTCCAATATTCAAGGAATCGAAATCGTTCCATCCTTCAGGGCCTGCATGTCTCCACCACTGAGCAGCCGTAGGGAACAGGCGTGCGATATTGTCCCACCTTGTCAGTGTATTGCAGTAACATTCGATATCCCAATGTACGCGCCATCCGTTCGCATACTGTTTCCATGTGTCGGCATACTTGATGTCCAGCGCCCAAGAAAGCTCGAACCAAATGTTATGCGGAGCCAACGCCTGAGACCAAGCCTTGACATCGTCACGAGAATCTTTGGAAAGGTCATATATGCCGGAACCAGGCGTTACGCTATCCAATTTCAGAAAATCTACACCCCAAGCAGCAAACTGATCAGCTATGGAATTGATATAGCTCTGTGCACAGGGATTTGAGAAATCAATCTTATAGCTATAGTTCCAATAATCTGCAGATTTTAGAGGCAACACCACAATATCCTGCGTGGAGCAGCCGGGTGCACCATAAATAGGCAAATCGGCGTTATATGCTGCCGGTGATATTCCAGGACCCCAATAGATCCCGAACTTTTGCCCATTGGCATGTACATAATTAATCAGATTCGTAAATCCACCCGGATATAGAGTAGCACTCGGCACAGGACGTCCATACTCATCTATACCTCCGCTCCAGCCTGAATCTACATTGATATAGTTATAGCCGTGGGATTGAAGGAGCGCTTTCATCGCGTCGGATTGCGCTTTAATCTCTGCCTCGTTAATCCAGTTCCAGCCGTCGCCGCCATTATAACCTTCCCAAACCTGCATACTGTAGCTGCTCCAGCCCATAAAGGGTTTGGCCCCCGGGCCGTTATCGGCGGCTTCGGCCTTTGTCGGCTGGAATCCGACGGACGTGAGAGAGGCAACAATCAGTATGAAAGCCAAGCCCATCATAATTAATCGTTTAATGCTGGTTTCAGTTCCTGAAAACATCATGATTCTCCTTCTCCTATGTAATGAGTGCGCTTACAATACTTTCGTAAGGCTCATGAACGGCTCTGCTCCCATTCGACGTCACCGTCCTGCCGAGCATATGTATCAAATCCCTCGATCGTCTGGGCTCGTCAGGGTTCTTGTGTTGATAGAACGTATTCAGGCATTGCGTATTTCGTGCAAAAGATCACCCCCTTCAAATTGACGCCGCACAACCGATCCCAATCTTACGGCTGGAAAAGTCAGTCAATTTTGCTGATAGGGAACAGCATCTTTCTTTCCCCGTACTTTCGGATCCGCGCAAACCAAAGCGAGAAGCGAGCCTATAGTTCGCAATTCCGTTAAAGCTCATTCCAGTCTATAGTTTGAAAAACCTCGCGCCGAAACAATCGTTCCGGCGCGAGTGGAAGTACTACTCATTAATGGTTTTCAGGACGCGTTCGATATTTTCGTTGAACTGCTTGTCAGTAAATCCTTTTACGATCAAGTTTTGCGTATTGTCATCGAGCGCATTGGTCAATTCCGTGCTTTCGTTGAACTTGGCGTAGCCTTTGACATTCGGAAGCACCTCGTCGATCAGGCGCTGCATCATCGCAGGAGGATTGACGGACACTGGCTGGTCGATTTTCAGTGACACAATCGGACTTCCAAGCTCAATATATTGATATTCGGAGTATTTGCGGGCCAGGAAAGCGGCCACCCTAATGGCTTCTTCTTTATGCGCGCTGGTCTGCGAGATTGCAAATCCGCCAGGCGAGGGGGCACCGTTCAAGTAATATTTCATATTCTCATACGTTTGCACGTCCTGTGCCGGCCAGTACATCCAGTCAACGTTACTGCCCATTTTTTTGTCAGCGTTGTATATTTCCCATTGCCCGTTGACGAACATCGCCGCCTTGCCGGTATAGAACAGCGCCGAAGCCTGGTCGTAGTTGGTGTTTGTCGCGTTCGGGTCGAATAACCCCGCTTCCTTCAAGCTTTCGAACACCTTGGATGCGTTCTTGAACGCGTCCGGCAGCTGCGTCAAGCCTTTCTGCTCCAGGGCGCCGTATCCGTCAGGCTGCTCCCTCATGACCAAACCTTTATAAAAGGAATTCGAAATCCACTTTTCCTTGGCGAAAATCGACAACGGAATAATTCCTTTCGCCTTGAACTTCTTGATTGCCTCAATCCACTCGTCATAAGTTTTGATCGGCGCCTCAACGCCCGCTTCCGCAAACAGCTTCTTATTGTAGAAGAGCAGTTGGAAGTTCGTTCCACCGGCAGTATAACCGTAAATATGGCCGTCCGGCGCGGTGAGCGACTTATCGTTGCCCTGGTTGAATGCGGCCAGCAAATCCTTGGTCGCCTGGGCGTCGTCAAGCATCTCGATATTTTTGGATTCCACGAAAGCTTTAATGATGTTGTAGTCGGTGTCAAAAATATCGGGCAAGTTTCCGGTCGCCGCGTAGGTTTTCAATTTCTGGTTATCGTCCTGCTGCATCGGGTCCAGCACCAACTCGATGTTCGGCATCTCTTTCTTCAGTGCGGCCACCGCGTAATCGTATGGCTTCTTGGTGTCGTCGTTGAAGTACTTCACATAAATCCTCAGCTTAATCGTTTCTTCCTGTGCGGCTCCACTTGCCGTGCTGCCCGCCTCGCTGCCTGTTGCTTTTACAGTCGCACCGGATGCACCCGGATCTGCTGATTTGCCGTTCCCGCAAGCGGCCATTGAGAAAGCCAAGATCAACGATGCAGCCATGACGGAAAAATAGACTGTTCTCTTCATACCGTTCTCCCCTGCGTTCTAGATGATATATGGATTTTGTTCGATGAAAGCAACTCCAAGTGTAATCTCAATTATAAGATTGATAAGGACAAATATATATGTAACGATCGCGACCAATCTGCAAAAAACGAGACAACGGTTCCGGCGTGCGAGCAAAAGAAAAAGCCGCGTTTTTGCGGCTCCCGGTCATTTGGTCCTTGACAAGCTATTCTATTTTTGTTGAAAATTCAGAAAATTGTCTCATTTTTTTCTGATTTGTCACGATTCCTACGTAGGGGCACCTATATGGTAGCGGATTCATTGATAGTTACTCCATAGATTTATAAGGAGTCCTCAAAAGTCGCGTCGATGATGCCATCCGTCCTGTTGTCTCGGTAATGGAACGGGCTGCCGACTAGCAGCCCGTTTCCGTCAATAAATTCCACGTCATATTCGAATTCTGCGGAGTACCGCACGTTTTGGATGACCAGGTAATCGCAAGCGTTTTTGACTTCCTCGCCAATCGTAACGATTGTACTAGTCTACTTAATCAACAGCAGCTTGGATTCGGAGGGACCTAGCTCTACATGAAACTTGTCAGTACCCGCCGCATTGCTCCATTCGCTTCCGTTCCACAAATCTCGAATAACAATTTCCTTAGATGAATCTATGCCCATTCGATCAAAGGATAAGATCTTCTCGCTTCCACGCTCTTCATCAAAATTAAAGACCGCAATCCATGTTCCTTCTTCATCGCTAAGCGTGAACAAATCTTCGCTTTTATTGCCGCTGCAACCTTCCACCGGGCGGAATGTCACGCCCTTACGCGCCAGCGACATTACCTCATTATTCGTCATCCATTCCTTCGCGCGCCGGGCTGCTTCCTCCATCCGATAATCGTCGCCAAGAAGCAGCGACGTACCGGCAATCACAGCGCTGTTCAACCGACTTCTGCCCTCGGCCTCGCTGACCGAACGTTGATTGCAACTTTTGTACAAGACAACATGGTCGGGATCATTAAATCTGTACAGATTGTCATTAATCCACCAGCCATACGTGAGTGCATTCAACATATACTCCGTATCGTTAATTGTACCGAATGCATCACAGGATATCCGGCGGCTATGCGCATACCCATGCGGAAATAAGGGAGCAATGGACAAATTAATTAAAAAGGGGCGGCCGATTCTCTTCGGATCCAGTACTTCACAAATATAAGACATCCCTTTGTTATAGGCTTGGATCCCCGTCCGCACGCTCGAATCGTGAAACACGCCTTCCAAAGCACCATGCGTCAAGAAATCCAACTTCACATAATCAAAGCCCATTTCTACGAAGCTCTCCAGCTGTTGCTTGTTTCTCTCCAATGTTACGGGATGAGTGGGGTCAATCGCATACGCACCATCTAGTTTCGGCAGCGGGTTTCCAGCTTGATCCTTAATCAAAATATCTCGATATAACACATTTCCGTCCGTTCCTTCGACCGGAGTATTCGGATCACTTCCCCAGAATGCGAACGGCGTATGGTAGATACCCGGCTTTTGACCGTTTGCTATAACCCTGCTTACAGCTTCGCGAAGCTCCTCCGCCGTCAATTTGTTCCAGGTGGCATCAAAGTTGACGTATAAGCTTCCTTCAGTATCTGAGAAACCATTTGTTTGCAATTCCTTATGGAAAAAGTCCGATGTATGCGTGTAGACATCCAAATCGAGCTTACTCATCACGGCAGACCAGCTATTCCAGCCCATCGGTACGCCTCTTTGCCATGGAAGCGCAGGAGATAACATTGCATTCGCCTTGCCATAGGTTTCAAGTCCGTCACGATAGTCCGAGAATGCTCCCACGAAAATCGTCGGTGAAACGATGCTCTTGCCTTGCACCGAACCATGCGGAACCGTATCCCGCGTCTGCATGTCAGCCGCCCCTCCAAATACGCGAAGCCTGCCTACCGAGCCTCCAAAAGTCCCTTCAACGCACAAGCCCGTTTTCCACGTATCATGCGTCACGGATCCAAGAACGAATCCGCTTCTGCTTCTTGAATGGAAGATGGACGTCACCTCATAGCTTTGCAAGCTGCAAGGCAATGTCTGGGAAGCGAATCGAACCCATTTATCATTATCAAAAGGTACGAACAATGCTCTTATTTCGCCGCTAGATTCGGAAATGTTACCAAATTCCAGTACATTCCCATCATTTAAATAGGAAGCTAACGGTGTAATCTCGTTCGTCTCCCATTCGAAATCAGATTCCACTTCCAACTCGACGAACAAATACGGGAGCTGTTCGTACATTCGAATATGCTGACGCATCACCGGCTTTTCCGGCTCTTCATGCTCAAATGTCCAGCGGATGCCAAGGCCGAAGCTATCTTCAATGGCCTGCACCGATGTTTGGTTAACCCCGTGCTTGCTGTAATAGGTAGAACGTAATTGTTCAAGTCCGTAACGCGCTTCCGCATATAACCCGACCATGGATTCACCGCTGCTCCAACGAAGTGTCAGCGTCCCATCGCCTAAATTTGCCGCTGCGCGAACCAACCCATTATCGGCGATAAATTCATTCATCGATTGTTCAAGTCTCAATTTATCGAACTTCGATTCCCCAACACTCACTATCATCAGTTCTCCCATCAACAAACTCGAATTGAAATCATCGGAAGATAGAGGCCCGTTAACCAACCACACCGCTGCGCTCTACACCCTCGACAAAGTGGCGCTGCACGAAAAGATACATAATGATCAGTGGCAAAATCGCCATCAGAATCGCCGTATTCTGAATCATGGACACATAATAAGGATCTTCGCCTTGCGTCGGGTCTATGCTTCTGAAATAAATGACGAGTTGCCCCCATGCTCCGGAAACCATCGAGGACATGACTTTGGTATCACTCAGTATCATTCCGGTGAAAAAGGAATCATTCCACTGCCATACGAATGAGAACAGCATGACGGTAACGACGGCCGGAATGGCATTAGGCAGAATAATTCTGGTGAAGGTGCTGAATGTACCTGATCCGTCCACCCAGGCCGCCTCTTCCAAATCAATCGGAATCCCTCTGAAGAACTGGCGGAAAATATAGACGAATAGTCCGGTCTTCAGCCCAATGCCCAGCACGGATGAAATCACGAAGGGCCAAAAGGTATCGATCAGATTCAGCGGGTGGCCCTGAATGAGGGAAACAAGGCCCAGCACGTCAAAGTTTTTGTACTGCAGGTAGGTCGGAATCATAATCGTTTGCGGCGGCACGAGAATGGTGAAGATGACGCAGCCGAACAACAGTCCGCTGCCGCGGAATTTCATCCGTGAGAAGCCATATCCCGCAAGCACGCAGGTCAAGGTTTGCAATAACATGACCAGTCCGGACAGCAGCACCGTATTAAGCAGCACCTTCGGATAATTCAGCACTTTGCTGACGAATATGAAATTATCAAAAGTGAAATGCCTCGGTATCATCACGACGCTGCTATCATAAATGTCGATGGGATCCTTGATCGCAATCATAACCTTCATGAGAACCGGATACAGGACAACAAACGAAATACCCGCAATCAGCACGGTACGAATAATATTCCAAAGCCATATTTTCAGCTTGCTGGTCCAAAAACTTGCCCGGGTCATGCGTTCCCACAGCGGATGCGGATTATCGCGCCTTCCGCTTGCGGTTTCGGTTTTCATAGCATGTTCCCCTCCTTATCGCTTAGTCGTGGTAGAATACTTTCCTAGAAATGAGCAGCGTGAAAATCCACAGGAAGATAGAGATGACGACGAAATAGATCCAGGCCATCGATGCGCTGAGCCCGAACTGGAACGACTTGAAGGCTGTATCCCGAATTTGTTTTGTCGTCGGGCTGGTGAGCAAGCTATCGATGATGGAATAAATAACATTCGTCAAAATCAGCGGGCTGATCATCGGAAACGTAATTTTCCAGAACGACTCGTAGTTTGTCGCGCCTTCAATTTTGGAGGCTTCATACAGAGAGCCGGAAATGGACTGCAAGCCTGCTAGAAAGATTAGAATTTGCACGCCGGAGTCGGTAATGATCTGATAGATCCGCTCGACCGCCCCGAGAAAGTATTCAACGATTTGATGGTTAACACCCGAACGCGTCAGCAGCTTGGCAAAATCCAGATTGTTGAACAAGGAGGATTCGCCGCTCGACTGCTGGGTCGCATTACCGATTATCGCCTGTGCGTAATCGCCGGCTTCGACGGCGGCGATTACGCCGGAGGCCAGAATGACCGGCAGGAAGAAGATCGCTCTGGACAGCGCTCTTCCTTTGAATTTCTGATTTAGCAGCACCGCCGCGAACAAGCTAAAGATAACGATCAGCGGCACGTTAATGACCATGTTAACCATCGACTCGGTCAAGTTACGCACATAAAGCTCATCTTGAAATAAGGCAATTTTAAAGTTCGACCACCCTGCCGGTTCAACGGAAAATCCAGTATCGTTCACCTTCAGCGTACTGAAGCTGTAGCGCAGCGAGTTGATCATCGGCACAAAAAACAGGAACAGAAATCCGACAAACCAAGGGAGAATAAACCATATGCCTCTATACTTTTTCTTCTGATGCAGCGTCAGCCTGATTTTGGATAACTTCAATTGCGCTCGCCTCCAGTAAGGTATCCCATCGATTCAACAGGGATCCCCCCCACGTTGACCGCGTAATCGTTATAGTTGACGACTACTGTTGTTCCATCTTCATAGGTGGTTTGATATACGCCCGTCTCCAGCATTTGATGATCCTTAATGACTTGGGTTCGCACATTGCTCAGCACCGCGTTCACCTCGTCATAAGCGATCTTTGCCTCGTCCATCCAATTCTGGTACTGGGCCGAATACAGGTAGTCGAACTCCGTTTCCTTAACAGATGACGATTTAGCATAAAACCATGTAAAGTTCAGGTTGGCCCCTGTCTCCAGCGCCTTCAGCACGTGATAGCGCACCGTTTGCTCATCAGAGAGGTTGACCGCCGACCCGGCATAATCGATATACCCGTGCAGTACCATCTCATAGAAAGGCACGCTCCGATCGGTAATGTTGTAACCGCTGTTCTCAAGCGGGGCGTTGACGACGCTGTCGACGTAAGGCAGCGTATAAGCATTGCCGCCAGAAACCATCACGTGCGGATAGGAATCCAACTTCGCTAGTTGTTTCTCTACCGTCCGCTTCGCCTCTTCCCTGTTCATGAATTGCCGTTCATTGTAGTCTGAGTTCAGCTCCTCGCCTAAATCGCGCAAGGACAACCCGCTCTGTCCGAGCTTGCCGTATTTGTCAATGAATTTATCCATCACATCAGGCAGCTTCGCCGGCGACAGCACATAGGATGGTATCTTCCACCGTTCCATGAAATATCCGCCCAGATTGTACGGGTAGATGACCGGCTTTTTGTCGAGCATATTCCGAGAAGCATCCTTCTTCGCACTAAAGCTCCCTCCATCCTGCAGCACTCTCAGGAAAGAGACATCCGGATACAGCTCGATACCCCTGCCGTCTGCATACTCCTGCAGCTCTGCTAATCCGCTCTTGCCGCCCAGCTTGCTGTCGACCGACACGGAAGTCGGGATTTCGTGCTTCACACCGCCATTGAACCACCCTGTATAGCGCACCTTGATATTGTTGATGCCGCCTGCCTGCAACTGCCCGAGAATTTCCTGTGCCTGACCGAAGGTGGTCAGCGCCTTATAGGAGGTGTATGGAATGCCCAGGAAGAACTTCTTTATCGGAATTCCTCCGATCAGTTCCACATTGAACGGGATTTGCTCCCCCTGCTCCAGCTTGGCAAGCCCTTGCTCCTTAATCAGATACGAGCGGTAATAGGAAGCCATGCCGCTGTAGTTCGCATCCTCGCCTTGCAGAAATCCGTAACGAACCGTAATATCCCCAAGATAGGGTTTCTCTTGAAATTTCGGAACGGTTCGAGTCGTCCAATTGGCCGACAGCTCATAGGGCTGCCAACCGGTGATTTCATAACTGCTGTACACATAATTGTATGAATTGGTCCGGCCGCTCACATCGGCCTCAATGCGTCCGATCCCGTCCCCGTTTTCAATAATGGCTACGAATGCAGCCGCATCCTTCTTCATGCCGAACACAGGCAAGCGGGTTGGTGATCCGCTCAGCACCTGCAAATCATCCAAGCGGGTCGCATCGATGCCGTACAACGTCTCATTGTAAGGATAGGCTTTGAGCTTGCCGTTATTGAGGTTAATGATTGACCCGGAACCGTCCGGGACGAACATATAGCCTTGCTGTTTCGTTCCCGCTGCTCCGAAATAGGGCAGGACAGTGATCGATTGCAAAATAAAGTCATTGCCTTCCATGTTCTCGGTCGACACATTCACAAGGAACTGATCACCTTCCAAACGGTAGGTGACCGGAATCACGAACTGCGCCCGGGTCGCCTCGCCATCTCCATAAGCCTCTCGGTCGACGTTCATTTCCTCCTCGCCGTACCCAGCCTCCTCAAGCGTGGCGAGTGTCCTGACCAAGGCCATGCCGGTCAAAGCTTTGTCGCGCCGCTCATAGGCCTTTTTCTCCGGATTGAGCGTAAAGCGCGTCAAGAGATCCTTCTTGCGTGTTTCATCCTGGATTTTATCCAGAATCAGCGATTGAAACCGTTCCTCGCCAATGGTTGGAGGAATTTGTTCCAACCCGCTCAGCTTCTCGCCGACCGTATAGATGATCCGAATGCCATCGTCAAGCTTCTCATATTTAAATTGCTCGTACTTGACGCTCTGATCGAAGTTGTTATATTGATGCGGCTTGCCCGTCTCCGTCTTGTCCGAGTAGTTAAGCAGCAATTGACTGGACAGCATCGACTTGTTTATGCCGGATGCCCTGCTGTCCTCCTCTCGATCCTGCGGATTCGAGAACCAGACGGTCCCGTCCTTCTTGTTTTTGACCGCGATCTCGGTCGTCTGCGGGTTGTAATAGAGTGCCAATGCTTCGTTCTCGGCCGCCAGTTCCATCGACTTCCCGATAATAGTACCCTGCTCTTCCACTCCGGCCGAGGATTTTGCCGCACCGGACCGGGCGGCTTCGCCATCGGATGCCGCTCCTGCCTGCTCCGCCGCGCCTGCCGATGTAGCAGACTCCGCCGCTTGGGCCGCTTCGACTGATAGCGTATCCCCGGAATCGGGCGCAGCCGCCACATTTCCTGCATTGCTTCCCGCGCCGCTCGCTGCGGCCAGCATACTGAATATGACCGCCGCAGCGACTGCCGCTCCCCACTTGCTTTTCACGCCTGCCAACCTCCTTCCTAGGTACGGTATGAAATCTCGTTATAGATTGAAAGTATGAAGCCGACCATTTCCTGAAGCAGGCTGAAGATCAGCAGTATAAGGAATATGATGATTCCCATGACGCATAACGTAAGCATCATCGTAAATAGGGTCTTGAGGACGGTATACTGATGCACGATCATCGTGCCGATAAACAGCAGCCAGACGAACCATAACGTAGAGAACGAATCTATCATGTAATAGACGGCCGATTCCCGCAAAGTAATGACATTGCTGATGAGTATATTGCCGAACCGCATCAGCACAAGCGGCAGTATTGCATAGCCTGTCGTAATGACAATCTCCTTGAACTTCCCTTCCCCGTCCATCAAGGTTGTCAGGGACCAGTTCGCTATACACCATAGAAAGAAGGGCAATACAATATCTTGCAGCTCATTAATACTATTTAAGTCCAAGGGAAAGTTGAAATTAACGACAAACCCAGCGTACTGCCGCAGCAAAATAGTCGCAGTTGTCAGCAACAGTAGCATACATAGCGCAACGCGCAACTTGCCTTTGTTCTCATACTTCAAGTCCCAGAACCCTTGAAATGGGTGAAGCAGCACATAAAATGGGGTTTTGGTCATCTCACGTAACATTTGCCTTCACCTGCCTTCTCGTCCGTCTTCTAAAGATGCTAAAGCACCACAATCCCACGCCGAAGACGATAACGAATGTCATCGCTGCCCCGAAGTATTTGCGCACCATCTCTTTGCGGTATTTGCCGAAAGCCTTGGAATAGTACTCCCTGTCGTAACCGAGCTTCAAATATTCCATCGCCTGCTTATACTCTCCCTGACGAAGCAGCACTTTGCCGATGCCGACATAAGCGATCTCATTATTGGCGTTGAGACGGAGCAGTTCTCTCCACTTGCCCTCCGCTTCGTCGTACTTGCCGGAGACCAGTAGATCATTCGCTTCATTGACCAACGTGCCGTAGCGGGTCGGTTTAAATAGGGTAATCCGGTTCATATCTTTATCCAGCACTAGGAACTGATCGCCTCTGCGCTCTACTGCGACAGGCGTTCTGAACGTCCCCTCCTGCTCACCCATTCGACCGAAAATATACATCAGATAGCCATCCTGATCATAGGTGAACACACGGCCTCTTCTTGAATCGAGCGCGCTGTATATGCCGTTGTCCCCTACCTTGACATCGATCAGCAGCGATCTTTGGCTTATATTTCCTGAATAGACATCCCCCACCGGATCTAAATAGCCTTTGCGCCGCAGCACATCCTCTCCGCTCGGGTTCAGTCGCTTAATGGGATCGTTGGAGGTGAGGTCACCCGTCGTCGTATAGATGAACCCTTCACTGTCCACGTCCAGGTTGTTGAATTCGAGCGGGATATACTGGGCCAGCTTGCTTCGCTGCTCTTTGGTCGACAGCTGTTTCCAGAAGTAGTCCCACGGATCGAATTTCACCCGGTTCGTTCCCATAAAGCCGGTGAAGGCTCCATCGGCATCCAGCTCAATAATGCCATCGAAGATGCCTCTGCCGACAACAAAGATCCGGCCCGCGTTGTCTACCGCGACCTTGATAGGGTAATACTGAAAGCCTGCGCCGATGACCTCCGATTGGGGAGCTCCGATCTCGCGGACAAATGCTCCTTCGCCCGTCAGCTCCACCACCCGGTGGTTTTCCGTATCTGCGACATAAATATGATTGTCCTTCGTCACGAAGATGCCTTGCGGGCTGGCGAACTGCTCCCGCTTGCCCTCTCGGACAAATCCCCGGATTTCCCGCACTGCCTTCCACTTTTCATCGAAGACGACAATTCGTCCATTGCCCGCGTCGAGCACATAGAGCAAGCCGTCCGCTGCGACATACATGTCCGTCGGCTCCTTGAGCTGGCCTATCTCTTGCCCGCTGCCGTCAACCGTCCCCGCCGGGATATAAGCATTGGGAGTGGGAATCGTATCCCACCAATAGGAGTATGTGTACCCCTCGTAAGGAGCGGCTTCGGCTTGAAGCGGCGAAGCGAATAAGCTTACTGCCGCAAGCACAAGCGATGCTTTACAAATTGACTGAATAAGCTTCAATGCTATCCCTCCGCCCTATTCCTTCATTCCGGAAGATGCCATCGTCTGAATGATTTGGCTCTGGGTGATGATGAACAACACCATCGGAACGATCATCAAGAGCAGGGCAACTGCTGCCGCCACACCTGCACGGGCAATTCCGCCAAGAATAATTTGCCCCATTGCATAGTGCATCGTCTTGAGCTCTTCACTATAGATATAGCTGCCTCCGTCTGTAGACCACAACAACTGGAACAACAAAATAATGAGCGTAAACCACGCCGGCTTGACAAGCGGCATGACGATCGTCCAGAAAACGCGGTACTCGCTAGCCCCGTCGATTTTGGCCGATTCGATCAATGCCATCGGAATTTGCTCAATAAACTGCTTCATCAGATAAAGCCCGAGCGGGAACGCAAACGCCGGAATAATGACGGCCCAGTACGTGTCAATCCAGCCCAGCCAGGACATCGTCATGTAGTTCGGAATCGCTGTCACCTGGGGGGAGAACATGAGCGACAGAACTACGATTGAGAACAAGGTCTTGGACCCGAGAAAGTTGTACTTCGCCAACGGGTAGGCAGCTGCCGAGGCGAGCAAGACATGCCCTACGGTTCCTGCCAGTGTAATAAATACCGTATTGAAAATGTACCGCGAAAAAGGAACCCACGATTTAGCCATCAGATGGAACAGATCGGGAAAATTATTGAATGTCGGGTTCCGGAAAAATAATGTGGGTGGAAACTGGAACAGCTCATCGAGCGGCTTGAACGCATTGTTAACCACATAGACAATTGGAAGCACCATAAAGACTCCAAATAGGCCCAGCACCATCAGCAGCAGCAAGTCTACCTGCCACGAACGATTGATCCTTTTTTCCCCACCCATTCTGAATTTAAGAGCCATTCTCACAGGACCTATTCACCTACCTTCATGAGCAGCTTCTGAATAATTAAGTTGGAGGCAAGCATAATGAGGAACAGCACGGTTGCAATCGCAGATGCATAGCCCATCTCAAAGCGGAGCGTACCGTAATCGATCAGGTGCGTAACGACCGTATGCGCCGAATACTGCACACTCGGGAAGCCGGCCAAATTCATCGCTACGTCCGCTACCGCTAACGATGCCGTAATTTGAATGACTGCCCCAAACATCAGCTGCGGCCGCATGGACGGCAGCGTGATGTACCACAGCTCCTGCCAGCGGTTGCGGATGCCATCCACCGCCCCAGCCTCGAACAACGTCTTGTCCACCGTCTGCAAACCGGCGATAAAAGCCAGGAAGCTAGTCCCCAAGCTAAGCCACAGCTGCACAATAATAATGATCGTGAGCGTGTATTTCGGATTTTGCAACCAAAGCACCGGTTCATTGATAAACCCGTATTTCATCAGGAAGCCGTTCACAATGCCGTAAGAATCTCCGGAGAACATAATTTGCCAGATGAAATAGATGTTCCCGGAAATCGATGGTGCATAAAATACGAGCGTCAAAATGGCCCGAACTTTCGGGCGCAGCTCATTGATTAACCAGGCGAACACAAAGCAGGCAATGTAGCTGATCGGGCCAGTAATGACGGCAAAAATAAAAGTGTTTTTCAGTGCAATGAGAAAGACGTCATCATCAAGTATCAACTTGGCATAATTGTTCCAGCCTGCCCAGCGCGGAGGCTCCAGCATATTGAAATACGTAAAACTGATGAGCATTGACATCACAACCGGAAGCACTGTGAAGATAAAGAACAGCACCATATACGGCGCAACCAGCACATAGAGATGCTTGTCGTTTTTCAGTCGGGTCATAGTAGACTGGAGCTTACCGGACTTGGCGCTAATGCCTCTCTGATGCGAAGGCTCGTTGACTGTTACCGGTAATGCATCGGAATGCTGCAATATGCTCACCTCTGGCTTTGCTTCAGATTTATTTCTTGTTGTTTGAACTGGAGCTCACGATTGATCTCTTCTACGTAATCGTACAAAGCATCTCTCGTATTCGTCTTGTTGTTGGTTACTTCCCTGAAGGCATTGTCGAGGCTGCGTCCGGTATAGTAGCCGCCCGGCACTTCCGGTATCCCCTTCACCCAGTCCCATTGCTGCTTCAGGTTCTGTAGATCTTCGGTCGGCCAAGGCAGTTCCTCCAGCGCTTCGATGTTCGCGGTCGGATAACGGGCAGAAGCACCCAACACCGCTTCCATCTCCCTTCCAAAGCGAACCTGCGTTTCATTACTCGTCCACCACTTCATAAACTCCCATGCTGCATCCTTATCCTTGGCCTGTTTCATCATAATAACGGCCGTTCCATTGCTGGAGACATCGCGCCTAATCGTGCCGTCAGACTGCATAAGCCCCGGAACAGGGACAAACCCCCACAGCCCTCTTATTTCAGGCGCCGAAACGGACAACGTATTATAGAAAGTATAATCAGTAATCGCCATCGGAATTTCGCCTGTTCTAAAGCGGGTTGGCAAATCAATCACGAGCGGGATTTTATAGTTGTTAAAAAAATCGGTCCATTTCTTGAAGGCCTGCATGGAAGCTTCCGAATCCAAAGCGCTCGATTCTCCGCCACTCTTATAAAATTCTCCACCCTGCTGGTAAAGCATCATTGCGAATGCCTTGCTTGGTTCAAGTACGGAGACGCCCGTTGTTGCCGGGACTGGCAGAGCAAAATCCATTTGTTTCTTCTTCAGAACCGGAATATCTTTATAAATATCTTCCCATGTTTGCGGAACTTCGAGCCCAAGTTCTTCTAGGATATCCTTGCGGTAAAACAGCATCGGGAACACTTGCGTCTCCGGCAATCCGTAGACAGCACCCTGGAACTTGTAAGGCGTAATCGCGCTATCGTGAAACCGTCCAGCCACTTGCTCGTAATCGCTGAATTGTGTCAAATCGACAATCGCATCACGCATCCCGTAATTGACCGGAATGTCATTGGTGATTTGCATGGCAATATCAGGCCCTTGCCCTGATAATGTAGCAGGCAAGAGCACATTCGGATTGACCAGCTTCAAATTGACGCTAATTCCCGTCTGCTCTGTAAATGTATCGTCAGTCATCGCTTTCAACACCTGTGCCTGATCACGTCCGGCGGTACCGACCCACACCGTAACGACCCGCTCATTCTCGCTCGTATTCCCAATGCTGTCATAGTCTGTGAAGAAAGAACTGAACAAGGTGGATACTTCGTGCTTTACTTTGCTGGCAAAGGACGCTGCGGCTTTCGGCATCGTCTGCTCAGGGGAAGCGAGAACGATGTAGTCGATTTCCAAAGGCTGCTCTCTAACCTGTGAAATCCAGGTTCCCAAGCCGCCGACATTGGCTTTAAAAGATTGCAAACGAGTCTGCACCGTCTCAGGGTGTTTGGCCAAATCATCTAATTGGTAGGCCAATTTGGTCAGAATCGAAACCTTATCGCTTTTCTCGCCCGTAATCTCGAGCAGCTGATTGGATACATTAGACATAATTTCGCTTTGCTTTTGCAATACTTCGGTCATCTCAGGAATTTTCTGAACCAGATTGTAGTCCCGGAACGGATCCGGAACGTTGCCGGTAATCATAAGAATTTTACGGTAAATGGCATTGAGCTCCAGAACGCTAGCTTGCACCTGAACGATGAGCGGTGCGACCGAACCGAGGCTGGCCTCCAGTCTCAACTCATGACTCCCTGCCGTTAGATAGAACAGATACGGCTCTTGCTCGTTGCCTAGCGTAATCATCTTCCAATCGCTCGAGTAGTTGAAAGGGATCTCCCGCATTTCCTGAAACGGAATTTCATTATCGATGTACAAGGTTCTTGTCGAGTACATCCCGCGCAATATTTCCTGTCTGCTCTTTAAACTCAGTTTGTAAAGTCCATCTGCAGGCACATCAATCCGCCACGTTATCGTATCACCCTGAAAACGCCAGTTATTTCCGCCTATCGTATTGAGGCGAATCTGCGAAATCGACTTCGGCTCGGTGCTCGGGCTGGAACGGTCCGTGGTTGGATACAGTATAGGCGAAGATTTGTAGATCGCGCTCTCGCCCTGCACCTTGATCAGCTGGCCATCCGCCTCTTGAAGACCCTGCTCCTGATAGCGCTGCTTGATCTCTTCGTAACTGGGCGGCTCATCGATCTGGCTGATTTCGATCGTGTCGATAATGACCGGCTCCTTCACGGAAACCAGCGTAATCGTATGCTTGCCAGTAGACAGATAAAAAGCATAAGGCTCCTCGTGATAGCCCTGTGCATCCCGGAAAGGCAGCTCCTGCCAGCCGAAAGTCTCGACTTGGCGGGGACGGACATCATTTCCCTGGTTATCCTGCTGAATCTGCGACTTCTCGTTCGTCCAGATGCGCGGAAAAACGAAGCTTCTTGCACTAGCGAACGGGAGAGCGCCGTCGATGAGCAGTTGCCTTTCCACGGATGACGATTTGCCTTCTATCGTGTAATATCGAAGCGTCATGTTGTACAGCCCGTCTTCGGGAACCGTTACCTCCCACGAGATCGAGCCCGTGTCATAGGTCTCTACGAAATTTCCCTGACTGTCTCCTGCCGCGCTTAATTTCTTCGGTTCCGCGCCGTCGAACTGGCTGTAATCGCTGCCGTGAATAACCATTTTATGGTCCGGCCTGCGCGCGTCCTGATGCTGTTGCAAATAACTGTCATAGCTATCTGCCTGAAAAGCTTCCATACCTTCCAATCGGCCTGTCTTGTTCTCCCCTGCCGCATGAACCTGTCGCCCGCTGTTATTTCCTCCCCAATCGGGAATCACAATCGTACACAGGATGGCCAATGCGATGGCCAATGCGACGGCGACGCGCAACCTTTTAGGCATATTCAATGCAATCCCCTGCCTACTGAAGTATTTATTGTCTTGGCATGTTGTACAACTCAGGGAGTAGAATGCCCAGGCACAGATGGCCCGGTCATTCTACTCCCTTGTCTCACCGGTTACTAGTTGCCTTGCAATGCTTTATCTATACTAGCCTGTATCACTGGGAGCGCTTGCGCCACGCCTGCTGCTGGAGTTACTTTTCCATCTACGATATCTTTGAGCAACGGCCTCATCAATTCATCGACACCCAACCCGCTATAACGCGCAAACTTCATAATCTTATACGTATTCAGCGCTTCGTTGACAGAATCTTCATCGCTAAACCAGGACTCGGCGATAACGCGATTGTCCTCTTCAATGGTATCGAAGAATTGCAGGTCTTCCCAAATTTTGTAGACCATCTTCGGATCTTTAACTCCCCGAGGAATAACGTTCACATGCATTTGTGGTTGACCCATAACGTAATCGGTAGCTTTTGGCCCCATCGGCCAAGGAACGAAACCGTACCCATCTGCCATTTTATCTAGGAAACGTGGCGGTACTTCAAACAACTGTACCGGGTAGAACCCAACTTTTCCTTCTACGAAATATCTCGCAGGATCTTCCCAGTCGTTGCCTTCATCGCGTTTGAACACTTTGTATTCATTGTACAGCTTGTTCTCAAACTCAAGAGCTTCTATGGCTTCAGGAGAATCGACAGCAGCCTTCTGTGTTGCCTCGTCGTAAAGGACACCGCCGTTAGAATAAATCAAAGGATAACCTACGGAATGGGGAGCACCGGTAAGCCCCCACTGGTCAATCTCGCCGTTGCCGCTCTTGCTAATGGTTAGCTTCTTGAGCACTTCAACGAAGGTATCCCAATTCCACTCGCCTTTTTTAATGTATTCCTCAGGCGTTGGAAGACCGGCATCTGCGAGCATCCGCTTGTTATAGAGCAAGCCGGTATTATCGAAGAGTGGCGGGGCAGTCAGGAAGCCATAAGTTTTACCAGTTCCGTAGCTGCCAGCCTCGATAATCTGGTCGGAGAGCTTGGTCTCTTCCTTGACATTCATAAAATCATCCAGCGCTGTGAGGTATCCGCCCTTAATCATAGTCAGAGGAAGATTCGCTGGTAAGTACACGACATCTGCGAATGGTTCGCCGGCCATAACGGAGGTGGTGAACTTCTCAGCATAAGTCCCCCAATCCTGATTGACGTACGTAATTTTGACGTTATATTTCTTCTCAACTTCAGCCACTCGCTCTAGAATTTTTTGACCTTCAGGCGTATCAGCTTTTGGTCCTTCCCCCCAAGAGGCTAAACGGATTTCCCGCCCGCCCAGGTCGTAGGTTTCTTCTGCTGGTGCTGATGCTGATGCTGAAGGTGATTCAGTCGCAGCAGAAGCTGTAGGCTGACTTGTGCTTCCACTATCGGAAGGTTGGGAAGTTTCATTGTTGCCACCGCCGCAAGCAGCTAAAGAAAATAGCAGTGCGATAATCAAAGCGGTAAATGAAAGCGATTTCATTTTGACCATTTAATATACACCCCTCGATTGATTTTTTAACTTCTTGATTAAAATTGCTGCAACACTAATTACAACATTTCAAAATATACCTTCTACCAATGAATCACCTCCTTAATGGACTGCGTTCATGGACGGCTCTGCTGCCATTCCGGTTTCGGACCGAAGCCATACCCCAAGGAGGCCCCGCCATCCACGTCGATAACCTGCCCCGTAATGAACGACGAGGCTGTGCCAGCCAAGAACAAGACAACGTTCGCGATTTCGTCCGCCGTTGCCGTCCTTCCCAGCATGTGAACCAAATCCATCGATTTTCTGAGCTCTTCGGGATTCTCATGCCGGTTGAACCACTCCTCCAGGAGAGGGGTAGAGACACCGGCAGGACAAATCGCATTAATCCGAATTCCTTCCATCGCGCAATCGATCGCGAGCGATCTGGTGAACGCGATAATGCCTCCTTTAGTAGCCGGATAGAAAGGATTGTTTTTCTGACCGATTTCAGCAGACAAAGAAGCCATGTTGACGATTCTGCCTTTCGTTTTCCTTAGTTCAGGCATTGCGTATTTCGTGCAAAAGATCACGCCTTTCAAGTTGACGTCGCACAACCGATCCCATTCTTCCTCCGTACCTTCTTCCAGGCTTTTCGGCATCAGAATGGCGGCGTTGTTGAATAGAACGTCAATCTTCCCGTACGTATCTACAGCAAACGCGATCAGCTTCCGGATGTCCGCCATATTGGAGACGTCAGTTCGGAGCTCGCAGGCTTCGCCTCCGGCTTGGCGAATTTGACGGGCCACCCTTGCCGTAGCTTCCTCATTGATATCGGCAATGATGACATGGGCGCCTTCCGAGGCGAATCGCTTGGCGCTCGTTTCCCCGATTCCGCTGCCGGCTCCCGTTATTACGACGACCTCTCCCTTGAAATTCATGGCTCGCCTCCCCCTCCGTACTATTGATCGAGTTTGTAAAATTTCTTAGCATTGCTTCCGAAGATGGTGGACAGCTCTCCGTAGGTCAGATCAGTCGGCAGCGCGGCACGCAGCGCTGCCAGAACATCACCATAGCTGCCGCCCAGCAGGCAATATGGCCAATCGCTGCCGAACATGACGGCATTGGTCCCGAACACGTACACAGCATGCCGGACGTAGGGTTCGATGTCCTCGGAGGTCCAGTGCTCCAAATCCGCTTGAGTGATCAAGGAAGAGAGCTTGCACATGACGTTGTCGTACCTCGAAATCTGTTCCATCCAATCCTGCCATGGCTGCAAAACCCGCTCCTTGATCGGCGGCTTCGCCGCATGGTCGATCACGGCCCGCAGGGCGGGATACCGTTCCAGAAGGACTGCTATATGGGGGAGATGGCGCGGATGCACCAGCAGATCGAGTGGGAAGTCGAACTCCAGCAAGCATTCGACGTTGCGGAGCACCTCGGGCCGCAAAATCCACGCATCGTCGTCCATATCCTGGAGCATGGGGCGAATACCGACGAATTTACGATGAGCACGCAAGCGGTGGAACTGTTCCGGAAAGTCGTCTGCCGCCATGTCCAGCCATCCGACGACGCCTGCCACGTAATCGGTTGCCTCGGCCAGCCGCAGCAGAAATTCGGTTTCTTCCACTGTCGGTGCCGCCTGGACGAGAATGGTTTTCGTGACGTGATGTGCATCCAGGATTGGAGCCAAGTCTTCGGGTAAATAATCCCGGTAGAGGATTTTCAAATCCGGCGTCATCCAGGGATAATCTCCCCGCGAGGCGATCCAGAAATGTTGATGCGCGTCGATAATCATCCATATCCCTCCATATACGAACGAAATTGCATTTCTTATTTCTTGCTCCTTACGTCCATCTGCCGAATCGCTTCCGGGGTCACCAGGTATTTACCGATTTCCGCGCGATTCAGCCGAATGCCGTGTCCGGGCTCTTC
This sequence comes from Cohnella yongneupensis, assembly GCF_042655785.1. Lineage (NCBI taxonomy): Bacteria > Bacillati > Bacillota > Bacilli > Caryophanales > Paenibacillaceae > Cohnella > Cohnella yongneupensis. Next base: position 197,948 of record NZ_JBHSNC010000024.1, read on the forward strand.
GCTCGGACGGCAATAGCCATCCTTCACCAGTACTGGAACCTCAAGCAATCCCAACTCGGTTAATGATCCGCCTTTCACATTTTCCAAAATGTATCCATTAGAAACGCCGCAAAGCAAATGAACGGACAATTCCATCAGAAAGTGCGGGGCCACCGGCTTGTGCCATGCGTCCGCCAGGTGCGCGATTTTCAGCCACTCCGTGATGCCGCCTACCCGGGCCACGTCGGCTTGTACGAAATCCACCGCCCCTTGCTTCAGATACGCCAGAAATTGATATTTGGAATACAGGCTTTCGCCAACCGCGATCGGCGTTGTCATGCCGGCCTTTAGCCTCGCATGTCCTTCGATATCGTTGTTGTCGATCGGCTCTTCGATCCATCCAAGGCCAAGCCGGTCCAATTTTGCCATACTCGAGACAGCCTGATGAGCGGACCATTTCTGGTTCGAGTCGGCTAACACCGTGATACCAGGTCCGAGGACTTCCTTGACTCTCGAAATCCGTTCGATGTCCTCTGCGACGTCGTCCTTACCGATTTTCATCTTCACGTAGGAATAACCCTGATCTTTGTGTTCCTGCATAAACGCCAGCAATGTTGGTAGATCCATCTCGAAATCGATCCCGCTCGCATACGCGACGATCTGTTCGCGTGCTCCGCCCAACAACTTATAGAGCGGCTGCTGATAAAATTTTCCGAGGAGATCCCATATCCCTACGTCCACTGCCGCGAGAGCCAACGAGGGGATGCCGTCGCCGCATCGATGCAACTGGCCGCTCAGATCCTGCCAGATTTCCTCGTACCGGATCGGATCCTTTCCGATTAGAGAACTAATGACGTAGTCGTCGATTAGCGCTTTGACCGCGGTGCCTCCAACGCCAACTGTATAACTGATCCCGATGCCTTCTAGTCCGGTGTCCGTCCGGATTCTGAGCTCGATGAACTCGATGCCCGACACGACATGCGTCGAGTCGATCCATGTCATGCTTGGCGGCACACGATAGAGAAACGATTCTACATGAATGATTTTCATTGGTTCGTCACTTCCTGGATCCGAAGCTCGCCATCGATTTTGTAAACACGTCCCGCTTCATAATTGAAAGGCAACGTACGGTCGCCGTACCGCAATAGCTTCCGTCCAGATGCGAATGCCTGTACGGTTGCCTCGACTATGCGGCCTTCTGCCCAAACGACGTCGACTTCCATGGCTCCTCTTGCCCTCAAGCCCGCGAATTGGCCGGAAGCCCATTTCGAGGGAAGTGCGGGCAGTAAATGAAGCTCTCCCGCATGGCTTTGAAGAAGCATTTCCGCGATGGCAGCAGTACCACCGTAATTGCCGTCCGCGATGTAGGTTTGCAGTTCGGCTCCGGCGATTCCTGGCTTCGAATAGGTGAGAAGATTCGTATAGCAAAGTTCGCCGATCAAGTGCGAGATTTGCTCATAAGAACTTTCGCCATCGTGCAGTCTGGCGTAGCATCCCGCGAATGCGGCTACCGTGAATTCGATATCCTCGTGATAGTCGCTAGACTTGCGCAATTCCAACGTTTTCTTTGCGGCATCGCTTAAGGCTGGCGTATATTGGGGCGTAATCCGGGAAGCCGGATACAGACTGTGCAAATGGGACAAGTGCCGATGTTGCGGTTGCGCTTCTTCATAATCCTCCAACCATTCCTGCAGTTCTCCCCTGCTGCCGATCTGAAGCGGCGGTAACAACTCTATGGCTTGCTTGAGCCTGATTTGCAGCTCCTCGTCCGTTTGGAGCTTCTGTGCCGCACTCAGGCAGAATTCGAACAAATCACTTATGAGCACTTGATCCAATGTCGATCCCATGGTCAAGGCACGAGGGTGCCTCGTCCCGTCGTCCGCGTAAAAGCTGTTTTCTGGAGAGTTCGACGGACCGGAGACAAGCCAGCCATATTTCGGATGGATTGCCATGTAATCCAAGAAGAAGAGAGCCGATTCCTTCAATACTGGATAAGCCGTCTCCTTCAGAAACGTGTCATCCAGCGTAAACTCGTAATGTTCTTGAAGCTGACCGGCAATCCATAGACCTCCGGTTACATTAAGGCCCCAGGATGTCTGCCACGCCGGCGCCGAGAACTCCCATGCGTTGGAGACGGTATGCGCGACCCAGCCCTCGCAGCCGTAAAAGTCTTTCGCCGCCGATCTCCCCCCCTCCGCCAACCGCTCGATGTAACGCATCAATGGAAGGTGGCACTCCGACATATTGCCGATCTCGATCGGATAATAGTTCATCTCGGTATTGATATCTAGGTGATAGTCGCAAGTCCAGCCCATCCGGCAAGCGATGTTATCGTTCCAAATTCCTTGCAAATTCAGAGGCAGAGGAGAATCTTCTCTTGCGCCGCAGAGCGTTAAATAGCGGCCGAACTGGAAAAACAGCGCGTACAGCTGCGGATCGTCGTCGATGCCTTCCGCCAGCCGCTTGATTCGTTCGTCAGTTGGCAGTACAGCGGAGTCGGTTAAGCCGAAATCTATGTTAACGCGATGGTACAGTTTTCGATAATCGGAAATGTGATCCGCTTTGAGCACTATATATCCTTTGGCTTCTGCTTCATCTAGTCGCCTCATGCTTTCATTAAGCCAACTGTCTCCCTCTACATCGTAATCCGTTTGGACCGCGAAATAGATGACAGCCTCCCTTGCTCCCGTAACGACAAGGCGGCCGTTCTCACCCGATACTTGCCCGCCTTGGGTCCGTATGCGGACTTGTCCCTGGCACCGTACGCCGCATTCGCCGTCGCTATGGACGCTTTCCAAGGCCTGGCCTTGGAAAGCCAAAACGTCAAACCGCTCGTTCCAGCTCTCAAATCGGTCCGTTCCGCCCGTCAGATGCAGGGAGAACGATACGCCGTCCGACAGCGTGCTCCAAATTCGGCAAGCGATGAGTCCGTCTTCATGCGAGGCGAACATTTCTCGGTACAGCTTGGCTCCATTGACATGATGTGAAGTGGTTAGGACGGCATTGTCGATGTTTAATTCCCGAACGACATCTTTTTCTTCGTGCCCGAAATGTAGTTGTACATCACACATGGGCAAATTCGTGCCGAAGTTTCCTTTGGTTGGCTGCAGAATCTCACTCGCCATCCGTTCCCCGGCTTCATAATCCCCGTCGAAAAAATGCTGACGAAGTTTGGCAATATCCCCTTTTCCTGAGGAACGGCTTTCGACGGTTTCCCGCTTACCCGACCAATATGTCAACTCTGTAATATTCCAAGTCTCTTGCTCGGCGCCGCCGTAGACCATCGCGGCCAGTCTGCCGTTTCCGATCGGAAGACCTTCAGACCAATTTTTCGCAGCTTGAGCGTACATAAGTTTCATTTCGTTCATATCCAACATCCCTTCGTGATCGATCATGGCTTCGACGGAAATCAAAATATTAGCAAGCAAGAATTCGTTCCACGTGCCCAGAAAAAGCAATATCGCCTGGTTGTAAACGGTAACAATTTCTAATTATAGATACCGTTTAACGATATAAACACTTACGAATCGAGACAGATCGGAAAAAAATGAGACAGTTTCGCTGCCCAACCAAAATTTTCAGCATCGTGGTCCCCACCCTTGAACGAGAAAAACCACCCTTAACGGATGGCCGCAATATTTGGTACAGCTATACTCCTTTTTCTCCGATGACTAGACTCCGATGCTGCCTCCCATCTTGTCCAGCCGGATCGGTTGTTCGAGCAGGTCCGCATAACTGCAACATTGTCCGACAGACCTGCTCGTACAATTTGCTTGCGGCCGCTAATAGCGACCGCGCTTCGCCGCGAATATCCGGTCCCGGGAAAGCTACTCCAGATAACGGCAGGCATCCGGCGAGGACGGTGAGGACGGAAGCAGGTACACCTGTCCGCCTGATCAGAACAACCGCAAACAGCCGCGGACTTTCGGGACTTCTTCACAGGCTCTCATACGTGTACCGATGCATGCCCGGCGGGTGGCTTCGACCGAGCAGCACCCTTTCCGAATCGTCGTACCGTAGCACTTCGAGTAGTGCCACGGACTGGAGCGCATATGGACGCAAAAAACGGTTCCTCGAGCACGATGTGCCCCGGGTTGCCTTCGTGCGGCGACTGGAGAGATAACGGTCCACTTCCATGCGAAAACGCTCCTCGTTCAGTTTCGAACGGGAACGGGAAATCAGGTTTAGACGTTGCTTCGCGAAATGCCGAGCGGCGACGGATGGACGTCCTGTATCGAGTGCTTCTCTATATCCGGGTAGATCTACGAATCTGATTAATTATGTACATGCCAATGGGCAAAAGTTCGGGGTCTATTGGGGTCCTTGAATATCACCGGTAGCATATAACGCTGATTTTCCTATTTTTGGTGCACCCGGCGATTTTCAATTTTTCTAGTTAATTGTTCGCTTTCCACGCTCGCTACTTGAATTTGCTGCTTTTTCGCTAACATCTCTTGCGTATAAACCTCTTCCGTAAAGAGCTCCCTTTGCTGAAAAAGCGCGACTTGGTCCTTAGTTAGTTTTTGGATTTTACTCTTTAAGGTTTTCAACTCTTCTTCAAGACGACCAAGCTCTTTCTCTATAGCGATCCGAATCGTGAAAGTTTCAGAAGGAATGTTCAGCAGTTTTATTCGAATTAACGAAAGGACAGCCTCTTCGATCTCATCTGCGTTCACATTCGCTTGGTCACAGCTATTCCTTCCGTATTTGTGGTAGGTCTTACAAATGTAATATCGATACTCCTTCCCTTTATAAGACCGCTTCTGGCAGACCATACCCTCCTTGCACTTCCCACAAAACAATATACCGGTTAAAGGATGATACGCACGTCTAGGTGCCCGTTTGTGTCCCCTTGCAAGTAAGATCTGCTGCGCTTTATAAAAAACGGCATGATCAATAAGCGGTTCATGTGCATTTTCAACCACGTTCCACTCTTCCTTGGCTGTCTTCAACTGGATTTTTCGCTTAGTCATCTTGCCATCGTCTTCATATTCGCGCTGAAGCATGTTACGTCGCTTGCCGTGAACCACATTTCCAATGTAGGCCGGGTTCCTTAATACTTGATTGACGGTCTCGCGGCACCACAAAGATCCGTTCTTTGAACGATAGCCCTGATTATTCAGATTGTCCGCAATCTTGAAAGTGCCTAAACCTTCATTTACATACAGCTCAAAAATCGTCTTGGGGATATGCTCCAATCCGGATCGACCTCAAGTTTTTTGGTAACCGGACTAACAACATATCCAATCGGAGGTTCGCCTCTCCACTGGCCGCGCCTTGCTTTTTGCTTACGCGCGCTGCTCACGCGGGATGATATCTTCTTGCTCTCCTGCTCTGACAGCACGGACAAAATATCAAAAGTGATGTTGTCCTTATTCAAGGAATCGTAATTATCATTAATCGCGACGACCCGAACGCCGTACTGTTCAAACATGCCGATAATCGCCGGGTTTTCTTGCTTGTCTCTGCCTACACGACTGACTTCTTTGAACACAAGCAGCTTGAATTTATGATCGCGCGCATCTTTAATCGCTTGCTTCATTTCTGCGCGATTAAACACGCTCGTGTAGTACCCCGAAACGGCCTCGTCACGATAGATAAGAAGATCCTCAGAGTCGTATTGAGGACCTAAACGGCTAATATATTCTTGGGACTGACTGACTTGATTCTCGATTGAATCGCCATGTTTGTCAGTACTTACTCTTGCATAAACCGCACACTTTATTTTCTCGGAAGAAGACAAGAATCCCGCCTCCCTCCATGATCGTTATCTTGCGAGCGAATGAAGATCTCAATCTCGATTCCGTAGGTTCTGAGCGCGTATTCCTTTACCTTCTCCGCCAGCCACTCCTCGATCGGAGTATCGCCTTCCCGTTCCGTAAAGGTAAACTTCATCGCTTCTCCCCACCATACGCTCCGATACCTCAACGTATGTGGGCGACGACTTGTCACATTCGCTTATTACGCCACGCCCAAATCGATTCGTGCAATCGGCAAAAAAAAAAAAAACAGGGAGCAACATTGGCACCCTGTTTTGCGTTCTTATTATTTATCGATTGAGCAGCTTCTTCTCCGAACCATCGAGTTTCATTCTGTAGTCCCCGTCAGGAGATCCGTTTTTATATTTTACGAATTTCATATAATCACCGTAAATCCCCAACGGCACGGTCGGGTAATCCGTAAGTTTCTTCTTTCCGCTTCCGTCGATGCGCATCCTTGACATTGACCCGGTATCTAAATCCCCTTGCAGAAAATACGCCCAGCCGTTATGCACCATCATGATATCGCCGCGGCCATCCCCGAGCTTGCGAAGATTAGTCCCGTTTACTCCGACACGATACATGTCGCCTATGGACGTGGTTCTGCCTTGTTTATATGTCGTATTAAAATAAACGATGTCCGAATCGATGATGATACTTTCCTGCGCAACGGTTTTGGAAGCAATTTTTTGCTTGCTTTTCCCGTCTAAAGTAGAGCGGTAAAGATAAAAGTTATCTGATGAATTCGCATAATAAATGTAGCCATTCTTTATCGCTAATGGTCCGTTGGCGGTGAGGTAATAAGCCGTGAACTTGATTTCGTTATAGCGCTGAGGCACTGCACCGAGATTAAGCTTCTCATAACCGTCGATGATTTTTTCGACTTGTCCGCCTTTAGTCGAAACGCGGTAAAGATCGTTTAATGGCGCGCCTTTTGCGCTTCTCTTGCCAAAGCCTTCAATGTACACCCAGTCATCTTGTATGGCGACCACTCCGCCGTTAATAAGCGGCTTTTCGTCATTCAGCGCTGCCAGTTTCGTCTCTTGAGTCCCATCCTTTTTTATTCGATAGAGGGAGTACTCCGAATCCGAATCCATAGAACCGGACCATCGATAATAATAAACCCGTTCGCCGACGATATTGGATATGGCTGTCAACTTATCCTTCGTTAGTTGATCGAAAAAGCTGCCTTCCTCGAACATCTCGAAAATACCTTGATTACGATCTAAGTAAAAAAGCAGATTTACTTTCTGCTTGCCCGTGCCGTCCGTATGCATTCGATATAGACTGGTCTGATCTTCGAAGCTAGGCAAATAATAAATCCAACCGTCTTTTATCGTGATGGGCATCCAAAGCTCCGTCATCAGTTTGGACAACTTAGTCGATGCGCTATCAGCTGCAAATAAAGGTTGTGGGAGTAAGAGCACGGATACTATTAACAAAAGAATAAGCCGAATTCGTCTTTTCAAGTTATTTTCCTCCGCAAACTGGTATTCATTTCATCTTAACATAAAGTTAATACCCTCATCAGCCGTTTAGTTAATTACGACACACCCATATCGATGGTTGTTGCATAATTAATTAAACCGAAAGAGTGCTCACAAATGATCGGGTTAATGAGAAAGGCTCTTCCGAGGATCGGAAGAGCCTTTTTGCGCTCGTTGCTGCGGTGCCGTTATTGCGGCGGGAAAGGATTGTTCATCTCGACGGGTACAGACGCGATCGGGCGCGCTTGAGGCGGGCGCAGGCGATAGGCAAGGAGCACACCGACGGCGACGATGACGGCGGATAAGAGAGCGGTATCGTTCAAACCGCCGACGATAATTTGCGTTATTCCTTCGTCTTCAACGTCCCTTTTAATACGGTAATTCATGAATTGGCCTATCAAAGTAGTAGATATCGTAACAAGGAGAATCGTGAATCCCGTAAACAAGGAGGCGGCGCGATTGACGCGATCGTCAGGCGTTCGTTCAAGGACATACGAATAAAGCGGTGTCATACAAAGACCCATTCCGGCGCCGATGAGGAATAAAGTTATGAAAAGCATCGTTTTCGTCGATTCCTCGTCTGCTTGCGAGAATAACACTAATGCGACAGCTCCAAGGCTCAGGCCGAAAAGCGCCAATCGGCGAATGCCGATTCGGTCGTACAGACTTCCACCGACGAACATGAACAATGCGGAGCCCAATGCAAGCACCAACATATAAGCCGACGTGCGCAGCGGTGTGTATTTGTTGATGATTTGCAGGAAGATCGGAATTAGAAATGTCGCAGCGAATAGGGCGATTTGGGCGAATGCTACCAGCAAGACGCCGAGCCGATAATTCCCGGAACCGAATAAGCGTATGCCAAGAGCAGGCTCTTTTTGGCGCAACTCAGCGTAAACGAGCAGGAATAAGGAAGCAGCTCCGGCGAGCGATCCGACTACGAAACGCATGGAAGTCCATCCGTCCGTTATTCCCGCATAGAGGCCGTAGACAAACGCGGCGAGCGCGACGGAAGCCAACAGGATTGTCGGGAGCTCGAGGATTCGGCCGCTTTGCCGTTTGAAAGAAGGTACGGTGAAAAGCGATGCAAGGAGCAGGATAACTCCGGCGATGCCTTCATAGGCATACATGCGTTGCCAGCTTACATGCTCGATAATCAAACTCGACACGTAGCCGCCGGCGGGGCTAGCTATCAGTAACGGCAAACCGAGCAGAGCGAGAGCGGCGCCTTTATGACCTTGGGGAGCCATTCGATACATGGTTGCAATTCCCACGGGCAGCAGCAAACCGGCTCCGATCGCTTGCAGGACGCGAGCTCCGATAAACAAATCCAAAGAGTTCGATAAAGCAGCAATTCCGGCTCCGATTGATAACAAACCGAGGGCCGATCCGATCACGGACTTTGCGCCGAATTTGTCCGCTAGCCATCCGGCGAGCGGAATAACGGCGATTTGGGCGATTGCGTAGTAATGAAATATCAAGTTGAGACGTTCTAATCCGCCAAAATCGTAAATGATCATGGGCAGAACCGAGTTCATGGCCGCGTTGTTCATGGCGGCGAGCAACAGTCCAAGAGCAACGATAACGAAGGGTGTGGTGATAAAAGCTATCGATCCGGATTTGCGAATTTCGGAAGCTCCGGTTCGAAAATCTGAATTCATTGCGATTAAGCTCGCGATAAGTGCCGCCGCAATCACAATTCCCCGCAGCGTGATCAACGAGTAGGTTTCTTCCGGAGCGATATACGATACCCAGTCCACCAGGTCGCTATTTCCGAGCTTGATAAGGAAGTAGATATCGAAACCGGCAACGAACATTGCGAAAACCGCGCTTAGCTTGTTCTTCGTAGCTACAGCGAGCGCTCCGGCCAAGAGGGACGCGATTCCGGAAGCGAGCATCAAATCGTGGAGATTAGACATCGATTTCGAGTGTTCGTCCGAAATAAAAGAGAAAGCTTTCGACGTGATGTCGAGAGCGTCCAATAATTGCGTTCCCGGTGCATCCCCAATCCAAGTCATGAAGAAGCTGGCTGCGTAAAGAAGCAATACGATGCCGCTAAAAAGTGTAAGCTTCATCCCGGCGGAGTACTCAATCTTCGGTTGCGAAGGCGCAATGGGTTGGACGGGCGCTACAGGTGTGATAGGCCGAGGCGCAGTGGCCTCGTTGACGGGAGATGTATCGGTTCTTTTTCTCGGCGTACCGCATGTCGCGCAAAAATTCTCTTCTTCAGCGAAAGCTGCTCCGCATTTAACGCAAAACATAGGATAAACCTCCCAATTGAATCGGTTCTCGGTACCTATTATTACAAGATTTCTCCTAATAGGAAAGTAAAAAAATGTATTTAGTCGCAAAATGCGGAAAGCTGTAGTATTCTGCTTATCTTGCCGGGGAGAATAGGGAGTCTGGTAATCATTAATTCATTTAGTTAATTACGCCACACCCAAATCGATGGGCAGCTTCGAAAAATATTGCGCCCGCTCGTTCTTCTTCTGGATGAGCCGCTTCCTGCGCAAGCAATACGAGAAAGTCGAGATCGTGTTTATCGCGCACCATACCGAGGCGAAGGAAGTGACGGAAGAGGAGTTCTTCACCCGCGGCGAAAGCGGCGGCACGATCTGCTCCTCCGCTTACGTGAAAGGCGCTCGAAATTATCGATAGCCGCTATCCGCCCTCTCAATACAACATCTATCCGTTCCACTTCTCCGACGGCGACAACCTCACGAGCGACAACGAGCGGTGCGTCCGGCTCATTCAGGAAATGCTGAAACGCTCGAATATTTTCGGCTACGGGGAAGTGAATCAATACAATCGCTCGAGTACGCTTATGTCCGCTTACAAGCATCTCGAGCATCAGCAGTTCCTGTACTATGTGATTAAGGAAAAAGCCGAGATCTACTCTGCTCTGAAGACGTTCTTCAAGAAGCGGGAAGCGGCGGTGTAGTATAAATGCGAAAAAAGCGATCGTCTCCTGGAGGGGACGGTCGCTTTCCGAATAGGGAGGCGATAAGGATGACTTTGGCGAAAATCATGCGCTGCATGACGGTCGGCTTCGTGCTCGCGATTCTTGCGATCGGCTTGCTGCCGTTTCTGCTTGCCAACGTTTACCCGATCCATTTTTCCGACGGCGACAATTTGACTTCGGATAACAAAAGTTTTCCTCTTGTTTGAACCTATTTCCATTTGCCTGTCATCTTAAAGGCGCAAAATCTTTGACCCTTGCTAGTACCTCATCGATCCGCAACAAGATATCCGCAGAAAGCTGAACATCTACTGCCTTGACGTTTTCTTCGATTTGATGAGGTTTGGTCGCGCCGATTAACGCGGAGCTTACCCCTCTCTGGCGTAATACCCAAGCCAAGGCAAGCTGCGACATGGATAGTCCGATTTCCTTAGCGACTCGTTCAAGATCTTGAACTGCCAGGAGTACTTCCTCGCGAAAATAACTTTTAATGACCCCGTTAATCGACTCGTTGGCACCTCTGCTGTCCGATGGAAACGGCTGTCCAGGTTTGTATTTGCCTGTCAGCACTCCTTGCGCCAACGGAGAAAATACGATTTGGCCGATGCCCTCGCGTTCGCAAAACGGCAGCACTTCTTTCTCGATATACTTCTCGAACATATTGTAAATTGGTTGGTTGGATATAATTGGATTCAGGTTTAATCTACGCGAGACCCCGATGGCTTCGGCAATTTGCGCGGCGCTCCACTCGCTTACCGAAGCGTATAAAATTTTCCCTTGTCGGATCAAATCATCTATTGCACGGAGCGTTTCCTCCACCGGCGACTCCATGTCGAAACGGTGGCAAAAATAAATATCGATATAGTCTACGCCTAATCGCTTCAAACTCGCTTCGCACTGCTCCACGATGTGTTTACGGGAAAGTCCGCGGCCGTCCCGTAGGTTAGCCAGCTTCCTAGACCGATTACGCTCACCTTGATTCCGCTGTTTCCAATACGCCTATATTTCAAATTTATCCCCCTCGCTTCCAGTCATCTTTAACTCCTAATCAGCGTAGAGGAAGGTTGAATTTAATTCAATAATTTATTCGGTCAATTAATGACCTATCGTGCTATTTATAAAACAACAGCCTATTCGCGTAAGCGTTACGGTATTCGCTCGCTGTCAGACCGGTGCTTTTCTTAAAGCTATGCATGAACTGATTGCTATCCGCATATCCCAATTGCTCTGAAATTTCCTTAATACTCGCATTCGTATCGACAAGCAAAGACTTTGAGGCATCTATTTTCTCTTGGATCAAGTATTGTTTAAGAGAAATTCCCGCAACCTTCGAGAACAAGACGGACAAGTGCTTGGCGTTATAGCCAAAATGCTCGGCGATTTGGGTCACCTTCATATTTTCCTGTCGATTCCATTTCACATAATCGACGATATCGTTGTACAACTGCTGCTTAAGCTTCTTCCTCGATTGATTCTGAACGGCATGCAGTTGGTTATACAATTCGCATAAAATACCGGTCGTTAAATAGTTGTTCAGCGTCTGTTCCCTATAGCTACGGACCGAATCCTGGAGCTGTTTCATCATGACGACCAGCTTGTCCGGACTCCGGAGCGAGCCTTTATGCGGAATCGATAATACTCCGGGTGTATATCCTGTATCCTGTTCCACGGTCTCGTAGCCGTCTTGAACGGCAAAATGAAGCCAATAGAAGCTGCAGTCCGATTCCCTGTATCCGAATTGTACCGAGCCCGGCGGCATCAAAAGGAACTCGCCATTGTTCAAGATGAATTGTTCTTTGTCCGTTGCGATATACAAAACGCCGCGCGTTTGAACGAAGAGCTCGAATTCGAGCAACACGCGGTGCAAATGTCTCCATTCTGGCGAGGGAGCGACGAATTTGCCGGTCATCACAAGCGATACCGGCTTATCGACGCGGAAAGTATAGTAAGTCAAACTCGCACATCCCTTCTTCCTTTTTCACACTTCATTCTACGTGGAATTCAGTAATCTCGGAATAGAAAATTTAAACAACTTCCTTTTTAACATATAATCGAACCTTAAGCTATTTACTCACCCCGTGTCGAAATTATACGCTTTCATCATATTCTCGAGAGGATGAATGTGATGAAGGATATGACCCTCACAACTGCATTGCAGCACTTCGGACTCGACCGCGTGCTATTATCGAACGACTATCTGACCCATGCCTTTCAGAAAGAGTTGGACTATTTGACCAGCTATGACGTTGACCGTCTCCTTGCCGGATTCCGGGAAACGAACGGCTTGCAGCCGAAGGCTGACAAATATCCGGGGTGGGAAAGCACCGAAATCCGAGGTCATACGTTGGGCCATTATTTGACGGCTGTCTCTCAGGCTTACGCCCAGACGAAGGATAAAGATCTCCTCGCAAGGATCGAATATCTCATCGGCGAATTATCTGATTGCCAACAGGATAACGGCTACCTATCCGCCTTTCCCGAGACGCTGTTCGACAACGTTGAGAATCGTAAACCGGCCTGGGTACCGTGGTATACGATGCACAAAATCATAGCCGGTCTCGTTGCCGTCTATGATGCGACCCATCTTAAGCAGGCTTATGAAGTCGTTAATCGTCTCGGCGATTGGACAGCGAACCGCGCCTTGTCGTGGTCCGAAGAGCTTCAGTCCGTGGTGCTGGCTGTCGAATATGGCGGCATGAACGATTGCCTCTACGATCTGTATAAGGTAACGGGAAATCATCGCCATCTTGAAACTGCCCACCGGTTTGATGAAATCCACTTGTTCGAAGCCCTGCGCGAAGGACGGGATGTACTGCAAGGCAAACATGCCAATACGATGATTCCGAAATTCATCGGCGCTCTGAACCGGTATTTGACTCTTGGCGAAAACGAACGCCGCTATTACGAAGCGGCCGTTAATTTCTGGGATATGGTCGTTAATCATCATAGTTACATTACAGGCGGCAACAGCGAATGCGAACACTTCGGCGAGCCCGATGTGCTGGACAGCAAGCGCTCCGACGTGACCTGCGAAACCTGCAACAGCTACAATATGCTGAAGCTGACCAAAGAATTGTTTAAGCTGACGCAAGATCGCAAATACGCCGATTTTTACGAGAGAACCTATATTAACGCGATCGTATCTTCCCAAAATCCGGATACGGGCATGACGATGTACTTCCAGCCGATGGCCACCGGATATTTCAAAATTTACAGCTCGCCGTTCGAACATTTTTGGTGTTGTACGGGAACGGGAATGGAAAGCTTTACGAAGTTGAACGATAGTCTCTATTTCCATAACGGCAGCAGCCTATATATTAACCAGTTCATCAGCTCAAAGCTGAATTGGACGGAGCAGCAGGTAACGGTAACGCAGTCGACTTCGCTTCCTGCAATGGATACGGTTGTATTCACCATTCAAACCAACGAATCGAAGCAGCTCGCGCTGCATATCCGTATTCCATCTTGGGCTGCAGGCGAGGTTGTCGTTTCGGTGAATGGCAAGGAGACGACGCTGATCAAGGATCTGCATTATGCGGTCGTCGATCGGAAGTGGAACGACGGAGATACGGTTTCATTGCGCATTCCGATGAAGGTTACTTATTCCCGATTGCCTGATTCCCCTTATTCCATCGGCTTTCAGTACGGTCCGATCGTACTCAGCGCGGCGCTTGGCACTGAAGATCTCACGGAGTCGAAAACCGGCGTTAACGTCCACGTTGCGACGAGAAGAATCGCGGTCAAAGATTTTATCGTGCCCCAAGGGATGATCGTGGAGGAATGGCTGCAACGGTTCGATGAACATGTCGTTCGCCGTGGCAACGAACTGGCATTCGTCCTTAAGCATACGGACGAGGATGAGCGGCTTGTATTCACCCCGCATTACCTTCAGCATCGCGAAAGATACGGCATCTATTGGAGCTTTCTGGATGAAGGATCGGAGGAGCTGCAGAAACATATTGATCACGCCGAACGGGAAAGGCTGGTGAGAGAAGCGACGATCGACGCCGTACAAGTGGGCAACGATCAATATGAATTGGAACATCAGGTTCAAGGGGAACTCACCCGCGCGGGTACTTGGGAAGGATTAAACGGCAGAATGGCAGAACCCGGCGGTTGGTTTAGCTATCGGATGAAAGTTGGGCCAGGTACGGCGCTAAACGTGACTTTCAACCGCATGCATACGAATCGCAGCATTGACATCTTTGTGGACGAGGAGCTTCTCTCTACCGAACAATTCCCTCAGGAATGGAAGCGCGCGTTCTATGAGCGGACTTTGGTTCTTCCGGATGAGCTGACTTCAGGCAAGGAAGCCGTAACCGTCAAATTCGTTCCGAACAAGAAGACCAACGGCATTTACGGCGTTCTTCGAACGATTAAGTATACTTCTCGATAGTTGGCAGTTCAACCTTGATGATCAAGTCATGGAACAGCACGATATAGACAATTACTCCCCCAAAGCCATGAAAAATCCTCCCGCGATCTGAAATCTCGGGAGGATTAGTGTGCCGTCAGAACTTAAGCGCGCGGGAACCGATGGCCGCCTTAACTCGTTCCATATGAAAAGATACAATTTCAATTTTCATTCATAAAAAATTGCATCGTCCGATCGCCTGATCCCGGCAAGTTCTCGTGCCCGTAATCCGGGTAGACGACGAGCTGTTTAGACGCGGTCATTTTGTTGTATGCCGCGAACTGCGTGGACGGCGGGCAGATCGTATCCATTAGGCTGACAAACAACAGCACTTCGCCTTTAATACGAGGGGCCAAATACTGCAAGTCGATGTACCCGAGCTTTTCGAATATTTCGTCCTCTCGCTCATGCAGCGGATCGAAATAGCGGAAGAAAGTTCTAAGCTCTTGATAGGCATCCTTGGCTAGATCCATTTCCCAGACTCGTTTGTAGTCGCACAGGAACGGAAATACGGGAGCGAGCTTCTTCACCCGGGGTTCCAGCGCTGCGCAAGCGATCGTTAGTGCGCCGCCTTGCGAGCCGCCCATCGCATAGACACGCTGCGGATCGACCTCGGGCAACTCGAGCGCGATGCCTGCCAATTGCGCGGCATCGAGGAAAATATGGCGGAACAGCAGGTTATCCGGATGATCGTCCAAGCCGCGAATAATATGGCCATGGTGCGTATTGCCCTTTACGCCTCCCGTATCTTCGGACATGCCGCCTTGTCCGCGGCAATCCATCGAGAGAACGGAGAATCCCAGCGATGCATAAGCGAGCTTATCGTGCCAATCGCCTGCGTTGCCCGTATAGCCGTGAAATTGGACGACGGCCGGATGACGGTTTTCGGCGTGTCTTGGCCGGACGTATTTGGCGTGGATACGAGCTCCGCGTACGCCGGTGAAATAAAGATCGAAGCATTCGGCTTGAGGAGTCTGGAATTCGCTTGGCACGAACTCAAGCTGAGGATCGACGGCGCGAAGCTCGGCCAAAGCGCGGTTCCAATACTCGTCGAAATCCGCCGGTCGAGGGTTGCGCCCTTTGTATGATTTCAACTCTTCTAGTGGCATGTCGATTAAAGGCATTCGGCAACATTCCTTTCAAGTAGTCAGTCGTGGCGACGAGCTTGAGCGCCTCCTCGCCGCGGAAGCATCAGATCCAGTATTCCGCTCGTTTCCCGTTGAAATCCGTATACGAGATCCAAGATTGGATCGTTCTCCAGTCCACGTGCAGTTCGCACATTATCTCTCCGTTCGTCCAGCGCAAAACAAGTGCATCGTCCGGAACGTCGACGACCTCGAACTCGCCGTCGAACGCCGCGTATTCGTTCCGGAAGCGAATCAGCTTGAGCAGCCGTTTGACGACTTCTTTCCCGAGCGACCGCTCGATTTCTTCCAACGAGTAATTGTGCCGGTTGATCTCGCGGCCTTCGCCCGTGAACGCCACCCTCTCCAAGTCGTTCTCCCCGGCGAGAAGACCGACGTAATATACTTGAGGGATGCCCGGCGCAAAAAATTGAATGGCGCGGGCAGTGAGATAGGCGTTGTCGTTCCGGTCTAATACCGAATAATAGGAGCAGCGGATCTGATGGACGTCGAAACCGTCCGTCGCCTTGTGCTCGTCCGACAGAATCAAGCTCAGGTTGGCTCCTCTGGACACGCAAAGATCGACGACCCGGCGAGCTTCGTTCGTATCGAGGAGGCCGTCCAAGTCCGGCTTGACCGGAATGCCGTCATGGCAATCGAGCATCGTGAATTGCTTGCTCGGCCGAACCTTCAAGTATTGCGCCAGCTCCTTGCCGTCTTGGGTCAGCAGCGCCTCGAGAATCCGGTAGGGCAATATGAAATCGTAGATCCAAAAGCCGCGCTCCGCGAGCTTGTATTGAATCGAAGGATGCGAATGGACTTCCGGCAGAAGCTCGATATCCATCGATCGCGCCATCTCCATCGTCCAGTCCAGAAATTCGTAAATGTCCGGTTCCACGAAAAAGCAGCTCGTACCTAGCTTTTTGATGACGTATCCGACGGCGTCGAGCCTGACGATCTTGACGTTGTTCGCCTTGAAATGCTCGAAAAACGACTTTAACAGCTTTCTGGCCGCGTCCGAACCGACGTCGAGATCGATCTGCTCGGACGGATCCGTCTTGCCGAACGTCGTCCATACGCTTTCCTCGCGGTCCGTGCCGGCGATCGGATAAGTCGAATACGGACGCGGACGGCGAAGGAACATGGCGTCGATGTCCGACTGGACGGGCCGGCCGTCCGGCCAAACCTTGTCGAGCGTCAGAAACAGGTCGGCATGCTCGGATGCCCGTCCCTTCTCGAGAAAATCGCGGAAATACTCGGATTGCCGGGACACGTGATTCACCATCAGGTCGACGAGAACGTCGTAGTTTTCGCCGATGGCTTGAATGTCCTCCCACGTGCCGAAGCTCGGATCGATCTCCAAATAAGTGAGAGGCGCGAATCCTCTATCGCCGGAGGAAGGGAAAGGGGGCAGAATATGAACGCCGCCCCTGAACAGATTGCTTAAGCTCGTATCGAGCACATGGCGCAACGCTTTCAAATCCCCGCCCAACGAATCGGGGTACGTAATCAACTGAACTTTGTTGTTGATGGCCATTACGTTCACCTCTTATAAACCGTATTGCGTTCGAATCGAAGACAAATCGGGCAGGTCCACAACCGCGCCCGTGAATTTCAGCTTGTATGCGCTGACGGCAAGACCGAGAGAAATCGCGTCCTTCAGAGTACTGCCTTGCGCAAGCGCGGCGTAGAAGCCGGACCAGAACGCGTCCCCCGCTCCCGTCGTATCCGACACCTCGTCGGCCAACGTCGGAAACCGGATCGTTTCCGCGCCGTTGGACGCCAAGGCGCCGTCTTTGCCGAGCGTCAGGATGACAAGCTTGGCGCCGAGATCGAGAAACTTGCGGAGTTGCTTGTCCGGAACGTCTTTGCCGAAGAGCCTTTCCGCGTCGTCGTCCGAAGGCTTGACGATATCGGAGCGGCCGATGATCGTTTTGACGTATTCGACGCCGTCCTCTTCCTCCGACCAAAGCATCGGATGGTAGTTCGGATCGAAACCGATCCGCACTCCGTGCGCCTGGGCGAGCTCTATCAGCCTCTCGACCGTGGTCCGGGACGGATTCATGGAGAGCGGCCAGCACGAGAAGTGGAGAAAGCGCGATTGCTTCGCGATCTCTTCGAGCGCCGGACGGTACGACAACCGGTAATCCGCGCGGCGATAGAAGATCGGCACGGGCGTCGATCGGCTTTTCGTGAGCACGACGAGGCTCGTCGCCTCTTGCACCGTCTCGACGAACGCCGGCTCGATTCCTGCCGCTTGCAGATGACCGAGCAAAAACCGCCCCAGCCCGTCGGCTCCGACCGCAGCGGCCAGTTGCGACCGAGCGCCCAGCTTGCGAACGTTCATTGCGATGTTGGCGGGCGACCCGCCGAAATATTTGCGATAAGAGGAGGCTTCGTGATCTTCGCCGTACGTCTCCGAGATCAGATCGACGAGCAACTCCCCCACCGTCAACACGTCATTTGCTTTATCTTGCAGCGCCAAGGGGCGATTGAACTCCAGCACGAACTTTCCTCCTGCCTGATAGGTTGAAGCGCGAAATCTCGTCGGTGCGGCGGGAGGCGGGAGACCCTTCTCAAGTCGTGCCCCTTTCCAACAGCCTTACGGGCAATATCGTTTCCAGAGGCGTCTCTTCGCCCGCCATCTGTTGAAGGAGACGGAGAACCGCCAGCTTGCCCATCTCTTGAATCGGCTGTTCGATCGTCGTCAGCTCCTCCGCTCCGCCGTTCTGAATCCCGTCGTATCCGATGACCTTCAGATCGCCGGGAATCGACTTGCCGCGCCTCCTGCTTTCCCGGACGACCTGCAGGGCGAGCAAATCGCTGCTCGCGAACACGCCGTCGATGTCGGGGTGCTCGTCGAACAGCTCGCGAACGAGCGCTTCGTATTCCTTGTATTTGAACCCGTTCAAATCCGTCTGCCGTACGACGTAGTCGACCGATTGCCGCCCGACTTGCTCCATGAACGCGTCGTGCCGCTGCTTAGCCAACAAATTCAACTGCAAGCTGCCGCTGAGATAGGCGATTTTGCGGCACCGCTTCCTAATGAGCAGCTTCGTGGCCAGGGCGCCGCCTTTGTAGTTGTCGGACGAGACGTAAGGAATGGCGTCCGAAATCCGCCTGTCCAACGTAACTAGCGGTAGCTTGATTGCCATGTAGTCCTCTACCTTCATCGTATGGCTGCCCATGATGATGCCGTCGACCTGGCTGGCCCTCAGCAGCTCTATATATTCTTTTTCCTTTTTCTTATTGAGCAACGAGTTGCAAAGCATCAGCTTATAACCGTGCTTGTAGGCATAATACTCGATATGCTTCGTCAACTGACCGAAGAAAGGGTGCGAGATATCGGGAACGATAAGACCGATCACGTTCGATTTTTTACGGGAGAGCGACCGGGCCAGCTCGTTCGGCTGATAATTCAGCTCCTCCATCGCGCCCTGCACTTTCTTCTTCAGCTTGTCGCTTAAATATCCTCTGTTATTGAGCACCCTGGAGATGGTGGTGACCGATACTCCTACTCTCTCGGCAATGTCTTTAATGGTAACGGCCATCACGAAACCTCCCTTTGCAGTACAGTACAATCGGAACGGTGTCAACCGGTTGACACCGTCGTCGAACGATCGCCGCGCGAATGCGTCTACGCGCTTCGCGAGCTAACCGGCGCGGCGTTACGTTGTTTCCCGTTCGACAAGCGCGACGGGGAACGAATGGACGCCGGCGACCGCCACCCCCTCGATCTGCATCGCGATGAGCTCAACGGAACGTTCGCACATCTCGCGAATCGGCTGGCGGATTGTCGTTAAACGCGGCGTCAAGTATGACGCCACGTTAACGTCGTCGTATCCGATCAGCTTCAGCTCGTCCGGGATTCGCTTCCCTAGCCGGTGGCAAGCTTGCATCACCTCGGCCGCGATCACGTCGCTGCTGGCGAAGACGGCGTCCGTATCCGGATGCAGGGCGAAGAAGCGAGCAAGCTCTTCATCGTTCCGCCGGTCATCCGCGCCGCCGGCGTCGAGTTCCAGTCGAACGGACGCGACTCCGGCTTCCCGGAACGCTTCCTCGAAGCCCAAGACGCGATCGCTTGCCAACATGGCCGGATGATGCGGGCCTCCGATGCCGCGGTATACGTAAGCCGGATGCCGACAACCCTTCTCCGCGAGCAGTCGCGCCGCCAACGCCCCGCCCATCCGGTTATCGGAGGCGATGATCGGGATATCGGATCCGAGCGTGCGGTCGAACGACACGATCGGCAAGTTCAAGTGAAGATAATGCTCGACGTCGAGCACCGAGCTGCACATGACGATGCCATCTACCTGATTTTTCTTCAGCATTTCTATATGCTTGCGTTCCTTGCCGACGTCGCGGCTCGAATTGCACAGCAGTAGCTTATATCCGTTCCGGTCGGCGCAATCTTCCAGATGGTAGGCCAGCTCGCCGAAGAAGGGGTGCGCCACGGACGGAATGATGAGGCCGATCGTATTCGATTTTCTTCTGAATAGCGACCTCGCCATTTCGTTCGGCTGGTAACGGAGCTCCCTCATCGCCTCGTTGACCTTGTCTCGCGTCTTCTGGCTGATATAGCCTCTATCGTTAAGGACGCGGGATACGGTCGTGACGGATACTCCCGCTTTTTCAGCCACGTCTTCGATTTTCGCCATGAACGGACCACCTAGCGTTTTAGTCCCATTATAAGCCAAATAGGGGGTAATTTCAGCTTCTGAAAAAGAAGTTTATTTTAACGCGCCCTCGGTGATTCCCTTAATGATCTGGTTCTGGAGGAACAAATACAGCACGAGGACGGGAATGATCGTCATCACCAATCCTGCCATGAGCGGCGAGTAATCCACCGAATACGACGAGAAAAAAGCGTACGTCGACAACGGCAGCGTCTTTAAGTCCGGAGATAACAGCACGAGGCTCGGAAGCAAATAATCGTTCCAAATCCATAGCACGTCCAAGACGAGCAACGTGACGGTAACCGGTTTAAGCAGCGGCAGCACGACATGGAAGTATGTTCGAAGTCGCGAGCTCCCTTCCATGAAGGCGGATTCCTCCAGCTCGAACGGGATGCCTTTGATAAAACCATGGTACGTAAACACGCCGAAAGGAATGCCGAAGCCCATGTACATGAACAGCAAGCTGGCTTTCATGTTCAGCAGATGCATGTTGCCGTAGATCATGACGAGCGGAATCATGATGACTTGGAATGGAATCGTCATCGAAGCCAGCATGACGAAGAAGAGAACCGTGTTGACTTTCCATTTGAAGCGCACGAACAAATAACCGGTCATGGACGAGAAGACCAGGATCAACAAGACGCCGATGACGGTGATGATCGTGGAATTCACGAACGCCTGAAGAAAACCCATGTTCTCGAAGGCGTTGACGTAGTTCGAGAAGTCGAGGCTGCGCGGAAGCGCGATTGGATTCTCGACGAAATACTGCGTCTTCTTGAAGGAGTTCATGAGTACGAGCAGGAAGGGGATCAGAAAGACGAACAGCGCCGCGTACAGAATGAACGATTTGGCCAGCGCCAGCGGCTGTCGGGGTTTTCTCACGATTCCACCTCCAGTTTCTTAAGCAAATACGACTGCGTCAGGGCGATGACCGCCACGACGGCGAACAGGACTACGGCCTCGGCTTGCCCGACTCCGTATTGATTGGACAAGAACGCCTTCTGAACGATGTAGTAGGACGCCAGCTCGGTCGAATTGAACGGCCCGCCTTTCGTCAGCGCCAGGTTGATGTCATAGGTTAGGAAGGAACGCGACAGCGAGATGAAGACGCTGATGACGATCGCGGACACGGACAGCGGCAGCGTGATTCTTCTCAGAATGCCGGCGGCGCTCGCGCCGTCGATCCGGGCGGCTTCCAGCACGTCGACGGGGACGCCGGCGAAGCCCGCGATGTAAATGATCATCAGATAGCCGGACAGTTGCCAAGCGGTGGCGATGACGAGCGCCCAGAACGCGGTGCCGGTATCGGTCAGCCAGGACGTATCGAACAACGACCATCCGTACTTTTCGCCCAAAAAAGGCATCACTTGGGAGAATAGCGTTTGCCACAAGTAACCGAGGACGATACCTCCGATCAGGTTAGGCGTGAAGAAGCCCGTTCGGAGCCACTTTTGTCCCTTCAATCCGCCGGACAGCGCGAGCGCGATCATGAACGCTACCAGATTGGAGATCAGAACGGTGAAGAATACGTATTTCATCGTAAACCACAATTGCTTCAGGAACGCATCGTCGCGGAACACTTCCATGTAATTCGAAAAGCCGATGAACGTTCCGTCCGACGTCCGAACGTCCCAATTCGTGAAGGTCAAGTACAAGCCTATGACAAAAGGCGCTAGGACGACCGCGGCGAACGCGAACAAGGAAGGTCCACCGAACAGCAGGAAAGTTCCCGCGTTTTTCATCCAAAGCTTTTTGTTCATGTTGTCGCCCCTTTGCGGACAGGTAATGGACGCTTTCGAACAAAAGAGGGGCCGAGGCCGACGCCTCAGACCCGTCTTCTATTCGTGCGCGTTATTTCCCTGCGTTAGATTTCCAATAAGCTTCCACTTCGTCGGCCAGCCCTTGGCGATCGATCTTGTTTGCAAGGTACTTCTGCATTGATGCGCCCGTCTTGGCCCAGTAGTCTTGCGGGAGGTAGTTGATGACGCCGATGTTGATGACGTTGCCTTGGTCGACGTACGTGTTGATCGCGTCAGAGATGACGTTCGTGCCTTTCGCTTTGACGTCTTTGTACGGCAATGCCAAGCCCATCTTCGTGACGATCGCTTCTTGGCCTTGCTCGCTCGTGACCAGCCATTCGAGGAACGCTTTCGCCGCGGCTTGCTGCTCCGGCGACGAGCCCGAGTCATCGATCGCGAACAGCTTCGGTTCGCTGTAAGCGACTTGGTTGTTGCCGAAGTCGGACGAATTGTCGCTGATCGGAACAGGCAAGATGCCGAATTCTTGATCGCGGCCTTCCAGCGTACCGATGACCGCCCATGTCCAGTCGCCCATGAAGTAGAACGCCGCTTCGCCTTTGGCGAAGTCCGTGCTGTCCTTCATGTAATCCGCGACAAGCGGGTCCTTCGACCGGGCATTATACTTCTTGAGCAAATCGAACGTGTCCATCAATCCGGTAAACTGCGGGTTGTCGGACAATTTCACCGTGCCGTTCTTCATGTCTTCGACGAACTTGCGGTTCGTATCCACGCTGTTCGACTGCAAGGAATACGAGAGCGCCAAGTAGTGCGCGCCGAGCGACCAGTCCGCGCCGTGAATCATGACCGGAGCTTTGCCGGCCGCTTGGACTTTCTCGAACAGCGCAGCGAGATCGCTGCGGGTCTTGATCGTGGACGGATCGAAGGCGCCGCCGATCGATTCCTCCACCACGCGCTTGTTATACAGCAAGCCGTAGCCTTGAGCCGTCCACGGAATGCCGAGGAACTTGCCGTCCAACAGCGCTCCTTCGACCGCGCCCGGCTTCGTCAATTGCTCGTACTTGGCTTTCTCCGACTCGAGGTCCAGGAATTTGTCTTTGAACTGGAGAATCGTTCCTGGGTCGAGGTTAGCCATCGTGGCCGGATTGCCGGAAGCCAGCAACGACTGGAACTTCTCGAGCTGAGCGCCGCCGATCGGCGTCGGAATAAGCTCGATCGTCACGTTCGGGTGCAGCTCGTGATACGTCTTGAACAAATCCTCGAACACGTTGTTCACTTCCGCAGAAGTGTTGAAGAAGGTCAGCTTGACATCCTTGGCTTCTTCGGTCGCAGCCGCAGAAGAGCTAGGGGCCGGGCTGGCCGGCGAGCTGCTCGCCGGCGCGTTGCCGTTATTCCCCGAGCAAGCCGCTAATACGGACAACAGCATCGCGGAGCTGATACCTAAGGCAAGGCTTTTTCTCAATTGCAAAATCGTCTCCCCCTGACACGAATTTTGTAAGCGTAGTCATTCTCGCTTCACGAATATAATAACCGGTTGACATTTGATGTGTCAACCGGTTGTCATATGAATGCAGAATAAAGTTTCTTGTTAACTTGGTCCTGAGAATGCCTTTCTAACCGGACGTTTATTAGCGATACGAACCATGAGTTTATTTTTGGAGTTTGTAGAAAACAATTGACTTTCTAGAAGTGGCCCAATAATTGCGAGGAATACCTTTTCAACAGGTATACTTTGACCAAGGGCAGAAGAATTACGCGCAATATTCGCTGTACGCTCATTCCTTGCATGCACCAAAAAACAAACGGCACAGGGCTTTTTCCCATGCCGTTTGGATTCCATTTGTATTCTCGGTCTTGTCTTTGGGCTTAACTTAATGACATTCCTGCATGGGACACTCTTTTGAGTGAAATCCGCAGTCACTCATCAACTTTGACCCACCGTCTTTCGGCATGGCTTTTCAGGATGGCATCGATGATCTTCATGATATGGTGGCTGTCTTCCATGGATGCGAAAGACGGCGAAACGGGTTCGCCCGCTTCCTTGTTCCGGACCGCTTTGTAGAAATCGATCAGCAGGTTTTTCATGCCGTCCGGCCAGCCTTCTTGATGGCCCCCCGGATAATGGGCTAACGCCGCAGCCGGTGAGCTCAGCAGGCCGGGGTCCCTCATCAGCTGCCGGTTCGCCTCGTCCCGGCGACCGATCCAGAGGCTGTTGGGCTTTTCCTGATCCCACGCGAGGGCAGCGGATTCCGCCGCGATTTCGAAGGTTAAGCGGTTTTTGCGGCCGGCCGATACTTGCGAGACGGTAAACACGCCCTGCGTTCCGTTCTCGAAGTGGACGAGCACGCTACCGTAATCCTCGGTCTTCACTTCCATCGGCTCGGTTACCGCCGCAGCCGCTCCCGAGAACGTGGTGACCGATCCCTTCGTCTTTTGGCGGATCGGATGCACCGTTTTGAGGTCGGCGCACAGCTCCACGATCCGCTGTCCGAGTATGTGCTGGACCGTATCGCACCAGTGCGAGCCGATGTCCGCGATGGCGCGGGATAGGCCGTTCTTCTCCGTATCGAGCCGCCAGCTGTAGTCGGTGTCATACAAAAGCCAATCTTGCGTATATCCGCCGTAGACGAGATTGGCCTGGCCGAAATCGCCCTTTTCGATGTATTCCTTGGACTGCCGCACCAACGGGAAATGACGGTAGTTGAAGCAAACCCCGCTCACTCCGGCGCTTTGGCGCGACAGCTCGAGCAGTTTCGCGGATTCTTGGCTGTTTTTGGTCAGCGGTTTTTCCGACAGCAAATGTTTTCCAGCATGCAAAACTTGGCTGTTGACGCGGTAATGCATGTCATTCGGCGTGCAATTGTGAATGGCTTGAACTTCCGGATCGGCGATAAGCTCCTCGGGAGTTCCGTAAGCCTTGGGAATGCCGAATTGCTCGGCGAACGCCAATGCCTTCTCCAAGCTGCTCCCGCAGACCGCGACAATCTGCACGCCCGGCACCCTTCTCAACGCCTCTGCATGGAAGGATCCGGAGAAACCCGTGCCGATAATGCCCGTTTTGATTACCTTCATGGGCGATTGCCTCTCACCTTTCGTACTGGAATTCGGACATCCTTTGCTAATGGTGCCCCTCCCGATACAGAGCCTCAACAATATGTTCCTTCGAAACGATCACTTTTAACGGATTAGATCTCGACTTGCCTTTCACGACCTGAAAGGGGTAATGGACTTGTATTTTCTTCTGCATTTCCGGATCGAGGTAACCGTCGACCACATAGTTGCCGTCCGCCAGAAACAAAGCGAAGCTGCCGTTATTCACCTTGGTGTTGTACCCGAAATTGTGCCTTCCGGCATTCTCGCTGTGGATATTCAAGTAGACGCCGTCCACGGAGACTCCGTCGTATCGTTTGACCGTTCCCATAACGTTATTGTCCGGCACGATGAGTGCCAGCCGATCGGGAACCGGCTTGCCGCCCGTCACCTGAAACGTATAGAAGAGCTGAATCTGGGCTTGTGATTCCTCATCCCAATAGCCGTCGATCGTATAGTAGCTGTCCGGCAGCCGTAGAGAGAATGCTCCATCATTCACTTTGACGTTATAGCTCTTCGAATTCGTTCCGGTACCGTGCAGCTGAAGCCATGCGCCGGAGACGGGAGTGCCGTCTTTACTCTTCAAGGTTCCTTTAATATTGTGAAGGAATATGAACATTTCCGTATGCTCCTCTCTCGGCTTCCGGATGGAAAGACAGCCGGCAAGGCCTTATCCACGTGCTTCCATCCATTCTTCTCTTAATCGTTCCATAGGTTGAGAACGACGACCAGAGCACCCAGCCCAATGCTGATCCATTTCTCTACGCTATCGAGCGTGTACACGAAAGGAAGGACAATGAACCAGACACCCGCAAGCAGGGAAATCAGGTTCCAGCCTGGCACCTTGAAGGACCACCAGGATGAAAGCGCCATCACTGCACCGATGACCACACTTGTGGTAACGGCGCCCGAAACGTCGGAATATCCCAATACCCAGGGCGCTATGATAAACCAAACGCCGATCAGGGCAGCTAACGAATTGTTTAATTTTTTCATCTCTACACCCCATGGATACGAACGGCGTTCTAGAAACAAGAACGCCGCCCCCTTCATTATTTGCGTGTCGATCCGGAGTTGCCTCCGGAGGTCATCTTATTTATTCATCGCATCGGCAACTTCTTTCGGCGCGTCTACGTTGTAGACCTTCTTCCAGCTTGCCAAGAGATTGTCCTTGTCGACCGGGATTCCGTTTACGACCAGGAACGGTGGGACTTCTTTACCAAGCACCGCCAGCGCTCCTGCCTTCGCTTCCGCAATGCCGGCTTGATAGACGCCCTGTGCTCCCAGGCCTTTAATCATGCCGCCCTTTGCCATTTCGATCGCGACGTTCTTGCCTAGGTCGATCGTCGTAATGACTAGGTCCTCACGGCCGGAATTCCGGGCAGCGGCCATGATTCCTTCGGCCGGAATATCCCATACGCCCCAGATGCCCTTCAGATCAGGATGTTTGATCAGGAAGGCGGAAGCCGCTTTCTCCGCATCGCCCGCGAAATCCGGTCCTGCTACGCCTTGTTCTTCTACGACTTCAATGCCCGGATACTGTTTGATCACATCGGAGAACGCCTGATAACGAATTTTAGTTGTCGGATAATCGGCTTCATGATAGATGATGCCGATTTTGCCCTTGCCGCCCAATTCGCGGGCCATCATATGCGCAGATGCCGCGCCGTTGCCGTAGTCGTCAGGCGATACGATGGTCACATAGTCCTGGCCAGCCTTCATTCCGTCTGCGGCCTGCGCCATGAATACGATTTTCGTGCCCTGTTCAGCTGCTTTCTTGAATATAGGCGCCATCGCGACGCCGTCCGTCGGAATGGAAAGCAGAATATCGGGTTTCTTGGCCAATAAGGTCTCAATATCGGACGTCTGCTTCTCCGGCTTAAAGTTACCATCGGTTACCCCGATGATTTCGATACCCAGGCGGGCCATCTCTTCTTTAATTGCGCTGACTTGGGTGGTAGACCAATCATTGCCCATGTAATGCATGGCGATCGCTGCCGTGATCTTCTTTTCTTTCAACTTCGCGATATCCTCGCTCGTGATTTCAAGCGTGTCCGCGGACACCGGCACTTCGCCGTTCGGACCTTTCGTGAGAACCTTTGTCATCAGCTTCTCCAATTCGTCAGCCGGATTCGGTCCTTGCTTGGCGGCGGAATCGCCGCTTGCTTCCGGGGATGCGGCGGCCGATTGGCTGGCCCCCCCTGAGGATTCGCTTTTCTTACCGCATGCGGCAAGGCTCATCGACAGCATAAGAATCAGTACGACAAGAATTAGACTCGTTTTGTTTTTCACGTTGGTTTCTCCCTTTTTCATATTTTGGGTCCTGCTATAGTGACTCCCCCGGTAATACCAGTCCGGTCCTTCTATCCCGCCCATTTGTCTCTCCGACCGTCACCTCCTTCAAGAAGCCGCAGTATAAAGGTCGTCCTTACCTGTTCATGGCTTTGCGGCCGAATGCAACCGCCAGGATGATGATCGCGCCTTTGATGATCATTTGCTGGCTGACGTCAAGGCCCATGATAATCAGACCGTTGTTGATGGTTCCGATCAGCAAAGCGCCCACTACCGTTCCTATTACGGTGCCCACGCCTCCGAAGAGACTGGTGCCGCCGAGAATGACGGCAGCGATGACCGATAATTCGTCGCCTTCACCGAAGGTATAACGCCCGGAATGCATCCGTCCGGCATACAGCATGCCGGCAAGCCCGGCCATTACGCCCGATCCCATGAGCACGTAAAGCTTCGTTTTCGCGACATTGATCCCCGAGAAACGCGCCGCGCTCTGGTTGCCCCCGGTTGCCAGCGTCCGGCGTCCAAAGGTCGTTTTGCGCAGAAGAATATGACCGACGACCGCGACGAGCACCATCCAGAACAGCAGTACCGGAATGCTTCCAACGTCGCCGGAACCGAAAATGTACACATAGTTATCATCGTTGATCGGGACAGGGGCCGTATGCGAGACCAGCATCGCCAATCCCTTGGTGATGCCCATCATGGCCATCGTAACGAGGAAGGAAGGAATCAGGACTCTGGTCACGAGCAACCCGTTAATCAAACCGACGATCAAACCGGAACCTAAGCCGGCAATGACCGCTCCCGCTATGCCATAGCCGTGCTGCAGCGCCATGGCGGAGGTGAGGGAGGACAAGGATACGATGGATCCGATCGACAAATCGATCTCCGCCGCGCTGATGACAAACGTCATCGCCACGGCCATGATCGAGATGATCGCCGTTTGGCGTACGATGTTCAGCAGATTGTTCGTCGTCACAAACCCGCTGTCGCTTAATGTGAGGGAAAAGATGATGAATACGCCGATGAAAGCAAAGTAAACGATGTATTGTCTCCAGTTAAAATGGCGAAGCCGCAAAGACGACATGGACCCAGAGTCGCCGATGGGTATGGTTTGCAGATTGTTGACGGCTTCCTTATTTGACACGTTTCATCCACTCCTTCTTAAAAACCTTGAATGGCCTGCTCCAAATCCTCTTCGGAACTAATTTCCTCCTGTCGGAATTCCTTGACCACTTTTCCGTCATGGAACACGAGTACACGATCGCTCACGGCGAGAAGTTCGGTCATCTCCGAAGATACGAGCAATATGCTTTTTCCTTCCTCCGCCAGTGCGCGTATCATATCGATGATTTCGGTTTTCGCCCGGATATCGATGCCGATCGTCGGCTCGTCCAGCAGGATAATGTCCGGAGAGTTGGCCAGCCATTTGGCGAACACGATTTTTTGTTGATTTCCACCTGACAGCAGCCGAGAGGTTTTGTAGATGGAATCCGTCTTGATGTTTAACTGTCTGACCCATTCCTCGGCGATCGAATTCCCTTTGGAATCGTTTACAAAAACGTTAGAAATCCTGGAAAGGGAAGGCAGGAGAATATTGTCCTTCACTTCATGCTCCAGCACCAAGCCCTGCACTCTTCGATCCTCGGGCACCAGGGCGATTCCGTTCTTGATCGCGTCTTTGGGGGAACGCATGTCGGCTTTGCGGCCGCCTACGTAAATATCGCCGCCAGTGGCCGAGTCGATGCCGAAAATCGCGCGAAGGGTTTCCGTGCGCCCGCTTCCCATCAAGCCGGCAATGCCTAGAACCTCGCCTTGCTTCAATTCGAAGCTGACGCCGTTGACGCGGTTATTCGTCCGTAAATCCTTGACCTCCAGCACGACCGTATCGGAGATTCCCCGCTTACGTTCCTTCCATTCGAACTTCTCGAGATTTTTGCCTGCGATATGCTGAACGACGCTTTCCATATCCAGACGGCTGATCTCTTCCGTAATCAGATGCTTGCCGTCCCGCATGATCGTCATCCGGTCGCAAACCCGGAAAATCTCATCCATCCGGTGGGAAATGTAGACGATGGAAATGCCCTTTTGCTTGAGGCGCTCCATGAACGCAAACAGGATTTCCGTTTCCCGTGTCGTCAAGGAGGAGGTCGGCTCGTCCATCACCAATATTTTCGTATCTTTGGATAAAGCTTTGGCGATTTCCGTCATCTGCCAGTAGCCGACCCCCAGATCGGCTACCACATCATTCGGCTTCATGTCGACGTTCAATTCATTCAGCAGCTGCTTCGTGAGCTGTGCGCTCTTCTTGTCGTCAATAAAACCCAATGCGTTCTTCGGTTCTCTTCCGAGGAAAATGTTCTGGGCAACGGTCAGTTCAGGCACCAGACTAAACTCCTGAAAAATCATGGAGATCCCATGCTTCTCGGCATCGACTGGCGTTTGAATCTGCACGTCGCTGCCGTATAGTCGAATAGACCCTTCATCTAATTCATAGACACCGGTCAGAATCTTCATCAGCGTGGATTTGCCGGCCCCGTTGCCGCCCATGAGGGCATGAACCTCACCCTTTCGCAATTCGAAACGGGTCTTATCGAGCACTTTGTTTCCGTTAAACGATTTGGAAATATTCTGCATCTCCAAGATCGGTGTCCCCATGTGCATTCTCCTCCTTTTCCCAGCATGTTGACGGGGCAAGATACCGCGCCGTTTTACGCGCCCGTTCTCTCCCATTTGCCGTTGCTTGCGGATAGCAGGATGGCATCGCTGATTTCGGCGATCCGGTAGCCGTCATGGAAGTTCGGCGACACTTCGGTATCGTTCACAATCGCGGAAATGAAATCGAAGGCCTCGATGATTTTGGTCTCGCCGTATCCGATCCCGAGTGCCGGAATCGGCCACAATGCCGCGCCGTATGGATGCGCAGGCCCCGTATATACGGTGCGGAAGCCACGGCGGTCGTCCGGATCGCTGGCGAAGCATACCTTCAGTTCATCGCTGCGCTCATAGTTGAAGGAAATCGAACCGGTCTCGCCGTGGATTTCAAACGTGATATAGTTGTTCCGTCCCCAAGCGTTCCGGGTCGCTTCGATGCTGCCTACCGCCCCGGATTCGAAACGAAGCAGCGTACTGACCTCGTCGTCCACGTCGACCGCTTCTTTTTTTACGTCGCCCCCGGCCTTCACCGTCCCGAGCTTATCAACGCCGCCGGATTGAACGGGACGTTCCTTGATCCATGTCTTGGCTACTCCCATGACTTCGTTGATTTCTCCGACCAGGTAACGGGCCATATCGATGACATGCGTAGCGATATCGCCCAGAGCGCCGGAGCCGGCAATATCCTTGCGGAATCTCCAGGACAACGGAGATTGCGGATCGGCTGACCAATCTTGCAAATACGTACCGCGGAAGTTCAGGATCTTACCGATCGCCCCTTCTTCGATATACTTCTTCGCCAGAAGAATGGCGGGGGTGCGCCGGTAATTGAAAGCGACCATATGCTTGACGCCAGCATCCTTCACGGCGTCATACATGAGTTTTGCTTCTGCGGCCGTGCGTGCGAGCGGTTTCTCGCAAATGATGTGCTTGCCGGCTTTCGCAGCGGCGATGGCGATCTCGGCATGCGAGTCGTTCGGCGTTACGATATCGATGATATCGATCCCGGGATCCTCGACGACGCGTCTCCAATCGGAGGAATAGGATTCGAAGCCGTACCGGGCGGCAGCGTCTTTCGCCATTTGTTCGTTGATATCGACAACCGTTTTACGGTGCGGAATCGCAGGAGCTGGCCAGAAAAACATCGGCATTGCCGCATAAGCCATGGAATGGGCTTTGCCCATGAATCCTCCGCCGATCATGCCTACGTTCAATTTCTTCATCGTTTCATTCTCCTCTGCCTGTCGGGATGGTTTGATATTCGTTCAAGTTTAGTTGTTCGCGCAGGTAGTTCCTGCTGATGACCGCGCCGTTAAGAGGGTCCTCGTAGCTGTCCAATTCGACCGTGATCCAGCCCGAATAGTGATTGTCCCGCAATACGGCGGCCATTGCACGGAAATTCTGGTTCCCTTCGCCCAGCGGCAGAAAAGAACCGGAACCGTAATCCTTGAAATGAACGTAAGGGATCCGGTTTACGTACTTCTTGATCGTCGCGAGCGGATCGCCTCCCCCCGCTTCGATATGAGCCGTATCCGGGCATAATCCGATCGAGGTAAGCTCCATGATGCGATCCAGCTGTTCGGGCTTCTCGACGATCGTGCCCAGGTGCGGATGGTAGCTTGGACGCAGGTTGTACTTGGCTGCCAGCTCGGCAACCCGGTTGAGCGACTCGGCCAGCGCCTTGTAATCGGAATCCAGAATGCCGGATGCCCGGACGGCGCCGCCGCCGACCACCAGATGCTCAGCCTGGAATGCCGAAGCAAGCTTCGCGACCTTCTCGATCTTGTGGAATTCGTCTTCCAGAATATCCCGATAAATGAAGTTGGCGCCCGTATATACCCCGACCAGCTTCTGGTTATGCTCCGTCAAGAGATTTTCGAAGATTTGAGGGCGGTCTTCATACTGCATCAAATTGCCGTCGAACAGTTCGATCCCGGCATAACCGGCTTTCGAGATATCGCGAACGGCCTGCTCCGTCGACCCGTATGCCAGATAATAAAGGTCCTTGACGGAGGTCACGCCGGCGGGATGTCCAACAACCCCGCCCCATGTATTTGTCTGATACCCCAGTTTCATACCGGTTGCCTCCCCATAGCTGTATCCAGCCTAATTTCATCCGCCACCTGTTCAAACCGCCGTTTCATCCACAGGCAGACTTCCCACAAATCCGTCACTGGATGCGCGGTAAACGGAAGCGTGTGCATGTAGCCCGCAGGTCCGAACTCCGGCGTGAAGGTAAGCTCCCTGCCCGTCCGGACGCGGTCTTGCATGACTGCTCTCCACCAGTCCAGGTGCGTCGCCAATTCGAGCGCATATTCCGACGAGGCGGGATGCGTAACTTGCGGTCCTTGGGCGTATCCGACCCTCGAATGGATATGAACGGTTCGTCCGATGGCCAGATCGAGATTTTCCTTCTGATCCCCCAGCAGCGACTCGCATACGCATACCCAATGGCTGAAATCGGCCGTGAGTTTCAATTCCGGAAATTCCCTCAGCAGGGCCCCCGTCGTCCACGGGGTAAACATGGCGCGTCCCCTGTGGGTCTCGTGACCGACGGGTATATTCGCCTTGAGCTCGATGGCCAAAGCCTTCTCGAAAAATGCGGCCTGCTCCTTGAATGACATGCTATCTCTGGCGCTGTGAGAATTGATCAGGATCGGGCCATACGTCATGGCCCGTTCCACCTGTTCCCGGAAGGAGTCGGCGTGGTCCGCGCCGTCCGAGAACACCATCGCGATATAATCCAGGTCGTATCGCTCGAGCAGACGCCGGAATTGCTTGTCCTCAGCGGGAAATCCAAGCAGTTCCTCCATCGCGTGCGGCAGCGGGCTCTCGATCCCGCTGTAGCCCGCGGCGGCAATGCGCTCGAATTGCTGCTCGAGCGAGCCCTCCATACCCCAAAGGGCCTTGAAACTCTTAATCTTCATGCTACATTGTCCTCCCAAGCGGAGAGGTCCCGATCCCTCGCTCGATTTCCTGCCATATGAGGTGCTCCTTTGACCCGTGCTTTCTGCCTTAACCCTGCAGCAGCGTTTTTAATTTCACCTCGGGATTGGCCAATGCCGATGAATCCGGCCGCGCTTGCTTATGAATGAGCATTTCCGCCAATCGTATTTCTTTGGCGATGCTGGAAACTGGTCCGATCGCGCTCGCGGCCACCAGACGTCCGTCGGCTGCCAGATGAAAGTACATCTTCGCGCTGTCGCCGATTGCCCGGTGCACGATCGTATCCTCGTTTCCGGCCAACCCGGTCACTTGAAGCGTCTGCTCGTATTGATCAGACCAGAACCAAGGAACCGTCGTGTAAGGCTCTTCTGCGCCAAGCATATTCCGGGCGGCCAATGCGCCTTGATCCTGCGCGTTCCGCCAGGCTTCCAGACGGATTCGCCTTCCTTCATACAACGCATGCGGGAACGAGCAGCAGTCGCCAGCGGCATAGATGTTCGGATCGCTGGTCCGAAGCCATTCGTCGACGCGAATGCCGTTGTCCAATTCGAGACCGGATGATCCCGCCAGAGCGGTTTCGGGAACCGCGCCGATTCCGACGATTAACGCGTCGCATGTTACAACCGTTCCGTCTGCGAGCGTGATGACGTGCTTTTCACGGTCACCCTCGATCCGGGCGATGCCGATCCCGATTTTGAAGTCGACTCCCGCCGCGCGGTGCCGGTCTTCAACAAGATCGGCGATTTCCTTAGGTACGCCGCGCATAAGGATACGGGGTGCAACCTCGATCAAGGTTACCGAGCAGCCTTTCTGGATGGCGCTTGCCGCCGTCTCGAGGCCGATGAAGCCTCCGCCGATGACGGCGATGTGCTTGCCCGAGGTCATGCGTTCGCGCAAAACCAATGCATCGGACATCGTTCTCAGATAGAGGACATTCGACGTATCGGAGCCCTCCATGGCAAACTTGCGCGGCCTCGCGCCCGTAGCCAGCAGCAGGCGATGGTACGGAATTTCTCTTCCATCCTCGAGAACGACCTTGCGCTCATTCCGCTCGATCCTCACGGCCGGAACCCCGGAGAGGAAAGTAATATCGTGCTGCGACAGCTTCTCCCCGTCCAGAATGAATACCGGCGACGGCTCCGTTTCTTCAAGCAATGCTTGTTTAGAGAGTGGAGGCCGTTCATAGGGCGAATGTTTCTCCTCGCCAATCATGGTGATCTTGCCGTTCCAACCCTGGCTCCGCAATTCGACCGCCGCTCTGGCGCCGGCTTCCCCTGCGCCGATAATGACCATATCTTGTGCGGTCATGTCGCTCCCCCTCAATCTATCTTCACAAAGATTTTGCCCGACTCGATTTTGACGGGATAGGTGCGGATATTCGCGCAGATCGGCGCGCGCTTCGCTTGGCCGGTCGTGTAATCCAATTGCCCATTATGCTTGGGACACTCGATAATGTTGCCCATCACCAGGCCGCCTGCGAGATGAAAACGTTCATGCGTACACCAGCCGTCGGTGGCGTAATACTGGTCTTTCGCGGTGCGGTATATGGCGAAGGTACGGTCGCCGTAATCGAAACGGACGGCGTCCTCCTGATCGATATCTTTAGCAATGACGGTTTCAATCCAGCCCTGCAGTACGTTGTTCATGATGTACGTCACTCCTTAATTGCTTTTTGATTGAATCGATTTCGTTAAACGGTGACCGCTGCGTTCTGGTTTTGAACCGGCTCCTTATAAGCGCCGTTAGGGCTGTAAGGACGTGCCGTCGGAGGCAGCGGACGAACGATCGTGTAGGAAGGATCGCGGTGCTGGATAAGGAACACCGGATAAATCTCCATGATGACGGCCCATATGCCTTTTAACGGTTCCGGACAATCCTTCTTGATTTCTTTATGCAGCGCCGGCAGTGCATGGTAGGGAACCATCGGGAACATGTGGTGTTCGATGTGGTAGTTCATATTCCAGTGAAGGAACCGCAATACGGGATTGAGATAAACCGTCCGCGCAACCATGCGGTGATCGAGAACGTCCTCGTCGAGGCCGCCGTGCTCCATAACGAAGAATACCGTAGTCGAGAGCCAAGCCCCGTACATGCAGGGAAGACCGAACAAGAGAAGCGGGATAATGCTGCCCATGTAGATGGAGACGCCGATGACGGCCAAATATCCGAGTACGTAGAGGCGCGCTTCCCGGTAAACCTTGGGCAATTCGGAAGCAGGGACGATATCCCGCTCCGACTCGTCCATTTTTTTGAAGCTGTGCCGGATCGCCCGCATGAATTCTCTTTTGAACAAATCGATCTGCAAGGCGTTCAGCATCATGGTCCGGAATCCCGGCGGCCGCGGAACGAAAATTTGCGGGTCACGGCCGACGATGGCGGTATCCGTGTGATGGCGGGAGTGCTCCCAGCGCCAGATCGTGCCAGGACGCATGATCATCCATGACGTTAGATAGTACAGCGCTTCGTTGATCCATTTCGTCTTAAAAGCCGTATAATGGCCCAGTTCGTGCCAACGGGAGTTACAACACGTATAGTAGATAAATCCGTAAACGATAAATCCAAGAACGGACCACCAAGTTCCCCACATCGCGACCGCAAACCACCCTGTTCCGATCAGCGCCGCGAACATGATGATCGTATCCCGAATCCCCGGCCAATCTTTGCGTTTCATCAGTTCTTTCAGCCGCTTCCGGTCAATGGGAGACGTGTACCACTCCGCCGCCACCAGCCCTTTTTCATGCGCAAGCTTCGTGTTTTTGCCGAGCAGGCTGTAATCTTTGTAAGTACTGCCGCCCGAATTGTCCGACCAGTTCTTCTTTTTTACCGCTGTCCCCGCCATCGGAAAATCCTCCTCGCAAGTAAAATTAGCTAATTTTTACAAATAGTGCGCTTTCATACTGGGTGATATTCCTTCTTGGTTACGGCTTAGGAGTGAAGTCAATACGAGTGCGGCATCCCCCCTATAAGCTATTGTCATTGGTTCTGTAAACCCTGCCGGCCCCTGATCTTCCGGCGATAATCTAATGCTACTTGATCTTGAAACCGCTCACAATTAACGAAATTGCGACACCTTATTCGTTATCTTGCGTTTTGTTTATGCCTGCCCTCCGGCTGCGATCCGCATGATTTTTTCCGCGCTCGCCTCGGTATGATGCACTTCCGCCGTGATCCGCCCCTGGTACATGACCAGTATCCGGGTGCATAATCCGATCAGCTCATGGATGTCCGACGAAAAAACGATGACGCCTTTACCGGAGGCCGCCAATTCATGAAGCTTACCGTAGATCTCGCCCTTGGTCCCCAAATCTACCCCGCGGGTCGGTTCATCCATCAAATATAAATCGCAGTCGGCGATCAACCACTTACCCACCATGACCTTCTGCTGGTTGCCGCCGCTTAGATATTGGACTTCCTGGTCCAGATGCTGAATCTTGATATCAAGCTCAATGACCGCATCCAACGCCGCCTCATTCTCCTTGTCCGAGGTTCCCAGGTAATAAGGCATCAGTTTATCCAGAGCTGAAATGGTCAAATTGCGGTTAACGCCGTGCTCCATAAACAAACCTTCATCATGGCGATTATGGTTCACGAACCCGAAACGGAGATCGGAAGCCGATCTCCTTCGCTTAAATTCCACTTCCCGGTTGCGCCACAGCATACGGCCTTGATCCCGCTTCTCCTCCCCGAACAACGATTTGGCGAGTTGGGACTTGCCGGATCCGATATAGCCGGCAATGCCAAGTATCTCTCCTTGGTACAAAGTAAAATCGATATCTTGGAAATAGGGTTTCTGGGTAAACCCTTGTACCTTCAGCAAGACATTGCCGTCCGTTTCGTCCAATACCGGAGGGAAATAATGTTCCATCCCTCTTCCAACGGCCATCCTAACCGCTTCTTCTTCCGACATCCCGGCTACCTCTCTCGTCGCGACATTGCGTCCGTCCCGCAGAAAGGTAACCCGATCGCATATTTGCATGACCTCCTTGATCCGATGGGTAATATAGACGATCGAAACCCCTTCATGCTTCAGTTTGCGAATTACGCCGAACAAACGCCCGCTCTCGTCCTCGGACAGGCACGAGGTCGGCTCGTCCATGATGAGGATCTTAGATTTCACCGACAATGCCTTCGCTATGGAAATGATAAATTGCTCGCTGTAAGAAAGTTTTCGTACCGGCGTATTCGGATTGCATCGGAATCCGAGAATCTTCAGCAAGCGTTTGCTTTCAAGCTTCATAGATTTGGATCGCAGCCAAAAACCAGCTCTCGTCTCTTCGGTTCCCAGAAAGATATTTTCGGCGATGGACAAATCCGGAACCAAGATCGGTTCCTGAGGAAGCATGGCGATGCCGAGCCGCTGCGCCTCCTCTACCGACTGAATGATTTTCGGATGGCCTTCGAACAGGATGGAGCCTTCATCGGGTGTCAGCAACCCATTTACGATTTTCATCAAAGTCGATTTACCGGCGCCATTGGGACCCACAAGGGCGTGAACCTCGCCTTTCCGCAAGGAGAAATCCACTTGATCCAAAGCCAGCGTATTCAGAAATTTTTTCGTGATACCGAACATTTCAAGCATGTCGGAACCTCCTTACCTTTTTGCAATGTTTCGAAATTTGCCCGGTGATTCCCCGATTATTTTTTTAAAAACCTGATTAAAGTAGTTCGGATTGGGATATCCGATCCGTCCGGATATTTCACTGATGGGGATATCCGTGCAGAGCAGCAATCTCTTCGCTTCTTCCATACGGCAATGGATCAAATATTGGATCGGTGAAATGCCTGCTTCGTTCTTGAAGGTATGGATTAAATGGTACGGGCTGACAAAGACCAGTTCCGCCAGGTCTTTGATGGACAATTCCATCTCGAAATGCGATTCTATGAAAGCCTTTACATTTTCGGTTATGGAATTGGACTGCGGCGCTTTCATGGCCTCCAGCATACGAAGGATCAAAATAATTGCGGCGTTCAGCAAGCTGTTGATCATCTCTTGCGAGCCGGGAGACGGTTGATGATGCTCGACGAGCAGCGCCTCGAAGTAATTCCCCAGAATGGGAAAATGGTTGCCGAGCGGGAGCACTGGCGATTGATCCGGATCCAGCAGGTGTCCCGGCTTCCTGCCGGCGACAGCACAAGAAAAGGTGAACTCGATGCCTTTCAATGGATGATCCGCCGATGACTGGAGATTAAACGACATAAAAGGGTGACAAATCACCATTTCTCCTTGCCTGACGGAATATCTTACGTTACCGATTGTCCCTTCCCCGCGGCCGTCTTTGATATAGCAGAGCGAAGTCAAGTCATCCCGATCTTTCGTTATGGCGATCGCAGGGTCCACCACGTCGATCATTCTGGCTGAGAACAGTGCTGGTGTCTCTGTTAGCAAGTTATGTTCCGACTGTGACACTCTTCTCCGCCCCCATCGATACGTAGTTATCCCGAAAAAAGAGTCTCTCGTAACTATCCATTAACTACTCATGATAATTCGATAAAACTAACATTCCTATTCAAGAAGTTGCGATGATTAGTTATATATATTGCGTTTCCCGTGCGTCTGCGGGCATGTATAGATGTTTTCATTCTATTCTCTATTTTTTTCATATGCCTAGAGGTAAATAACGGCAGTTCGCTATACGGATCATAAAAACAGCCCAGTTCTGATTTGGCGCGTCCGCTTGGAACTTGCGATTCAGTAGATTCTCGGCCACATGTTGCGGCGTGGAACGTGGATATTTCTTTTTCTTTCTGCGGATCACCGACTGGATCCCCTCTAGAGCAGGGCCAGAAATCAAGAACAAGAGCGGGTTATCGAAAAGATAGCCCGCTCTTGTTTTGCACGAAAAAGAGAAAACGCTCTTGATAAGTAGATGGATATATGTGGCGAAGCCCCTTGAAAAACGAGGAGGTTACGCCAATGAACGAGTACGCGAATTCGCTAAAAAAAACGCTGACATCCCTCATACGAGAAATGTCAGCTGCACCAGCACCTTATGTCAAAAACCCCGAACCTTTCGCCAAGGGGCACCGTAGATTTGGAAAGAAAAGTGGATATTGGTCATCGCATGCAACTCGACGACGCTTAGATCGCTTCCAGGAGGACAGGTCCGTCCCACGAGGTTTTGACGTCGAACGTTCCGCGGCAATATCCGCGCACTTTGATCTTGACTCTTCGAATCCCGTCGCAATGGAAATATTTGAATCCGGCAGTAGCGGAATCCCTCATATTAGCGATGCTCTCCGCCCCAACCTAACCTTTAACCGATCCGCTTGTCATACCCGATATAATAAAGCGTTGCCCTAGCAGGTAAATAACAATGACAGGCAAAATCGTCAATATAATATCCGCGCTAACCAAATTCCAAGACTGTTGGAATTGTCCGAAGAAGTTGTAGACGGCCAAGGTCATCGGCCACTTATCGGAGCTGTTCAAGTAGTAGAGCGGCAAGAGAAACTCATTCCATGTATTTAAAAAAGAGAGGATGAACACCGTAACCGCCGCTGGCTGCAGCATAGGGAAAATAACGGAGAAGAACAGCCTTTTCGGCCCGCACCCATCGATTACCCCTGCCTCGTCAAGTTCTTTCGGCACGCCCGCGATGAAGCCGTATAAAATAAATACGCTGAACGGGATTTGCGTGACCATGTATAGGACGATAATCCCGGCTTTCGTATTTATCAATTCCGTCCACTTCATGACATCGATCAACGTAAAGTAATTCACTGGCAAAGCAATGCCCATGATCATAAAAAGGTAAATAAAACGATTGAACTTCGTCTTGTTACGGGCTAGTGCATAAGCAGCCAAAGCGGAAAAGAGGATACAAAACAACGAGGACAGGCTGGAATACGTAATGCTGTTCAGAAAAGAATGAACTAGCTTTCCTTTTTCGATAACCGTCGAGAAATTCCCGAACCGCAGTTCGCTTGGAAGACTAAAATTCATGGAGCTGGCTTCCGGCGCCGACTTAAAGGCGTTAATTACAATAAGCAAGATAGGGATGATAGCAACGATGCTTATAATCCATATCGCGATATTCTGAATCGGACTTTTCATGAATTTATTTGCCATATCAGTGTTGTTCCTCTCTTGACATCAGCTTTACGGCAAAATAACCTAGCAAGGTCATAATGACAAACAGAATGGTAATTAATGCTGTTCCTACCCCATAGCTCCCAAGAGAAAACTGACTGAACACCTGCGTATAAACGACATCCGTCGCGTATCCCGGCCCTCCGTTGGTAAGGACGTACACCGTATCGAAAACTTTAAGACCATATAATAGGTTTAATACGGTCGTTACCATGAGCGCCGGCATAAGCAGCGGAACGGTAATAAACCTAAACTTCTTGAAAGCGCCTGCCCCGTCGATATCCGCAGCCTCATAATAGGTATGCGAGATCGCTTGAAGACCCGCGAGCAAAATGACCATAATATAACCTACGCCTTTCCAAACATCGACCGCGATGATCGATTTAAACGCCCAATCTATATCCGTCAGCCAATGCTGCGTCCATTGACTTAATCCGATCGCCCTTAGCGTTTCGTTGATTAGGCCGGTTTCCGGATGGCAAATCGACTTGAAGATAATACCTACGACGAGCATCGGTATGACGGCGGGCATGA
This sequence comes from Cohnella yongneupensis, assembly GCF_042655785.1. NCBI lineage: Bacteria > Bacillati > Bacillota > Bacilli > Caryophanales > Paenibacillaceae > Cohnella > Cohnella yongneupensis. Next base: position 238,710 of record NZ_JBHSNC010000024.1, read on the forward strand.
AGATGATAACGCGATGAAAGCTTTGAAGCTTGATTCCTTTATTTACCGTAACGGCTAAGAGCAGGCCGATAACCGTTTTTAAGATAATGGTCGAAATCGTAAAAATAACCGTATTTTTAATGCCGTGCAAGTAGTTTTCATCGGACGAGAAAATCGTCTTGAAGTTATCGAAGCCGATATAGTGAATGGCTTTGGCATAGCTGTTCCAATCCGTGAAGGACAAGTAAATGCCCATCAAGCTAGGAACGACCGTGAAAATAAGATAGAACGTTAATGCGATGGCTATAAAATAAAACGGATACGTTCGTCTAGTCATGTCTTCATTCCCCGTTCTTTTCCGACCTTTGGGTAAAGCAAGGCTCGATGACAACCGAAGTCATAATCGAGCCTTGTCTTCCTATGCGTTTATCCTTACTTCCAGTTTGGATCCGCCGCGGTTTTCGCTTGTTGCTCGCGTCTCTTGTCGATGTTCTTCAAGATGTCCTTCGGCGTCATTTGTTTGCCGAACATGGCTGACATATCTTTGCCGATGTCCATCCACTGCGGATTCAGGTAGTTGATAGCCGTTTGATAAACGGTACCCGTCTTTTTGCCGTAGGTATCAAAGAACGCGGCTTGCGCCTCGTTGTATTTTGCTTTTACGCCCGGGAAGTTAAGCGCCGTGAATTTCGGTTCGTTATCCAGGTAGTATTGAAGATTATCGGTTTGCGTCAAATAAGCAAAATATTGCTTCGCTTCATCGATGTGCTTGGAAGTGCTGGAAATAAATTTGCTCGGAGCGGCAGGGTTGACGTTAAGATCCTGATTGTCGTTCAGCGGAATCGGGAAAAATCCGTAATCGGTAGCGTTGCTTCCCGGAACTGCTGATTCGATCTGAGCCGGCAGGCCGATACTGTACACCGTCATGGCGTATTTGCCTCCAGCCATGTTCTTTTCGGTATCGGTATACGTGTTAGAAAATGCATTGTCGCCCAAATATCCTTTTTGCATCAATTCATTTAATTGGGAGAGCGATTGCTCAAGAACGGCGGAATCTTCGAACTTCGCTTCGTTTTTAATCAACTTATCGGCAAGACCGGGATCCTGCTCTTCATACCTTACGCCCAATTCAGGGAACCATAAGACATGGTGCCACCCGTCGGAGATCGGCTCATAGATCGGCGTTACTCCGGAGGCTTTAATGGCTTCGCAAGCTTTGAGGAATTCCTCGTAGTTTTTCGGAATGCTCAAGCCGAGGCCTGCGAAAATTTTCTTGTTGTATACGATAACCCAGCTGGCGCTTGGATCCCAGACCGTTAGCGCATAAACCTTGGCATTCAGTGTGGCTTGTTCCACGAATAGCGGATCTTCTCTTTTCACCCATTCTTCGTTCGTTAGATCAACCGCGTTGTTCTCTACATCGTACAGAGGGCCTAGGTCGAACTTGCCGCTTTGGCCGCCGAAGATGTCAGGCGCCTCGCCTGCAGCCAGCTTTGCTTTGAGTACATTGAAATATTGGTCCGAGGGTACGATTTGGTAGTCGATATGGATGCCCGTTTGCTCTTCGAATTTCTCGGCCAGCTTCATTTCCGAATCCTTAATCCAATCTTGGCTTGCAAGATAAGATAAAGTTACGTTTTTCTTTTCGGGAGCCGCGCTTTCCGATGGGCTAGGCTGGGTCGATACGCTTGCTGCCGGACTCGAGGCGGAAGGCGAGGATTCATTGTTGTTGCCGGAATTACCGCAGGCGCTGAGTATTCCGCCTACCAGACCTAGCACAAGCAGCGTGCTCATTACTTTCTTCATACCGAAACTCCCCTTTTCCTAATTTTGAAAACGTATTCAAGTTGCAATTTGATTATATTTAAGCGCTCTCACGCACTCCATGGAGATGCTTGTGCGTTTATTTGTACATTTTTTCCATGGGGGTTAAACCATCAACTCTACTTCTTTCTGACCGCGAAAAATTTTCAAGCCGAAGTTATTGCCTTGGGGAACGGAGTCGTATATTCGCAATAGATCGTCAACTGTGTCTACTCGTTCTCCATTTAACGCTATGACAACGTCCGCGACTTGGATTCCTTTTTCCATTTGCCAGCTTCCCCACGGAATCGCTTCAATGATAACGCCTGTTTCGGCAGGCAACCCGGCTGCAGACATTTCCCCCATCCCGACGATGTTCTTTATCTTGCATCGATCCCAAAGAGAAGGCTGCGGGAGGCGACCGGATTGGCTTGCGATAACGCCTAGTTCAGGGAATTTGGGAGTCTTGGCGATCTTTTTGAGCTCCGGCTTGCGCACGCCGAACTGATCCATCGGGAAATTTCGGAACCCCAAACCAAGAGCAGGAGAATCATCGCGAACTTGATAGTTTCCCGATGCCGTATCAACGAAAAGCGCATCGGCAACGACCGAATGCGGATCCGCCCCGCTCTGCTCTTGAAGCTGCAATGCCGGTTTAGGGGCCAAGAGGTCGGCTTGGTGAAGCAGATTCCAATCGCACGTTGTTCCCCAAGGCTTGGGTACGTGTATAGGCGCATAATCGCTAAAGACGATATTATTACGAAAAATATCCCTGCTCCCATGGAACCAGACATGCGGGTGAAACGAGTTGTTCACCATGACATTGTTTTCGCATGTTCGATAGAAGCCTTCCCGCAACTTGATTCCGCCGCTTAGGCACAAATTGTTATAAATATGATACCAGGTACAACCATCGTCAAGATCAATATCCCATCCGTAATCGCAGCGCCATCTATTGTTCCGAAGAGTGATCGGACTTACCATATCTAGAATAGGCAATATACTGGCTTCCGTATCGCTTTCCGGATTAATGGCATCCATATCGACATCTTCAAGCAGCCAATACCGGTCCCTCCCCCAACCGTTGAATGAGCCATGGTCGCCGGTTTCAAGCACGGTATCGAATACGTCGCAGTGTTCGATGACGTGCCCCCCGAACGTTCCTTCGGAAATATTGATGCCGGCCCTTGGCACCTCGTAGATACTGCAGTGTCGAACGGTGATATCCAAAGCCATCGATATTTGAACGGGGGCCGATTGTTTTTCAACTCTCCCGACCCGATAGATTAGGCAGTCCTCAACCAGACACTGAGCTGGATAATGATTTGACTTAGGTCCAGGAATCGGATCGATGTCTTGCAGCTTTTGGCGTTCATGATATTCGAACAATGGGCTGCGGACCGAATTCGGATCGCCCACGAAGGCGATGCCATTCGCCCCGACATCCGCGATATGACACCCTTTGATCTCAACATCTCTATTATAGCTATCGACGAATAACGCGTTTCCGCCCAATTGGGCAAAAGAACAATCATCGATAGAACAATTCTCCGAACCGCGAAACACGACGGCGCCTCCACGATACGTAGTCCAATCGCTGCGCAATAGGGGCTCGCGATTATCCATAAACGTTCTTGCCGAATGGTTAAAGGTAAAGCCTTTAAGCTGAATATGATGTACCGGACAATTTTCGCTTCCGGAAAATTCAATCAGATGCGCTAATCGAACTCCTTCTATTATCGACTCTTCCAGCTTCATGTCCGGAAATGGATATACATAGAGCATCCCGCTAATTTCGTCATGAAACCATTCGCCCGGCGCGTCGAGTTCCTCGAAAATGTTTTCTACATAGCGATAATCGTCATGCATGCCCATTAGCCGATTGTTTTGCCAACCGCCGTCTAGTATAAGCTGATTGTTCTCGTCCTTGCCCCTAATAAGATAACGGTAGTCCCCCCACAGATGCTTATGCATGGCATGTACGTATCCTCCGGCAGGATTGTCCCACCGAGCTACGCATTCGGGGAAGATGCAATCCTTGGCATATCCGTTCATGATTCGCGTATTCTCATCGAAATTCGGATATCTTGCCATGCGCATCTGTCTACCGTCGACGAATAATTGATCTAGCTTCAATCCTGAAGGCATTTCCGCTTGCAAAATCTCTCCTTCATACACGCGCCATTGCAGATCGAGTTTCATGCCTCCGCTGATAACAACTTTCTCGCCGGGGACAGCTTCATAAATCACGAGAGAATCCGCGCTTCCGGAGTCGTCCGGCAAAAATCGCAACGTTTCCGTAAGATAATAAGTGCCCGCATGCACCGAAACGTGTACCGGTTTTCCTTGTTTCGCCGCGTTTCTGGCTTCTATTTGGGCCCTGAGCAAGGTTGCGAAAGGCTGCTCCTTAGTCCCGACCGCAAGATCATTTCCGTTGGGAGAAACATATATCCGTACCTTGGTAGATTTCATGGGTACTCCTTCTATTTTAAGTTTTGGAAACGCATTCACAAAGCTGCATTTTAATTATAGTAAAGCGCTATCAGGGTCTCCATGTAGATGTTTGTGCGTTTTCTTGCACTTTTTTTCCGAGGGTTGACAATTTCTTTATAGTGGATGCAAAATGGGAAACAAACCAATAGGGTAGGACGGGTGATAATTCATTTGATAAGGATACCGCGATCCATCCGTTCGATCTTGTTCCTTACCTATTCGTCCATTATCGTGATCGGAATCGCATTTTTGTTCGTGCTCTTCTATTTGTGGGCTTCCAATCTATTGAAAACCAAAGCTTTCGATTCCATATCCGAATTATCAACGTCTCTTCAAAGACAGTTGGATTTAGAGGTTCAAAAGTTAGATTCCGTCTCCGTCAGCATATTGTACTCCAACCTCATTACCGATCAAATTTCGGCGTATGAAGCCGCGAATACCGATAATTCTGCCCTGCCATCTTCCGAACAGAGCGTTAATCGTCTTAATAAACCCACGGCTCTTTACGATATATTGGTTGCCCTTGTCGGTCCCTCTTATCCGGTGCAACAAGTGTATCTGCACTTATTTTCCGGAACCCAGATCGGGGTAGGCTTCGACAATAGCCAAAAGAAAATCGACGTGACCAGCCAGCCTTGGTATACCGCCGTTAATAACAATAAGAAGTCGAAAGTATTGATGCTTTCTACTTCTGACAACGGCTCCTTGAGCTTGAAAAATAACGTGTCGCTCTCTCTATTCCGCTATTTCTCCGATAAATATAATGCTCCCAAAGGCATCGCGGAGGTCAAGCAGAGCTACAACAAAGTGTTCAGCAGTTTCATTCAGCTAACCAAAGATAACCCTTCGCTTGATAAAGTCTTAATCTATTCCAATGCAGGCGAGGTTATATATCCCTACGATTCTACCGAACAGGATCGCCGAATCGTGAGCAACATCCTGGATAACCCGTCCAATAACTTTTCGTCCGACCAACGCACTTACATCAACGATCCGCAAACCAAAGACAAAGTGCTGCTCACGATCAGGCATTCCGACTTGACCAACTGGAATATCGCGGTCATGGTTTCGAACCAAACGCTGCTTTCCCCGCTCAATAAGTTCACGCGATTAGCTATTTTCGTAACGCTTATTATCCTAGCTTTTCTCATTATTTTATCGTTCTTCGCATCCAGAAGAATTACTAGCCCGCTCAATTCGCTGAATAGAACGATTAAATCGATGAGTCTGGAATCGCTTGTTTCCGGTCCGGCCGTCGGGTTGAACAGCGGCTTGAACGAGTGGGACCGGTTGAATGCTTCGTTCGTGAAAATGAACGCCCGGCTGAAAGATTCTTTCGATCAATTGCTGCTTTCTCAGTCGCAAGAGCTTCAAGCCAAGATGACGGCGCTTCAGTCTCAGATGAATCCGCATTTTTTGTATAATTCGTTAGCGACGATAAGCGCAATGGCGTATGAGCAAATGAATGAACAAATTATCGTAATGTGCGACAGCTTGTCCGACATGATGAGGTATATCGCTGCCGACGAGACAGCGTTAGTCGATATCCAGACGGAAATCAGCTATACCGAAATGTATTTAACTTGCATGAAGCTCCGTTATGGAGATATGCTTTCATGCAAGATCGAATTGGATCCTTCGATTCAACAAATCCAAATTCCTAAAATCATGATCCAACCTTTGGTCGAAAATGCTTTGAAATACGGAACGAAAGCAAGCCCTCCTTGGGAGATCTCCGTTTGCGGCAAAATCGTGGATCAACGCTGGATCATCGAAGTCAGAGATAACGGCACGGGATTCGATCATCAAGAACAAGCTCGATTTTATGAACAGGTTAAGGAGATTGAACAAAACAACGTGCTTCCGGCTCTAAAGCTGCACGGAATGGGATTGCTCAACATTTTCATACGATTGAAATTGCATTACGGCGGCCAAATGTTTTTCGATATCCGCAACTTACCGGATCGCGGTGCCATCGTCACGATCGGCGGCCCCCTATACCTCAAAGAAAAGGGCAGGTGAGTCCATGAATCCGATTAAGGTTATCGTAGCCGAGGACGAGCCCTTGCTGCTCAGAACGCTCGTCAACCAGATTGAGCGAACCGATGCATTGTTCCATGTTATATTAGCCGCGAGCGACGGCGAAAGCGTCCTTCGGTTCATGGAGAACGCGCAAGTGCCGGACATTATCATTACGGACATTCATATGCCGATTTTGGACGGCATCGACTTGATTAAAGCCGTTGAAAGAGACTATCCCGCGGTGAAAAAAGTAATCATCAGCGGTTATAGCGAATTCGAATACGCGCAACAAGCCTTGAAATTGAACGTCATCGATTATTTGCTCAAGCCGGTCAAAAAAATAGACTTGGAGGAGTTGCTTTCGAAGTTAAAGATGTTGATCGAGAGCGACAGGTCGGATTTAAAATCCCCTAGTCTCCTGGCAAACCGGCAATATTCCGCCGAAGAAATCGTCAAGAACGTGGCAGAGTTTATCAAAAACAACTATTCCCACGAGCTCAGCCTCGAAGATATAGCCAAGCAATTTAACATTAACGCTCCGCATTTGAGCAAAATCTTCTTGAAATACGCCGGAGAGTCTCCTTCGAAATACATCATGTCGCTCCGAATGAACGAAGCCAAGCAGCTGCTTTCGCTGAAAAAGGAGCTTTCCGTTAAAGAAGTAGGCGAAACCGTCGGGTATCCCGACCCGTTTTACTTCAGTCGTATTTTCAAACAGTTTACGGGCATGACGCCAACGGAGTATAGAACTCGACTTTCTACATAACCACTTCTCCGACGGCGATAACCTCACGAGCGACAAAGAACGGTGCGTCCATCTTATCCAGGAGATGCTGAAACGCTTGAAATTGCGGCGTAAAAGAAAAGCGATCGTCACCACAAAGGGGACGGTCGCTTTTTCCGTTTAAAATGTGTTTTCACGGTGAATTTCTGCCAAGTTCATGGATAAGCCTCCTACATGCTTCTCATGGCTCCACCATCCACCGATATTTGCTGTCCCGTTACGAAGGATGCTTCTTCCGACACCAAAAAGCCGATCAATGCCGCCGCTTCCTCCGGTTCGCCGATCCTGCCGGCCGGAATGGCCGAGGCGGCTTTTTGTTCAACCTGTTCTTTGGTCAGTTGCAGTTTCTCCGCTGTCGCTCGGAACACGCTGTCAAGTCGCTCGGAACGAATGCTGCCGGGATGGACGCCGTTAACGGTAATGCCGAGCGGGGCCAACTCGAAAGACACCGCTTTGCTTGCGTTCACGATCGCGGCGTTGACGATCCCGAAGTTATATCGTAGCGATTCCGGCTCCTTCCACATGTTTCCGACGACGTTCACGATCCGTCCCCACCCGTTCGTTCGCATTCGGGCGGATGCCAGCTTCATATTGTCCAAGTACGGAATCAGCTTCATCCGAATACCGGCTTCCACATCTTGAATGTCATGCTGCAGGAAAGAAGCCGGATCGGCTCCCGGAACGCTGTTTACAAGAATATCCAGACGTCCGTATTTATTATCAATTTGCTCGAACAAACGTAATCGAAACGCCGCATCCGTAATATCTCCCGCTGCGGTTATCGCTTGCAGCCCGCGTGCGGCAAGCTCTTCCTTAACCGCTTCAAGCTTATGTTCACTCCGGGAAGACACGACTACCCTATAGCCCTTCTCTGCCATATGGAGCACCGTCGCGCGCCCGATTCCCTCGCTACCTCCGACAACCACGGCAACCCGATTCATGCTAGTCAGCTTGCATCCCCCTCGTCTATTCTTGTTCAGGTACTATTGTAACAAAAACAGCCGATCGGGTTGAAAAGCCCGGATCGACCGTTTGTTATTGGAGGGTTTCCCGTCTACTCTATAAACTCGCTCATCATCACTTTACGTCCGGTTTTCGCGCTTTCCAGCGCGGCGAGCACCATCGCCATGCTATAGCGGTTATCGCGGCAGTCCGTCTCCGCGCGGCGGCCTTCTTCTAGCGATTGGAACATTTCCGCCAAGCAACCCGGGTGTCCGCTCAACTGGCTTCCTACCTCAGCGGCGGATGCATTCGGTTCAACCCGAACGTAATCCTTGATGAACTTGCCTTCCTGCGAACCTGGCGCGACGACTTCGGCGTACGGTTGACCGTGGCCGTCCCATAGGGCGGTTCCTTTGTCTCCTATGATCCGCCACTGCGCTTCCCAGGACGTCGGCGCTCCCTCGGAGCACCAGGAGCCGCGATAGTTGAATACCGAGCCATCGGACATTTCATATATACAGATCGCGGATGCATTGCCTTCGTACCAAGAGCCCGGAGGATTAAATTCATGGCAGTATACCGACACCGGGTCCGCGCCTGAAATTAAACGCGCCTGATCGAACGTATGGATCGCCATGTCGAGCAATAAAGGACTTTCCATCGCGTCCCGGAATCCTCCGAAATGCGCTCCGATGAAGAAGTCGGCTCCGATAAATCCGACTTTGCCTATTTGCCCGGAAGAGACTAAATCGCGAAGCGAACGGATACGTTGGTCGTATCTGCGGTTTTGCATGACCGCGTGCGTCCGGCCCGTTTTCTCGGAAATCCGCACGATTTCATTGCATTGCTCCATCGTCTCGGCAAGCGGCTTCTCGCCGAATACGTTGCAGCCTAGGTTCATCGCCGTACTGCTAATCTGATAATGGCTTGCCGGGATCGTCACGTCGAATACGAGATTGGCTCCCGTCTCCCGAATCGCGGTCTCAAGGTCCGTAAATGTGCCGCAATCGAGCCCTTTTTTGTCCCGCATCTTATCCGCGAACTCTTGCTTAATATCGACTAAAGCTACGATTTCCGCATCCGGCCGCTCTATCGCGTAATCGATCCAGACGTTGGACATGCCCCCGCAGCCCGCGACGACTATTTTATACTTAGCTGTCATCTTCGTTATCCTCCAAGTCAATTAGGATTAAACCGGATTCGGCACGAATGCGCCGCCCCGGCACCGCTTCAAGTAGTTAAGCCCATGAACCTGCCCCGTCATTTCCAGCTCGCCCCGATAGACCGGATCGTGCCAGCCCTCAATATCAATCGTTCCCTTATAATTCGCTTGCATAAGAATCGTAATGATATCGGACCAACTCGTATCGCCGAAACCCGGCGTGCGATGCCATACGAAAGGCTTAGGACCGTGAATGCCGTATTCCTTCACGATATCCCACGCGATCGTGGCGTCTTTGCCGTGAACGTGGAACACTTTGTCCACCCATTTGCGTAGCTGCGGGATCGGGTCGATCAGAGACACCATCTGATGGCAAGGCTCCCATTGCAAGCCGATGTTGTCCGATGGGATCGCGTTAAACATCTTTTCCCATGCGGTCGGATTATGCGCGATGTTCCAATCGCCGGTGTCCCACGTGCCGTCCATGTCGCAGTTCTCGAATGCAATTCTGACGCCGTTGCCGGCAGCCCTGCGGGAAAGCTCGCCGAACACTTCCGCATACTTAGGGATGGACGCGTCGATGGATTGGCCGGTCAGCCGTCCGGTGAAGCCGGCTACGAGATCCGTTCCGAATAGATGGGCGTGATCGATCAGCCGTTCCCAGCTCGCCAACGTATCGGCGTTGTCCCCTGCTCCCGTGAGCGGATTTCCGAAAATACCTAAAGACGAAATAAGGAAACCGTGTTTCTCCGCCAGCTCGCGTACTTGCTTCGCCGTCTCCACAAGATTCGTGTCCCCGGTGGACTGCCAGAACGTCAAGCTGTAGGATTCGAAACCGTGAGACGCGATTTGAGGAATGACCCGAACCGCATCGCCTCCTCCGACTAGGGTTCCGATGCGAATTTGTTGCTGCGCCATCTTGAGTACCACTCCTATATTGATGTATGGTAGATGAATATAGGGTCATTATATCGTTACGATTGCCGTTATACCCTTCTAATCTTGCCTAATTATCGCACTATATTGTGGAGTTGAGCCGCCGATGTCTTATCCGAAGGAACTGCGCGAAATTACCGATATCGCCGACAAAGACCATCCGATCCATATCTTTTACAATACGTGCGATAATGCGAGACCCGATCAGAACATTCTGTATTTGCACTGGCACGAGCATTTCGAGATCATCGTTATGCAGAAGGGCACCGGTATTTTTCATATTGATAGCCAGCCTTACGAGGTCGGTCCGGGCGACGTGCTCTTCGTTCCCGCCGGCAGCTTGCATACCGGATATAGCACATGTTCGGGGGACGTCGCCTATCTCGCCATCGTGTGGAGCAACTCGTTGTTCCAGCATTGGATCCAAGACTCCGTCCATTCGCGCTTCGTTCTCCCCTATCTGGAAGGACGAGCCCGGTTGCCCGTCATGCCTACGCAGCTCGAGCCTGCATGCGCGGACTATTATCGACTGCTCGATCAGGCAGCCTCGGAATTCAAAGCCAAGCAACCGGGCTATCAACTCGTCATCATTTCTCAGCTGCATACGTTGCTTACGTACCTCTCCCGAACGTTCCTCCCGCAGCAACAGCAAGGGAGAATGAACCGTACGCCGACGAACAACGGGGAGCGATTCAAATCGCTTATTCAATTCATCGAAGCCAACTTGTCGGAGAAACATACGGTGGATTGGGCAGCCAAGCACTTGAATCTCAATCCCTATCATTTCTGCAAAATGTTCAAAAAGCTTACCGGACGCACCTTCATCGAGTATGTGAATATTTGCAGAGCCAACGAGGCCGAGCGGCTGCTCTTGGAGTCGGAGCTGTCCGTTACCGAGATCGCCGGCCTTATCGGATGCGATAATCCGAATTATTTTACGAGACTGTTTAAGCAGTACAAAGGGATGACTCCGTCGCAGTGTCGGAAATAGACGGCGAGTGATGTTAGAAAAGCGAATAACCCGCGGTCGGCTAGTAGCCGGGCGGGTTATTTCGCGTGCGCTCGAAGTCCAATCGGATCAGATTGCCCGGGTTATTTAGGCTCCCGAGGGGGACAAAGCGAGCAGTCCGATTCGCTGCAAGTAGATCAGGCGCGCCTCCAGCTCCTCGATCGCTTCGCGCGAAGTTTCGAATTCCCGTTCGTCGAGCGCCGCGGGCAAGCGTTGAACAAAACGCAACAATTCCGGTACCGGTAACCGCGAAGCCTCGGCAAAATTTCGCCCGTCGATCGTGACCGCTGCGTTCTCGGGGTTAAGCTTCGTTCCGCCGCATATCGGGCATTCGATCCGTTCTGAGAAGTACGCGATCGCCCTCAGGTTACCCTTGCTCGTCGTACCGGCATCGCGCATGAATCGCAAATCGTTCACGCAACCGCGGTAGTATCCTGTCGATTGTTTATTTTTATGAGCGTATGTAATAGGTTCCTTATCGTAGCCGTAGAGCAAAATATCGATGAATCGTGCATCTTGCTCGGCAAGCGGCCTGGCAGTATTAATCCCGATCGTGTTAGCCAGTTGCTTGATCATCTCTACGGGGCCGCATTTTGAACCTGCCCAAAGCAGAACAGCACCGTCTTTCAGAGACAGCTCTGGGGCAATCATGCGCTTAGGATCGATATCGGTCGCAACCTCTTTATCCCCGCACGCCGGGCAAGCTTCAAAGGGACGATGACCCCTGTACGCTGCGATAGTTGCGTATAATAGCCTCACTGTTTCCAGCACAACCGTAATCACACCGATAAGAGCGCCTGTTCTTTTCGCGTTGAACGGCTTGTACGGGAAGACGATCCGTTTCATTTGATATTCCCTCTTTTATCTTTGAACGGTTCCGAAAGTGATCTTCATGTTGGGCGCATAGGTTAGCCATGAATGCTCGTCGAAAGCTTGCGATAAGTACCGTTCAGCCTCATATTGCGTCGCAGCTTCTTCGGCTGTCAATCCTCGCGCTATTAAATGCTCCACCGTCTCGTCCCGATCACCCGGCGCTTGACCGATTCCTTCTTCTGTGAGAGCTCGATAGAGCCTTTCCCTGCTCGATAGATCCATGTTCTGATCCAAAAAATTAACGCGATCGCTAACTCTGCAATCGATGTTCTTGATTCCTAATCGGCTAAGCATAATCGGCAAGCTTATTCCGATGTTGCCATCTTTTCCGTTCCGGTTCGCATCTTTCTCGAATAATTTCTGGAGGACGCCTAAGGGAATGACTGAAGTTTGATCCAAGCCAGCGAACCCGTAATTCGCCATATTCCCAATCCAGTGGGGCTCGAAACAAATGATTTTCCCGTTATCGACAACGCTTTGAATCATCGTCTTAAGCACGGCTGTCGGATTCGTCATATGCAGTAAAAAAGCATGGCACATGGCAATATCATACTTGCGGTCAATATCGATGTCTTCAACGTCTCCTACAACAAACTCGGTCGGGTAATGAAGATCGGCGAATATTTCCTTAGCTTTGGCTATTAATGCGGACCCTTTGTCCACCCCTGTATAGGCGGAGCCTTTAGGCAACAGAGGGAGAAGCTTAAGACCGAGATAGCCATAGCCGCAGCCGTAATCGATGATCTTAACTGGCCTATTAATCTTCCAAACCTTCTGAACGAGAAACTCGAGATAGTCATCGTTGTAGTACAACCAGCGCGTCTGGCTAAGGTATTCGATTCGGTTGTCCCACTCGTATTCTGACATGAATAGGCTCCTCCAAACAGGTTCAGCGATAAGTAATTATCCATCCAAATTGTACCTCAACTGTATCCAATATGATAGATTGTACATCGCTAGATCTGTTCGTTCGTGAACACTTCCAGCGAGGATCCGTAGGTGCTTCGGAAAAAAAGGCAGTATTTGCTCGATAAACGAGCAAATGCTGCCTTTTCTTCAATAACATAACTTCATATCCGCGATAGACGGATTATTGAAAAATGAGCTTCGAAAAATGGTACAAATCGTTTTTCCATACCGGCCAATCGTGTCCGCCGCTCTCCTCGTACCAAATATGAGGCACATTATGCAATGTCAGATATGCATGCGTCCGATCGCTGACATACTTGAGATTGTCCAGCACGCCGCATGATAGCCAGAGTAGGCGGAGAATCGCCGACGCTTCTTCCGGGTTCGGGACGAGCAGCTCGGGTAGCTTCGTGTTGGGTGCGGAAGAGAATCCGCCGATCCAAGCGAACCGGTCGAGATTACCTAAACCGATATTCAACGATTGCCCTCCCCCCATCGATAAGCCTGCAATAGCGCGGTTCTCTCTCCCCCTCAGTACCGAATAGTTCGATTCCACATAAGGAATGAGATCATGAAGCAAGTCGGATTCGAAATCCTCGAATGCCTTTAATTTGTCGGATTCGAACAAATCGCCTTCCGCCCGGTCGTACGGCATTGCACGACCGTTGGGCAGAACCACGATCATTGGCGCAAGCTTACGGTCCGCATACAAATTATCGAGGATCACTTGCGGATTGGCATGGTTGTACCATTCTGCTTCGTCCCCCCCGATACCGTGCAGTAGATAGAGTACGTTATACGTTTGATTTTCGGAATATTCCGGAGGGAAGTAAATCATCGCTTTGCGTCTGTTGCCGACTGTCGTAGAGAAATATTCAACCGTTGTCATATTGCCGCGGGCAATGTTTTCCCTGTACTGGTCATACCCTTCCGGAGCTATTTGCAATTTTGAATCATAGCTATTCGAGCTCATATCTCTTCCCCTTCCTGGATGAACCTGCGGTTACTCTCGCGATAGTTCTTGAAGGCTACCGCATCGGCGCGAAGCCCTCGACCTGCTTCAACACCCGGTCGATTTCGCCTACGAGATCCGCCGTCAATACAACGTCGACGGCTTTCACGTTCTCGATAATTTGCGATGAGCGGCTCGCGCCGATCAAGGCGGAGCTGACGCCAGGGTGGCGCAGCACCCAGGCCAGCGACAGCTGAGCGAGCGAGATGCCGGCTTGCTCCGCCAAGCCTTCCAGTTCTCCGACGCACGCCAGGACATCGTCTCTTAAATAGCTTTTGACGACTCCGTTGACGGACGTGTTCGCCGCGCGGCTGTCCGAGGGAAGCGCATCCGCGGTTTTATACTTGCCGGTCAGAATCCCTTGGGCGAGCGGCGAGAATACGATTTGACCGATTCCCGCGCTTTCGCTGACCGGTAGCACTTCTCGCTCGATGTACCGCTCGAACATATTGTAGATCGGTTGATTGGAGACTAGCGGACGCAGGTTCCACCGTCTGCCGACACCGATCGCGTCGGTGATTTGGTCGGCACTCCATTCGCTGACCGCCGCATACAGGATTTTGCCTTGCGCCGTTAGATCGTCCAGCGCACGAAGCGTCTCTTCGAGGGGCGTTTCGTTATCGTATCGGTGACAGAAGTAGATGTCGATATAGTCGGTGCCGAGCCTCTTCAAGCTAGCGTCGCATTGCTCCATGATGTGCTTGCGGGACAACCCGCAGTCATTGGGACCCGGGCCCATTCGGAAAAATACCTTCGTCGATAATACGTAGCTCGACCGGCTGTAAGGCTTCAGCGCGGCGCCCAGCGCTTGTTCCCCGGCTCCGCCGTTATAAGCGTTCGCCGTATCGAAGAAGTTAATGCCGTTCTCGAACGCCGTCCGCACGCACTCGTCCGCCGCCTGTTGCTCGTATGCCGTCCCGTAGGTCAGCCAGCTTCCGAGCCCGATCTCGCTTACTTTGATACCGCTATTGCCAACGCGTCTGTATTTCATGTTTAGAGAACCTCCTCTTTGGTCGTCATTGGGCAGCCTCCAGCTTGGCGAAACGGAAGTAATCGATATCGACGATTCCGCCGATTTGCTTGGTCGCGTAGTTGAATAACCCGATCCGATATCCCATGAAATGATCCAGCGTATACTTCATTTGTAACGGCCGGCCTATCGGATTCCATGTTTCTCCGTTCTCGGAATAATAGAAATGCGCGATATCGATGTTGTCCGCGAAATTGAAGTCGATTCTAAGGTAAATCCAGCGAGCTTCGTACCGGATGCGATCGATCGCTTCTTCATTGCCGTCTTGTTTTACGCACATCGTCACATAGCGGTCGCCGTTGTCCGCGATCTGAATGCCGACGGTTCCGAAGTTGCTCTGCAAGGCGACAAGACCAGCGTGGTCGCCCGGCTTCATGCCGGACAAATCCAACATTGTCGATCCGATGCACGCAGGACCTTCCGTTCGCTGCGTTAACGTATTGCGGGCATATTCGACGCTGCGGGCGATATAGCCCGTCGTGAGGCGTAGGAAGCCCGGACGTGCCGTAACGGACCAAAGCCGATTGTCCGGGTTATGGTTCCACTGCCAGTTCAAGGCCAGCTTGTTCTCCAAGTAATCGAACTCGTCGCTGATGATCAGCGGTTTGGGCTCCGAGCTCGGCAACGGCACCTCGAACGTTTGCGGTACCTTACCGTCTATGCCAAGAATCGGCCAATCCTGCTCCCAGGTCACGGGGACGACGCAAGGAATTCTTCCAACGGAACCGTGATCCTGGAATAGCAAGGCGAACCACTCGCCCGACGGCGTATCGACGATGCCGCCTTGCGCGACGCCGTTATTGAAATAGCCCATGTCGTCGTCGAGTACGATTTTGTTCTCGTAGGGTCCGAGAAGCTCCCGCGACCGATAGACGTTCACTCTTCGACGCCCGTGGCCGAAGCGCGGCCAATCGATGAAGAACAAGTAATAATAGCCGTTGAGCTTATACGCATGACAGCCTTCGCATCGCAGCCCGATGCCGTCGCGCTCCGTCTCGAGCAGGAGCTGATCGATGCCGCCCGGCTTGCGCGCGGTCACATCGGCTGTAAACTCCGTTATGCGGATATCTCCGTTACCGTGGAAGACGAAGACGCGTCCATCGTCGAATAACAAGGCCGGATCGTGATGAAGCCCTTTAATGACAGAACGTTCCCACCGTCCGTTCTCGATATCCGTCGTCCGATACACATAGAACCGCTGCATGTCGTTGCTCGAGAAGCATACGTAAAATATTCCCTCATGATAACGCAAGCTTGTCGCCCATGAGCCTGCACTGTATATTCCCTTTCCGTCCAACAGGTTGTGCGCATCGTTATCCTCAAACGTATCATAGAGGTAATTCACGATCTCCCAATGCATCAAATCCGTCGACTTCATGATCGGACAGCCGGGCATCGAATGCATGCTCGTACTGACCATGTAGTAGGCGCTCCCCACCCGGATAACGCTCGGATCCGGGACATCCGCCCATAGGATAGGGTTTGTGATTGTCGTCGTGTTCATCTCGATCACACCTTTCATGAACGCGCCAAGTCGATGACATCCCACAACGATTGCTTCGGCCGATGGTTCCCGTCAAAGAGAAACGGCCAGTTTTTGCGACCGCGCACGGGAAAATGATCCAACCAAGTATAATCGTCGGCGGCGCCCCAGAAGGTCACGGAATCAATATGTTCGCTATATTCCTTGAAGAGCTGGAAAAACTGCCGATATCGCTCCGCCTGTCTTGCAAGCATCTCGTCCGTCGGTTCCGTTAGATCGGTTCGACGATCCTCGAACTGGAATACGGATACGTCCAGCTCCGTAATGTGCAGCTTCATTCCGAGACTTGCATACCTCTCGATCGCCTCGCGAATATCGTCGACGGACGGATGCTCCAAGTTCCAATGGGCTTGAAGCCCCACGCCATGAATCGGTACGCCCTTCTCCTTGAGCGACCGGACCAGTTCGTAGATCTTCTCTCTCTTCTCGGGAACGGACTCGTTGTAATCGTTATAGAAGAGCAACGCCTTCGGATCCGCCGCATGGGCGAATTCGAACGCTTTGGCTATGAAGTCCTCGCCGACGATGTCGAGCCACTTGGACGGACGCAGCAGCTCCCCGCTGTTGTCGGATATCGCTTCGTTCACGACGTCCCATGCGTAGATCATCCCCTTGTAGCGCGAGACGACCGTCTCGATATGGGCTTGCATTCGCGCGAGCAGCGTCTCGCGGTCGACCGCGCTGCCTTCCCGGTTCTCGAACATCCACTGCGGAGTCTGATTATGCCATACGAGGGTATGACCTCTAACCCCCATTCCATTCGCAGCCGCAAAATCGACCAACCGGTCCGCCGCCGTGAACGTATACGTGCCCTCAACAGGTTGCAACCTTTCGAACTTCATTTCATTTTCTGCCGTCACGCTGTTGAAATGATGCTTGAGCAGCTCCGATTGCGTATTCAACGTAATCGGATTCACCGCCGCGCCGATCCGGAAGTGCTGCTTGAAAGCTTCCTGCAGCTTCGGAATGTCATTTGTATGGTTCTGTTGCGCCATATGATTCTTCCCCCTATTCATTGATAACCAAAAGTTTACCGTTCGCCCCTTGCAACAGCGTATAGCTTTGTCCCGCTTCTGCGAGTAGTTCAACGACGTCCGCACCGATCCCCCGAATGCGGCACATTCCGGTACGCGCGGCTGTAATTACCGCCTGCTGAAGCCGTCCTTGCTCCCAAACCATGTCCACCGTATAGCCGCCTCGGGCCCGAAGGCCGCGGACGCGACCGTTCCCCCATGCCGCCGGCCATGCGGGAAGCAGATGGAGTATGCCCGAATGGCTTTGCAGCAGCATCTCGGCGATTCCGGCCGTCCCGCCGAAGTTCCCGTCGATCTGGAACGGTGGATGGTTATCGAGCAAGTTGGGCAGCGTGGATTGGGAGAGTAGCGCCCGTACGTTCTCATGAGCCTTGTCCGCATCTCGAAGGCGCGCCCAGAAGTTGATGATCCATGCTCGGCTCCAGCCGGTATGCCCGCCTCCGTGTGCCAATCGTCTCTCGAGGGTAACCCTTGCGGCGGCAGCCAAACCCGGCGTCTTCTCCGGCGTGAACTGCTCCCCGGGATATAGCCCGAACAAGTGAGAGATGTGCCGGTGCCCGGGCTCCGCTTCCTCGTAATCTTCCAACCACTCCTGGATCTGACCATGCTTGCCGATAGCCGGCTGCGGGAGCTTGCTCAAGGCGGTTGCCAGTTCCCCGTTAAAAGGCTCGTCGATCCCAAGGATTCGGGCGCTTGCCATGCAGGCGTCGAACAAGGCTCGGATAATTTGGAAATCCATAGAGGCGCCTGCGCATAGGACTCCCGTTTCACCGCTGGGTAGCACGTAGGTATTCTCCGGAGATACCGAAGGACACGTGATCAGCTGTCCGCCTTCCCCTTCAATCAGGTAGTCCAGCAAAAATCGAGCCGCTTCCTTCATGGTCGGATAGACCTGGATCAAAAACGCTTCGTCTCTGCCGAATTCGTAATGTTCCCAGAGATGAAGACAGAGCCAGGCCGCGCCCATCGGCCAGTAAGTCGCGGGCGGATACGTATCCTGCGGCGCCGTGTCCGCCCAAAGATCCGTGTTGTGGTGCGCGGTAAACCCGCGGCATCCGTACATGACCGCCGCCGTCACGCTTCCCGGCTCTCGCATTCTTTCGATCATTTCGAACAAGGGAAGGTGACACTCCGCGAGATTGCAATTTTCCGCCAGCCAGTAATTCATCTCGGTATTAATATTGATCGTGAACTTGCTGTCCCACGGCGGCAGAAAATGGGGATTCCAGATTCCCTGAAGATTCGCCGGCAGCGCCCCCGGTCGACTGGAGGAGATGAGAAGATAACGTCCGAATTGAAAGTATAAGGACACTAGCCCCGGATCGTCCTGTCCCTGCCCGATTCCGGCCAGTCTCTCGTCCGTTGCAAGCGCATCCTTGTCACCGTCCGGGTTCTTGATCTCCAGTTCCACGCGCGCAAATAGAGAACGATAATCCGATACATGTCTTTCGAGCAGCTCCGCGTACGATTTCTGCGCTACGGACGCAATGACGGTCTTGCTTGCTTGCTCCGGGTCCGGCGAACGGAAAGACGTGCTTGCCGCTAGGATTAGAGTGACCTCGTCCGCCTGATCGACCAGCAAATATTCCCCGATCGTGCGGCAGCTTCCCCCTCGCGCAACGGCCTTCATTACGGCACGGAATGCGACTCCGCCTTCCCCGCCGCCGTTCCCTGACATCATGAATCCGTCCGATCCCCATGGTTCGATTCCGTCCAAATATCTATAATGCTGGCGATCCCATCTTGCCCGGAAGGTCAGCCGTCCCGGTTGATCCACCGTCAGCCGAATGACGATGACTTGATCCGGGTAACTGGCGAACGCTTCGCGGGTGTAACGAACCCCTTCTTGCGTATAGGAGATTCTCACCAATCCGCTATGTAAATCCAGCTCCCTTCTATAATCTTCGGGAGAACAATCGGACGATGCAAATTTCAGCTGCAGATCGCCCAAAGGCGCATAATGCCGTTGCGATTCGGGAATTCCCGACATGGACATGCACGCCAGCTCTTGGGCTTCCCGAGGCTTGCCAGCCAGAATCAGCTCCCTGATCTTGGGAAGATTCGGAAGGGCATCCCGATTGTTACGATCTCTCGGTCCCCCATACCACAACGAGTCCTCGTTCAATTGAAATCGTTCATTATTTACGTTTCCGAAAACCATGGCACCCAGGCGTCCATTGCCGATCGGCAATGCTTCATTCCAATCATTTGCCGGTTGTTTATACCAAAGTCTATTGCGTCTTGCAGCCTCATCCATAGTCCCTGTCCCCTTTCATTCTGTGTGGATTTAGTCCAACAAAGACAAGTAGGCCCACTCCAAATGTAGCGACCCTGACCTGCAGCCGCAACCTGTCATTCTATAGGTGTTTCGAGATAAGTTCGAATGACGTTCATATTGAACGCGATGATCAACCAGGGAATGACATAGACCCAGAAATTATTCAGAAAGTGCATATCCTTGATCAGGAAATAGGACGGAATAAACAACTGATTTACTTAAGATACATAACGACCAGTCATACGAGCAATATCTCCGGAAATAGGAAAAAGCCAGAGGCAGACTCTTAAGTGCTCGCCTCAGGCTTTTTTTATTGGCTTATTTGGGGTTATCGCGATTAGTTGGATTAGTCAGAATTTGTCTATCTTGTACCAGAATAGGGGTAGCGGAAACCATCCTACGGGCGCAGTAATTGCCATATAACGACTGTGTTGTGTAAGCAGCAGCGCCTGAGCCTGCTGCTTATTAAGGACAACTGCATCGGGCTTAGCAGACCGCTCGACAGTCACGCCACTCGCATCCACTCGCGCGGTAATCGGCTGACCGTCCATGACCGCGGAGAATTCCCCCTGGACAATCCCTGTGGTCTTAAACTTAAGCGTCAGATAAGCTTTCAATACATTGGCAAAATCAAGAATATGATACATATCAGATGTCTCGATAACATAATCTTCTGCAATGCTGCCAAGAGTCGTATTCAGGGGAATGTCATATTCCGGCGTATAAATAGAAATCCGCTCTGCTCTGCTATATTCCTTATAAGCCTTGATAGATCGCGAAATATCGTCCGTATTTTTCATCGCGAATTCAGATATTTCATCTCCTGCTTCGTTTACGATCAGATACCCTATCAACATGCCTTCATCCAGAACGCCCAGCGCTTTTTGATGGAGGGTGTTGAAAATAAGCGGCAATTGCTGTACGTTGCGTTCAATATAAGCATGCCGCGAGGTGTTAATGCTATGCGCAAAAGATTCTGCTCCTACAACCTCGAATAACGGGCAGAAGGATATTCCTGTGTCGTTCGCATGTCTTAAGGCATGGCGCACGTTGGCCTCTCCCACGAAATACTTGAACTTTACACCGCCAAGAGTGAAGCCAAAATACTCATATCTCTGTCGCTGGCCATATAATACGACCATATCATACGTATTGCGCAGTTCTCCTAGCCACATGTTCATGAGCACCTTCATATGCCCTTCGCCACGCGCGCGTGGATGGACCGATACGGTACCCAAATAGCAGGTTCGCAGAGTATAGTCGCATACCGTCAGAGGCTCTGGCAAAACGGCCACCTGCGCGCGCAGCCTGCCTTTCTCATCCGCAGCAACCATATGCATGGCTGAAGAATCTACGTTCTTTCCATACGCTTTGGGCATAAGGGTTTCAAAATCGAAGCGAAAAGCGTAGTTGGCTAAATCTATGCATTCATCGCGCTCATTCGGAGTTGCCATTCTGTATTTAACCATTTGCTTTGCCCTCCCCCTTCAGTCTAAATATTAAACTACCCTTCTAACTATAATTCTAAAGCATATTCAATATCCTGCCCAACAGCGTATCGCTCCTATTTATCTAGCCCGTTCCAACGCATCGCTGACCGTCTCGTTCCAGAATTCCCAGGTATGGCCTCCCGGTCCTTCATAATACGTATGCTCGACCTGCTCTTGTTTCATAAAATGATGGAAACGGCGGTTCACGTCCAGCAAGAAGTCCTCGGTGCCGCAGGACATATAGATTTGCGGAATCGGCGAATTCGTTTCCTTCAGCCGATGGATCAGCGCCTCCGGATCTTTATCGCTTCCGAGCAGGATATCAAGATCGCCGAAGACGCTCCTGTAGTAGTCATAGCCTTCGATTCCGTTATGATAACCCGGCTTGATGTTCGCAATCGTGTAAGGAATAAGCGCCGATGACAACGCCATAATTCGCCCGAATCGGTCCGCGTATTTCAAGCCGTTCCGAATTGCTCCGTAGCCGCCCATGGACAAGCCGCCAATCCAAGTGTCCTCACGGTCGCGAGAGAGCGGGAACATACGGCGGGTAACCTCCACAAGCTCGTTCCCTGTGTATTCCCCCCACATCTCGCCCTTCTCCTCGTCGTCCAAGTAGAAGCGATCATCTCCTGCAGGCATAAAGACGGCAACGTTATACCGTTCGGACAATTCCCGAATCGGCGAGCAGTTGATCCAATCCGTATGGCTGCCTTTATAACCGTGAAGAAGGTACAACGCCTTTAGCGGTCTGACGGCCCCCGCCGACGCTTCCCTATTATCCACCGGCAACACCGCGCTGAACGTCACTTCTCTTCGCATGCATTTAGAAAAATAGCTTACTTGCAATAAAGCCACCTTGGTCACTCCCCTAATGAATAATCGTGTTTCCTCTGAAGCGAACCCGCGCTCCTACAGCACTTCCTCCAGCTGTCTCCGGCTATGGGCGTCGAGCGCCCGCCAATCTGGAATTTCGCAGCGTTTGCCGTATAGATCCGTCAGAATGATCCTTCCTCCGCCCGGATAGAGGAGATGCTCGTGAAGATTCCGCATCGCCATTCGGGTCGGCCCCAGGTGCGTCTGCAGCTCCCATAGCCATAACTCGGACTTTAACTTCACGCTGTCGACGCGCATGACCTTCGGAAGAAAGTACCGGAACTGAAGCTCCTTCGTAAGCTCCGCGGCGCTCTCCTCGTTAAGCTCCGCGAGGTCACGGACGATGCCGAGCTCTTCGCCTTTGGGATCGCGAACCGAAATATATTCGGTGGCGTAGCGAAACGGGAACGCCCGATACACGACAAGCTCCTCGTACGGCTTGCCTTCCACCACGCCTTGCAGTACGCCGCCTTTGCCTCGGCTGAAGTACGTATTGTCCGGCGTCAACATCCGGATATCATAGACGTCCGTCATTAGCCCTCGACCCCCTTGATCTTGGACAGCTCTTTCTGCGCGTCGACAAGCTTGCGGTAGAAGCCGCCTTCCTTATCCAGAAGCTCCTCGTGCGTGCCGACCTCGACGATTTTGCCTCGCTCTAGGACGACCAGTCTGTCCGCGTTGCGAAGCGTGGACAGCCGGTGCGCGATCGCGAACGTCGTTCGCCCTTTGACGAGCCTAGAAATCGCCTCCTGGATTTGCCGCTCTGTCTCGGTATCGACGGAAGCCGTCGCCTCATCAAGAATGAGAATGCGCGGGTCGTGTATAATTGCCCGGGCAATCGCCACGCGCTGCTTCTCGCCGCCGGACAGCTTATGCCCCCGCTCTCCGACTCTCGTGTCGTAGCCGTCCGGCAGCCGGACGATGAAATCGTGCGCGTTGGCGATCTTGGCCGCGCGCATGATCTCCTCCGGCGTCGCGTCAGGTTTGGAGTAGGCGATATTGTCGGAGATCGTGCCGTCGAACAGGAACGTCTCCTGTAGGACGACGCCGATCTGCTTTCTTAAGTCGGATTGGCCGATGTCGCGAATTGGAACGCCATCGATGAGAAGAGTACCTTCATCCGTATCGTAGAACCGGCAGAGCAGATTAATGAACGTCGACTTGCCCGCACCCGAATGGCCGACGAGACCGATCATCTCGCCCGCCTTTACCTGCAGGTCGATCCCCCTGAGCACCGGATGGTGCTTCTCGTATCCGTACGTGACGTTCTCGAATCGAACATCGCCTTTAATGACGCCGATAGGAGCCGGATCGCGGACGTCCGGCACCTCCGACGGCGTATCCATGATCTCGAACACCCGATGAGCCGCCGCCATCGCGTTGCCCGCCCAAGTAACCATCTGACTGACCCACTGCAGCGGACCGAACAGCATGCCGAGGTAGGCCACGAGCGCCATCAGCGCGCCTAACTCCATCTCGCCGTGAAGCACCTTGCTGCCACCGTTATACCAGATCAGCAACGTTCCGATTCCCGCAATAAGATTAAAGGCCGGGAACATGAACTGCCACAGTCCCTCGATCCGGATGTTGTTCCGAACGACTGCGACGTTGGCATCGGCGTAACGGGACATCTCTTCCTGCTCCCTGCCGAACGCTTTCACCACGCGAATGCCTTGCAGCGAATCGCCGACTAGCGTGTTCAGCCGGAAGACAGATCTCCACTGCTGGTACCATCGCCGGCCGATCTTCGGCCAGATCGTCATCGACACCGCGATCATGACCGGCACGGGCAGCAGCGCGAACAACGACAGCTTCCAGTCCATGCTGAGAAGGACAATGAAGATGGCAATGATGCGCAACGTTTCTCCGCAGACGTAAATAATACCATCGGTCATGAACTGCCGCATCGACTCCGCATCGTTGTTGACGCGGCCGATGAATTGCGATGTTTGCCGGCGGTCGAAGAAGGCGAGCGACAACCTCATCAGCGAGCCGTATATATCTTTGCGAAGATCGCCCATCAGCTTGGAACCGACCCATACGCCGATCAACCCCCGAACCGTCTGCATGGCGGACAGTACCAGCATCGTCAGGCCGAGCCCGAGAACAACGAACAATAGGGTCGAACCCATATCGTGCGTCTGAAGCACATCGTCAATGATGACCTTCGTGAGATAAGGAGGTATTAGCTCGATTAGCGTCGTTAAGATGAGCAGAATGGCCGCACAGGCCATCTGAGGCTTATAAGGCTTGGCATAACGCAGCATCCGCGCCGCCAGCTTGCCATTGTTCAAGCAGAGCTGGCAAACTTGCGTTCCATCCGCAAGCGGGTTGCCGCAGGTCGGGCAATGACGCAGGAGCTCACGCTCGGAGACGACCGGCAGCTCCTCGTGCTTGGCGAGCGCGCTAAGCAGCTTGGCGACAAAATTAAAAACAGGCGACAGCGCCGCGGTATATCGGGCAACGACAACCGGTCCCGCGGGCGTGTCGGCGAGCAACGTACCTCCGCCGATCGCCCCGAGAGCTCTCGCGTCTTTAAGCTCATCGACCGGCAGCTCAAGCGCCGGAGCACCTTCTCGTTCCCAGACCGTCACGCCTTGGCCGGTTACCGAGATCCACTGCTCGCCGAACCGGCCGTCCGGCAGTAAATCCGTTTTGACGCAGAATATTAGCTCTTCCTTTAATTGCTTCCGGAATCGCTCCGGAAGCTGATCTTTGATTGTCATAGGACTCCCCCAACGTTCTCTCTAAACTTTCCATTGTTCCATAACGAGCCGATCGACCATCCGAACGCCATACACGCCTCCGGCCATCGTAACCGCAGACGATGCGAACTTCACTTCCACGTGCTGTTTCCCGTTCGTAAGCTCGGTCGGAATCTCATAGCTCACGTCGAAAAGCTGGTCCGGCTTGCCTGTCTCTAGCTTTTGACGCGCAATCGCGTGTCCATCGATTACGATGTCGAAGTCTCGTTCATAGCGATGGCCATCCGAGTAATGAACGCCATCGTTACCGAAGTAGGCGACTTGAAGCAACACTTCACGATCCGGGATGACCGACATGCGATAACTGAAATAGCCGTCCCCGATCGATTGCCGGTAGCTTCCTTGCGCGAATACGTTATAGCCGGAGCTGGATGCTTGCGTCCGGAGCCCGTGTTCGACCTCGGACTGCTGCTCGTGCGGCTTGACGACATCGACCGTGATTGCCCGAAGGCGATCCCGCTTCGCTTTCTCATGATCCGCATAGTTCCGATAGTCGTGCTCGTTCATCATTTTCCAATAAAGCGTATAACGCTGATGGTGCAATTCGTAGAAAGGAATTAGCGTCACCGACGCATTGCCGGGTTGGCCAACAGCATCGATCACGAAAGTCAAAGGCGATTCTTCAACGGGCTTAATCCATTGCGTAAGATTCGGATTATCCGTTACCAGAATGGGAACGTCGATCGTCGGATGCCCATGCAGCTTCAACTGATCGCCGACGATATCGCTCTCCGGAAACTTCTCTCTTCCAAGCGCGCCTGCTAGCACAACCGGACCGTACGTGAACCCGACCTTCTGCACGTTGTCCTTCGCCCGATAGAGGTGCAGATTCATTGGAAGCCTAATCTCTACCTCATCGTCGACGCTCCAGCTTCTCTCGATTTCCAGATACCCATGATCCGAGCACGTATAAGCTTCGGAACCGTTCACGACCGCCGTAACCGCGCCGCTAATCCAATATGGAACCCGAATTCGCAGTTTGAAGAGCGCGTTTTGCCCACTCTCCACAACGAGTCTTGTCGTATCTGTTCTCGGAAAAGCCGTCTCTTGACGGATGATCGCGCCATGCTGGCCGAACTCGGCCCTAGAGGCGATGAACAGGTTAACGTATATCGCATCCTCCGTCGCATGGTAGATCTGGCGCGTATAGCGTGCCGGATTCTCCATCCCCGTGCCGGTACAGCACCAGAACGAATCGTGCGCGGAGCAATATGCTTTGAGGTGACCGGGTTCAGTCGAGATGAAGTAGGTTTTCATGCCCGTATCCGGATCTTGCGAAGCCAAAATATGGTTGTATAACGCGCGTTCATAGAAATCCATGTATGCGGCGCTCGGCGAACAGCGGTACAAATACTCCGTCAGCTTCAGCATGTTGTAGGTGTTGCACGTCTCGGCCGTCTCGACGCCCAACTGCTCCGTGTTTCTCGCCTTAAAATGCTCGCTGTTGCTGTTGCCCCCGAAAATATAGGAACGATTCTTCGTCACCTCGTTCCAGAAAAACTCGGCGATGTTCCGATACTTCTCTTCCCCGGTGATTTCATAGAGCTTGGCGGCTCCAATGACCTTCGGAATTTGCGTATTGGCATGCTTGCCATCCAGCTCGTCAATCCCGCGGGACAGCGGCTCCAATATGGCTTGATGGCAAAACCGGATCGCCAAATCCAAATAATCTCGGTTCCCCGTCACCTGATACAGACTCGCCATCGCTTCGTTCATCCCGCCGTGCTCGCAGATCAGCATGCGCTGGAATTGCTCGTCTGTCAGCCGGTCTGTGCCTCTCTTCGCCCAGTCCGCCAGCTTGACCACCGCTTGAAGCGCTTTTTCGATGTCGGCTAGCTGGTATGCATCTATGAGACCCGCGTAAATTTTATGAATGCTGTACCACGGTACCCATATCCCGCCCAAACCGAAGTGATTGACCTCGAAATCGCCGCTGAAGACGTTGTCGAAACATCCCCTCGGAACCCCGCTCACGTAACCGTCCGCATCGTGCGACTGCACGAACGAAATTTCGTCTACCGCATAAGTCAGTTTTTGCAGCAGCGCCTCGTCCTTGGTCTCCGCATACATGGCCGCGACGGCCGATAGCCAGTGACCGATCGAATGACCGGCGATTTGCATCGACTCCCAGCCGCCATAACGCGGCGCCTTCGGTTGGATGGATGCCGCTTCATAGCAAGGCGCGACCAACCGATCGACGTCCAATTGAAGCAGGAAGCCTTTCCCCGTATTTTGCGATTGTTTGAATACGCCGTCTAGCAAAGTAACCTCTGTCATGGCGCGCCTCCTTTAGGAAATTTCTGGATCATAGAAAGTTTATCGCTCGCACCAAACCGCTACAACCTGCCAGTTTATAGATAATAAGCAAACAACCGACTGCATTCGCAATCGGCTGTTTGCCGCAACGCTTGTTATTAACCGACGATCCCCGTACGCTCGACGCTTTCGACGAAGTATCGCTGAACGAAAATATAAATCAGGACAAGCGGCGCGATGGCGAGCAGCATGCCCGTATCGAGCACCATGCTCTGATAGAACGGATCCGCTCCGGAAGAGACGCCGTCGTTCAGCATAATCCTCAGATTGTAAGGCAGCGAAGACAGCATGATCGACATCACTTTGCTTGTCGTCAAGTAGGTCGTCGTAAAGAAGCTGTCATTCCACTGCCATACGAACGAGAAGAGCAGCACCGTGATGATCGAAGGCGTCGCGTTAGGTAGCATGATTTTAGTGAACGTCTTGCTGACGCTGGCGCCATCGATATAGGCGGCTTCTTCGACCTCTTTCGGAATTCCCCTGAAAAATTGACGGAAGATGAAGATATACAAGCCCGCCTTCATCGAATTCGCCGTCAAGGACGTCAGAATGAACGGCCACTGCGTATCGAGCAGATTGACGGATTTCCCTGTGAACAGAGGAATTAACCCCATCAAGGAAAAGTCTTTCAAGTTCAAATACATCGGAATGAGAATCGTCGTAGGCGGTACGAGAATCGTCAAAATAACGCCTCCGAATAGCAGGTTGCTCCCCTTGAATTTCAGCCGAGCGAACCCATAGCCTGCGAATGCGCAAGACATCGCGGTCAGGACCGTCACCATCGCCGAGAGGGTGAACGTATTGCCCAGCGTCGTCCAATAATCCATGATTTTTATCGCCTGCTTGAAATTATCCGACGTGAAATGCTCGGGAATCCAGATGACGATCGGCGAATATAGATCGGTTTTATCCTTGATCGCCGTTGCGATTTTTTGAAGAATCGGATAGATGATTACGAACGACAGCCCCGCAATCAGAACGAGCCGAATACACGTCCACAGCCCTCTTTTCCAAGATTCGAACGATAACAATCGGGCAATTTGCCAGGCAACCAGCTTCCTCAAATTCGCTTTAATCATAGTAGAACACCTTCCTAGAAATCAGATAGGAGCTGATCAGCAGGATCAGGGCCACCGCCAGGAAGTAGATCCAGGCCATCGCGGAGCTTAGTCCGAAGTTAAACGAATTGAATCCGGTGTCCCTGATCAAGTCCGTCATTGCGTTCGTCGAGAACGAATCGATGATGGTGTAGATCACGTTGACCAGAATAAGCGGGCTAACCATCGGGAACGTGATTTTCCAGAACGCCTCATACCCGGTCGCGCCTTCCATCTTGGATGCCTCGTACAGCTGCGGAGATATCGTCTGAATGCCTGCCAGGAAAATAAGAATCTGCACGCCGGACTGGCTTACAATCTGATAGATGCGACTCACGGCGCTCGTCAAATAGTTGACGATGCTTTCGCTCACTCCCGCGTCCAGCATCATATTCTCGAGCTGGAACGTACCTAGTCCTCCGCTGAACACGGTGCCGCCTTGATTCGCATCGTTGACCGCCTGAACCAAGCTTGTGCTGTCGAGCGCCATAATGACGCCGGACGCCAGAATAACCGGGAGGAAGAAAATCGCGCGCGACAACGTTCTCCCGACGAATTTCTGGTTTAACAATACGGCCAAGAACAAGCTGAAAATGACGATAATAGGCACGTTAACGACCATTTCGACGATCGATTCGGTCAAGGTACGGTTAAAGCTCGTGTTGACCGTTAAAGCTTCCTTGAAATTGTCGAGACCGATGAAGTCGACAATGATACCGTTGGAATTCGCCTGGATTTTGCTGAAGCTGAATCGCAGAGAAGAGATCAAAGGCACCAGGAAAAAGAGTAGAAAGCCTAACAGCCATGGCAAGACGTAAATAAAGCCCCAAATGGCTTTCTTCTGCGCGTAGGTCTTCTGGTTAAATCGGAGCTTCGTCGTTAATCTCAAGATTGCTCACCGCCCGTTACGTAGCTTTCGGCTTCGATCTTCTTTCCGTCAAGCTGTACCTCGGAACGGTTATAGTTGACGATGACGTACTTTCCGTTCTCGTATACGGTTTTGAAGACGCCTTCGCCCAGCTTCTCATGGGAGACGATCCGTTGGTTCTGAACATCGCCCAGAACCCCGTTTACTTCCTTGTAAATCTCGGCGGCCTGATCGATCCATAGCTCGTAATTAACGGCATACAGGCTGTCGAAATCCGTGTCCTTCACCTTGTAGTTCGGTTCGTAGATCCACTCGAAGTACACGCCTGCTCCGTATTCGAGACATTTGAGCACATATTGCTGGACATCGTTATAGGTACTCAAATTGTACGGCGTGCCCGTATAGTCGATATAACCGTGAAGGACCATTTGATAGAACGGAATAGATTCGTCCTCGATTTTGAATTTGCTGTTCGACATCGGCGCGTTAGTGATATCCGTCAAGTAAGGAAGCGCATAGGCGTTGCCTCCGTTGCCCATGATGCTCAAATGGTCATCGCGCATCTTGGACAACGATTGGGTCGATATTCCCTGGGACTGTACCCGATCGATTTGTTGATTTTTCCGGTAGTCGCTATTGAGCGATTCGGTCATATCCCGCAGCGAAATACCGCCGGAATTATAGTTCTTCAAGCTCTTCAGCACGGTATCCACGTAATCTCCGACAAGCCGTGGCGATACGACATAGGAAGGCGGCTTCATCCTGTCCCGCCGGTTCGTCGCAAGGTTAATCGGGAACAACATCGCAGGATCGTCTCGGAGCGTTCTTGCAGCGTCGTCATTCTCATCGAAGCTAGCGCCCGAATTGGCGACCAGAAGGGCAACGTCCGGGAAGAAGGAAATGCCTTTTTCCTGGGCGAATGCCGTGAATTTCTCTAATCCCTTGCTGCCTCCGACCGCTTTGTCTACCGATACGTGATCCGGCACTTCGTGGTCAAGTCCTCCGTTGAACCAACCGGCGAATTTGACTTTTAAATTGCGGATATCTCGTTGCTGCGCCTGTGCGACGATGCTTTCCGCCTGTTCGAAAGTCGTTAGCGATTCCAGCGTGTTGTAAGGAATGCCTAGTAGATGCTTCTTCTTGTCTATGCTTCCGACTAGCTGCAAGTAGAACGGGACATCCTCCTTCGCATCCACGCTTTGCTTTGGAAGTCCGTTCTTCTGCTGCAAATATTGCTGGTAGTATTTCGCCATTCCCTGATAGGAGGCGTCTTCTCCGCTTAGAAAAGCATAGCGTACCGCGTAATCCGTCTTCATCGGATTTTCTTGGAACTTCGGCAGCGAACGCTGCTGTTCGTTCGCGAACAAGGTGACCTCGTCTTTATTGATCACGTTGAAGCTCGGATATACGTAGTTGTAGCCGTTCAGTCTGCCGGCGACGTCCGCATTGATCGTGGCCTCCGCCGCGCCTTCTTCGATGATGCCGAGAAACGCTTCGTCTTTCCGCAGGATTCCGAATACCGGCAGCCTGACATCTTGTTCTCTCGCCGCATCCTCGGTACGATCGATCGTCTGATCCGCACCGTATACGAGCTGCTGGTAGGACGGATATCTTGTTTTGCCATTGTTGAAGCGAATGAGCGATCCCGAACCGTCCGGGACGAATAATGCGCCCTCCGCATCCGGACCTTCCGCGCCGAAGAAGCTCAACATGGTAACCATGTTGACCGGATATTCCTTGGGATAATGGATGCTGGAGACGGGAATTTTCGCAATGAGACTATCAGCGTCCAACGTATACTCGATCGAAGCCTGGAATATTCGCGGCTCGGACTTCGTCTGATCCAAATTCAGCGCGGCCGCATCCTTCTTCAAATCTTCTTCCGTATAGCCGATAGCTTCGAAAGCTTTGAGCGCCTTGTCCAGCTGGATTCCCTGCAAGGCGCTGTCGTTTCTGACGAGGATGTCCTTCTTCTCGGAATCCTCTTTGTATGCGATTTTCATGGCGCGCTGCGCGGTTTTGTCCAATTTGCTTGTCAATTCATCGAACCTAGCCTTGGTAAGCATTTGAGGCATGTCTTCGAATGACTTTTGAGCCTTGCCGAATTGGTAAACCGCTCGGACGCCGTTCGGAATAGGTTCCATTTGAATCTGCTTATAGGCAACGCTTTCCGTATACGAATTAATCGAACTAAGCTGTCCTAAATTATTGTAGAAGTCTATTCTCATCTGTGAGGACAATAAATCTTTGTTAATCCCCGACGCGAGCGAATCCGACTCCCTGCCGGGCGGATTGCTATACCATATCGCGCCGGTCTTCTTATTCAGAACGGCTATCGTGCCTGATTGATCGTCGGCGAACAAGCGCAACTGATCATTCTCGGCTACCCCCTTCATCCCCTCTACGCGGGGATCCGAGAAGGATGCGCTGAGCGGCTTGCCCGGCGAGAACGCCACCACGGACTGATCGGTTGTCTTGGCTTGATTGTCCGGCTTGGAATCGCTGCAGCCTGCGATCATCACTCCGACCGAGCAGAATGCGATTAGCAGTGACTTTCTGGCCAACCTCATAGGAATGCCTCCTTCCTTAGCTCCTCAAGGAAAGCTCTTGGGATATGGTATAGATGAAGCTAAGAATCTGTTGGATTAAGCTAAAGAACAATAGGCACAAGAATGCCATGAAGGCCATCGTCACAAGCGTCAGCGCAATGGTCCATACCGTCTTGGACGGCGTGAATTGATGCACCGTCATGTTCCCGACGAACAATAGAAATACGAACCATAGGGTAGCGAAACTGGATGAAAAGTGATAAAACGACGCTTCCTGAAGCGAGATAAAGTTGCTTAGCCATATCCAAGGAAAATTAATAATGACGAGCGGCGTCAGCGCAAAGCAGGTCGAGATAAAGATTTCGACGAATTTCCCTTCGCCGTCCATTAGCGTGGTGAGCAACCAATTGGCCACGCACCAGAACAATACGGGAATGACCACGTACATAATTTCCATAAAGCTGTTCATGTTGTCTGGGTTCGTGATATGGACCACGAAACCGCTGTACTCGCTTGAAAGTATGTTCGTGGCGACCATCAGGAACAGAATGGCAAAGGAAACGACGAGGCTTGCCTTTCGGCCAAGCTCGTATTTCAGATCCCAAAAGCCTTTGAAAGGATGCACGATCAGGTGAAGAGGGAATTTAGCCTCCGCTTTGCCCGGTAACGATGACATTCTTCTTCCCCCTCTTTTTCCGGTATCTTTTCAATAGGAACACACATAGAAGCAGCGCGAACAAGGTGGCGACGATCTCCGTGAAGTGTTCCCGAAGAACTTGCTTACGGTAGAGAAGGAACGCCTTTGAATAATTTTTTTGATCCAGGCTTCGTTTGAAGTACTTCATCGCCTCGGCATAGTCGCCCTGACGAAGCTTTGCTTTACCGATCCCGGAGTAGGCGAAATCCAAGTTCGCATTCATGTTGATCGTCTTCTCGTACAACAGGTTTGCTTGCTCCTCGTCGCCTTTGAAATAGCTTCTGACCGCTTCATTAAGCGTCCGGCCGTACTCCGTCGATTGGAATACTGTTATTTCCCCGAGCGTCTTATCCAGGACAAGAAAGTCGTCCCCGATCCGCTCGAACGCTACCGCCGTATTGAATTCGCCGAGCTGATTGCCTAGCTCGCCGAAGACGTACATGAGATATCCGTCTCCGTTGTAAGTGAGGATGCGTCCTCTTTTGCCATCAAGAACCGAGTAGATATCGCTATCCGTGACATCGATATCGGTGAGCCTAGGCGCACCATCCAAAGAAGTCCACCAGAAGTCACCTCCAGGAGGGAAGTAACCATTTCTTCTCAAGATATCGTTGCCCTGAGCGTTAAGCTTCTTGACGTTGTCGCTCTGCTGTCCGTTCGTCGCGTAGAGGAAGCCTTCTTCGTCGATATCCATGTTCGTAAACTCCGTCGGCGTATACATAATCATTTGGCTCCGCTGCGCCTTAGTCGACAGCATCTTCCACAAGTGATCGAGCGCATTGTACTGCACCCGGTTGGCGCCTATAAAGGAAGAGAAGGTACCGTCCGCGTTAAATTCCATAAAGCCGTCATAGACGCCCGTTGACATGACGTACATTCGCTGCGCCTTGTCTACGACGATCCGAACGGGCTGGAATTGGAAGCCGGCTGCCAAAGACTCGGATTGAGGCGATTCGACGATATTCACAAGCTTGCCGTCCTGATCGAGATGAACAATCCGTTTGTTCCCCGTGTCGGCGACATATACATGATTGCCTTCCGTTACGAACAAGCCCTGCGGGTTATTAAAATGATCGGTTTGCCCGTCGCGGTCGAATGAATCGATCGTTCGCACGGGCTTGAACTGCTCATCCAAGACGACGATTCGCTGGTTGCCGGAATCCAGCACGTAAATGTGTTTATCCGCCGTGACGTGAATATCGTTTGGATCCTTAAGCGCACCTACTCCTAAGCTTTCGCCGTTCCACGCCACGGTCGCCTGATAAGCCGATGGCGCGGCAACAGGATCTCCCCAAGCGGAATAATTGTATGAACCGCCGCTTTCTTCAGCCTGGACAGCATTGCCGCCGAGACTAATAACCAGCAGACAGCAAAGCGCAATAAGGATGTATGCGCTCACTCTCCGTAAGCTTTTCAACATCGTGCACGCATCCTTTCTACTCTTTCATGCCGGAAGTCGTCATGGTCTGAATAACGCTACTCTGGGAGATGATGAAGAGTGTGATCGGAACCACCATCAGCATCAGCGCGACGGCCGCTCCGACGCCTGCCCTGGCGATTCCCCCCTGGGTGATTTGACCGAGCGCATAGTGCAGCGTTTTTAAATTCTCGCTGTAGATGAAGTTGCCGCCATCAGATCCCCACAACGCCGGAAACTGCAAAATCATAAGCGTTAACCACGCAGGCTTCACGTTAGGCATTACGATGGTCCAAAAGATCCGATACTCGTTAGCGCCGTCGATCTTGGCCGCCTCCAGAAGCGCATCGGGGATTTGTTCCATGAATTGCTTCATTAGAAACAGTCCGAGTGGGAAGGCGAGCGACGGAACAATAATCGATGCATGCGTGTTGATCCATCCCAGCCAAGACATCACCATATAGTTCGGAATAGCCGTAACCGTGCCGGAGAACATCAAGGATAATACGACGATCGTAAAGAGCACTCTAGATCCCGGGAACCGAAATTTCGCAAGCGGGTATGCCGCGGCCGATGCGAGCAAAATATGTCCCACGGTACCGACAATCGTAATAAACAACGTATTTGCGATATAACGCGAGAGCGGCACCCATGAATTCCCCATTAGCGCGAACAAATCGTAGAAGTTATCCATGGTCGGATTTCTGACGAGAAAGCGCGGCGGGAAAATGAACAGCTCATCCAGCGGCTTGAACGCATTGTTCACCGCATAAATTAACGGCAAGGCCATAAAAGATCCAAATACGGCCAACAGCAAGAACAACAAAAGGCTGACGGTAAAAGAGCGATTGAGCTTTCTGGACATCCGGAAGCCCTGGATCGATTTCAAAATCAACGTCACTCCCCTACCTTTCTCAGCAATTTTTGCGTCAGGATGTTGGCCCCGATCATCATAAAGAAGAGAAACGTCGCAATCGCGGATGCATAGCCCATCTCGAAACGAATCGTGCCATAATCCATCAAGTGCGTGACAACGGTATGCGCGGCGTAGTTGACGCTCGGGAAGCCCGCTAGCGCGATCGATACGTCGGCAACCGCGAACGATGCGGTAATCTGCATGACGGCCCCGAACATCAGCTGAGGCCTCATGGACGGCAGCGTAATGTACCAAAGCTCCTGCCATCTGTTCTTGATTCCGTCCATCGCTCCGGCTTCGACCAACGATTTATCGATCGTTTGCAAACCTGCGATGAATGCCAGGAAGCTCGTTCCGAGGCTCAGCCAAAGCTGGACGATAATAACGATCGCCAAAATATACTTCTCGTTCGTCAGCCACTGAGTCGGTTCCAATTTAAATCCGTATTTGATCAAAAAGCCGTTCAAATAGCCATAGCTATCGCCCGAGAAGATGATCAACCAAATGAAAAACACGTTTCCGGCGATCGACGGCGCATAGAATACCAACGTCATGAACGCGCGGACTTTTGGCGACAGCTCGTTGATAATCCATGCGAACAGAAAACAGGCGATATAGCTGATCGGACCGGTAATGATCGCGAACAAGAGCGTGTTCTTCAGGGCGATCATGAATATATCGTCGTTAAGCAACAGCCTGGAGTAGTTTTGCAGCCCTACGAATCGAGGAAACTCAAGCATATTGAAGTAGAAAAAGCTTAAGATTAACGAGAATAAAACCGGGATAACGGTAAAGGTGAAGAAAATGAGCATGTAAGGACTCATCAGAAGGTAATAATGCTTGTTTCTTTTGATTTCCTTCCACTTCATCGCCAATTTCGATTGTCTACCGGCATTCGCGGGTATGAACGAAGGGACGGGTTGACTCGTTGTTTCCGATTGCATCGGCTTTCACCCCCTAAGCTAGTTCGATAGTTTGAATTCTTTTCTCTTAAGAGAGATTTCGTCGTTAATGTACAGGATATAATCCGACAACGCTTCGCGCGGGTTTTCGCCAGCGTTAACGACCTTTCGGAAGGCATTGTCCAAATGTCTGCCCGTGAAATAACCGCCCGGAACTTGCGGGATACCCTGTACCCACTGCCACTGACTCGCTAAGTTTTTATAATCCTTGATCGGCCAAGGCAATTCCTCGAGCGCTTCGATATTAGCCGTCGGATAACGCGCGGACTCGCCCAGAAGCCCTTCCATTTCGCGTCCGTACGCGAGTTGGGTTTCTTTGGACGTCCACCATTTCATGAACTCCCAAGCCGCTTGCTTGTCGTTCGCGTTCTCCAGCATCATCACGGAGGTCGTATGGCTGGCTACCGCGTGATTAACGGTGCCGTCTTCCATCTCCGTGCCCGGAACCATCGTAAAGTCCCACAAGCCTTTGATTTCCGGCGCCGTGACCGTCAGCATATTATAGGTCGTATAATCGGCAATGCCGATCGGCATCTCGCCGACCCGGAACCGGTTAGGGAAGTCCGCTATTAACGGGAACTTGTAGTTGGTGTAGAACTGCGTCCATTTCTTGAACATTTCCATGGACGTATCGGAATCCAGTCCGCTTTGTTTGCCGTCATCCCGATAGAACGCTCCGCCATGCTGGTAAAGCAGCATCGAGAATATCGCATTCGGAACCCCAACCTGACTTTTCGTCGGATCTTCGACCGGTAGCCAAAAGGACATGTTGTGCTTCTGAAGCACGGCAATCATGTTATATACATCCTGCCACGTCTTAGGGACCTCAAGATTCAGTTCCTTTAAGATATCTTTGCGATAGAACAGCATAGGGAACGTTTGCTGCTCCGGAAGCGCATATACGCCGCCTTTGTACTTGTAAGGCTCCATCGCGCTATCCCTGAATTGGGACGCGACATCCTTAAAGTCGGCAAAGCCCGACAGATCGGCCGCTGCTTTCCTCATCGCATAGTTGACGGGCACGTCTTCGCCGATCTGCATCGCCACGTCCGGACCTTCGCCGGCCAGCGTCGCGGGAAGCAGAACATTGCCGGGGACGAGCTTAAGATGTACCGATATGTTCGTCTCCGGCGTGAAGGAGTCGTCGATCAAGCCTTTCAGCACTTGCGCCTGGTCGCGACCCGTCGTAATCCAGACATCGACCGATTGCTCGCTCTTGCCGGTATTTCCGATGCTGTCGTAGTCTTGGGTATACGAAGCGACGAAGGAGCCAAGCTCGTGCTTCGACGTATCGATGAATGCCGCATTCGCCTTCGGAAGCTTCATGTTAGGCGATGATACGACAAGGTAATCGAGCGTAAGAGGTTGTTCCCTTACCGTTAGGAGCCACGTGCCAAGCGCGCCTATATTGATCTTGAACGAGCCTAGACGTTTGGCTACCGTTTCAGGCTCCTTCGCCATGGCCTCCAATTGGCGAACCATCGTATGAAGCACGGCGACTTTATCGCTCACTTCGCCTGTCGCTTCCTCCAAATAATCGGCTACGCTTTGAATCGTTTCGGCTTGCTTCTTGAATACGTCTACCATTTCCGGAATTCGTTTCTCCAATTGGTAATCGCGATACGGATCCGGCGTATTCGAAGTAATGATCAAAATCTTCCTGTACATTTCGTTCAACTGCAGCACGCTGGATTGAATGGTTCGAACCAGCGGCGCGAAATCGCCCATCGTGACGGTCATCCGGATGAGATGCTTGCCCTTGGTCAGATGGAACAAGTACGGCTCATCTCCGCCAAGTAAGTCCATCTGCCATTGTCGATCGAAATCGAACCGAAGCCGCTTCATTTCGTTGAACGGGTATTCGCCGTCGATCGTGAGACTTCGCGTGGCGTAAACGCCTCGAAGCTGATCCTGCTTCCTTTTCAAAGCGATTTGATAGAGTCCGTCCTGTTTCACATCAACTTCCCACTCGATCCACTGTCCCGGCAGCTTCCAGTTCACTCCGCCGATCGTGTTGATTCGGATCTTCGCGTCATCCTGCGGCACAACTGCCGCATCCGAACGGTCTGAAATCGGGAATAGCGTCGGAGCGGATTTGAGAACGGCATCCTCTGCTTGTACGAGCAGATATTGATCATTGGAGGCGCCGATTCCTTCGGCTTCGTATCCGCTTTTGGTCTCTGCGTAGGATTTCAAAGTTTTTTCCTGATACAACTCAATATAGTCAATGGCCATCGGCTCTCTTAAGGCGGTCAACGAAAGGGTTTGAGTTCCCTTACCGAATTTGAACAAGTAAGGTTCGTCGTAATTGCCCTCGTTATCCGTGAATGGCGCCAGTTGCCATGCTGGTTTCTCTACCTGTCTCGGCCGCAGATCGTTGCCTCTGTCATCCCGCTTGATCTCTGCGTCCCGATTGCCCCAAAGCCGGTTCAACAAGATGATCTCGGCGCCCTTGAAGGGCACTTCCTGATTAATGGCAAACTCCCTCTCGATTGACGAGCTTTTGCCTTCTATTGGATAATAGTGGATTCTAACGTTGTACAAGCCCGGTTGATCGACATTCACGTTCCAACTGATCGATCCCGCATCCGGCGTAATTACGGCTGTTCCATCCAGGCCCTGGTAGTGATCCGCGATTTCGAATCCTTCCCCGTCAGTCTTAGAGTAGCCTTCACCCTCGATTCGAATCACTTGGCTTGGCCGGTCTACGCCCTGAGCGTTGTTCAAATACTCGTCATACTCGTTCGTTTCGTCCGAATCCGTTACCGCTACGAAATCAGGCATAGCCTGTGCGTTCCCAATACCCGTATGACCCGACGGGTAGAAAACCCAAATTGACAAAAAAAATAAGAGCAATACGAGAATGATCGTTCCGTATTTCTTCTTGAGGATCTTCAACGCTTCTCCCCTCCTGCCGCAAAAGATCGAAATTCAACAATAGTCCCCATTATAGAAAGGATCTAAATGGGGACTATTGGCTGTTTTTAAATTACTTTTGGTATACTTTGTCGATTGCCGCTTGCGCCGGCGCCTTATACTTCTCGATAACCGTCGATACCGATTCACCGTTAGTAAGATCGCCGCCGATCGCGTAATACGGGAAGTCCGGCATGAACGTGCCGTGCTCCAGCACGGTCAACCCTTGGGCAACCGTCTTCGCATTGTTGATATCATCTTCGGTAGACAGATTTTGTTCGTAACCTGCCTGACCTGGGTAATCATAGATGGAGTCAATATCGTGCCATTTCTCCCAGATATACAGGAGCTTATCCGGATCCTTAACTGCCTTAGGAATCGTCAGGGCCTGATACGCGCCTTCCAAGGAATGATAGACACTTGCG
Source organism: Cohnella yongneupensis (assembly GCF_042655785.1). Lineage (NCBI taxonomy): Bacteria > Bacillati > Bacillota > Bacilli > Caryophanales > Paenibacillaceae > Cohnella > Cohnella yongneupensis. The sequence goes on from NZ_JBHSNC010000024.1 coordinate 277,813, forward strand.
CTAGGTCCTTTCGGGAATGGGACGAAGCCGATGTCGTAATCTTTCATGTCGGTCTTCAATCCGCCGATTTCGTACATGGCTCCGGTATACATAAGCGTGTTTCCTTGACGGAAGAATTGGCCTGGCTCCGTCCAATCTCCGCCTTCCGTTGGTCTTGCCACCTTCTCGGTTGCAATACGGGACACGAAGTTAAGCGCTTCCACTGTCTTTGGATCGTCCAGCGTTTGCTTGTCGCCGCTAGTGAGCGTCGCCTCGTTGGAGTACAAGGCTGGATCAGTCAGGGTCGGATTCGCTAAACCCCAAGTATCCAGCTTGCCGTCGTTATTCGTATCTTTGTTCGCGTCTTTGGCAACTTGAACGAACGTATCCCAATTCCAAGTGTCTTCGTTCACATAGTCCTGCAGCGGCTTAATGCCGAGTTTATTCATGAGCGTTCTGTTGTAAAAGATGCCCTGAACCAGGTTTTCCCGTTGCGCTTCGAACAAGTAGCCTCTTCCGTTGTACTGTCCCCATTTATTCGTCGCGTCTTGGTCGAACGCATTCTTGTTCTTCGTATACTCGTCGACCGGCCAGAACAAATCTTGCTTCACCAACGCTGGGAACGCATAGTTTCTGCCCACTCTGACGATATCGCCGATCGGCGCCCCAGAGAGTAGGGATGCCGTTACCTTCTCTTGATATTCGCCATAGTCGACTGCGACGAACTCCATTTTGAAGTTATGCTTCTTCTCTAATTCTTCCAGGTTTTTCTTCATCTGAATGTCGTCCGGATTGTTCTCCCCCGGAGTCATATCCCACCATGATACGACCTTGATCGTCCGGCCGCCCAAGTCGAAATCCATGTCCGGCGTTCCTTCCTCGACCGCTTCCGGCGCGGAAGCGCTCGCGGATGCGGATGGTTCTACCGCAGCAGAGCTGCTAGGCGCGGTGCTTGGACTTGCACTGCCGTTATTGCCGTTGTTACCGCCGCCGCAAGCAGCCAATGCACTGACCATCAATAAGCTTACTAACGTTGTTGCAAACTTCTTGTTACGCATCTTAGTCCCCCCTGAAATTGGATTACACCGAGAAGTGTAACGCTTACATTTTTGAGCCACAACCTGCCGGTATTCAGTTATTTCACCCGTTGATTTATAGGTTTTGATACCGCTTTCAAACACTTTGTTGAAGAGGTAAACAAATGCACTAGGTGTAAAGAGTTGCACATTGTCTCGCTATCCGGGAGTTGATAATAATAGAAAGTGTAGTCATCGTCTTCTGAAAGCGAGGTACTTAATTTGCATAATGTGCTACTAGTGGATCCGAACATGCGGTCGAGGGAAGACACTCAACAAATGCTAGACTGGGGTCAATTAGGCTTTGATATCCAAGCCTATGCCGATAATACCGGCGACGCCCTATCTATCATGGACACGCAACGTTTCTCACTTGTACTCATAAATATTAAGCGCTTACAATCGGACGGAATACAGCTTTGCGGCCAAATACGGCAATTCAGTCGCGTACCTATCATCGTTATTGGCGGCGATCATGACTTCAATCTCGCAAGGAAAGCTTTAACCTATCAAGTAAGCGATTACTTGGCAGACCCCGTTCAGCCGTCCGATTTAGTCGCAAGCCTGCAAGCCGTTCTGGAGGAGCTTAATGGGAAGACGGTAACGAACAATCCCCTCATCACCTCTATACAGTGGAAGCGCCAACCGCAATCCTCGATCATCGATGTGGTCAAAAAATACGTGCAAGAAGAGCTGCACCAGAACGTATCGCTCAAAAAAATATCGGATACCTTGCACTTTAACTGTGCGTATTTGGGCCAAAAGTTTAAGAACGAAGAAAAAATGTCATTCAACGAATATTTGCTTCAGCAACGGATGGAAAAAGCCAAACAGCTGCTTGAACAAACAGACATGCGCATCTACGAAGTCGCTAACCATGTCGGATATACGGAAATCGATTGGTTCTATAAAAAGTTCAAGGAATATACGGGGGCAAGCGCTAACGAGTACAGGAAGCAAGCATTAATTACCGCTTAAAGCCAACAACAAAGAGCGGCAGTCTAGGACGCATAGCGTCCTAGACTGCCGCTTATCGATATCAACCGATGGGAATCGTATCCCGATACTCCTGAGGAGTCATGCCCGTCTCCTTCTTAAAGAAGCGAGTGAAGGAATGCGCTGCCTCATAACCGACGGAAGCCGCTACCTCTCTCACCTTGAGTTCCCCGTCTCTAAGAAGCTCCATCGCTTTCTTGATGCGGCATCGATCAATGTACTCGGACAAATTGATGCCTCGCTCCTGTTTGAAAAAACGGGATAAATAGGTCGGGTTGAAATAGTTGATCTCCGCCAATCTTACCAAGGACAAATCCTCGCTAAGATGATCATGGATGAATTGACAGATCTGATCGATGATGCCGGATGCCCTATCCTTCTCGTCAAGCCGCTTGATGCTGAAGATGCTATCCGCGATTTGGGACAAGTATTGGAAGGCCTCTTTCATGGAGAGATGGTTGTCGAGACGCATCAGCTTTCCGCTGTCGCAGATTTGCCGATGAAGTCCCCATCGATTGATATAAGAAAAGAGCACGAGCGCGATCGAATAATACGCCTCGATCGTTTGCTGCACGTTTGCGTCGGCTTGCGATAATCTGCCCATCACTTCATCCAAGCATTCATCGAACTTTGCTTTCCTATCGGCTTCAATGTGCGCCGCCATGAACTCCGCCTTTTGGCTGATCGGTTGCGTACCCTTGGTTTCCGATGCTTCCGGCTGATCGGCGCGGTCCGTGATAATGACGGATATTCCCTCGCTATGCTTTAACTGCTGCAACTGACGCAGCCTTTCATATTGCCAAGTGATCGCTTCCCATTCGCTGGATGCGCCGCTTACGGCGAATACCGTCGTCAGTCCCAACGCTACCAAGCCTGTCTCCTGGACGAGTTCCAGCGTACCCTCCAAATAACGAATGAAGTGACTGTCGAACTTCTCCGCTGCATGCTGGGATGGCTGCAGAAACCATACGTTATCCCCATGTTTATCTACGATACCGACATAACGGGCTTGTTCAGACAAACACGAATTCCATATTCTTTCGGAGGCATGAACGATCCGGCTTCTTTCGCTATAGGAGGTGTCCGCGGGATAAGACAAGCGGCCGATGACCAGCACGACGGGAAAGGTCGGATCCAATCCGATATTCAACGAGCGGAACTCCTTGGCGAGCGCCTCTTGATCCCTGCAAAGAACAGGACTATCTTGAAGCAGGTGCATGAAATAGTCCCTTTGCGCCATCAGTTCAAGGGCGAACTTTTGTTCACGGGACTGTTCGACAAGCTCGCTCATTTGATTGCCGCGATTGATCTCGTCTATGACTTCCTGCACGGTTTGCGTGACTTTATCGTAACCTTCCGTTTTCAGCAAATATCGGACATCGGACATTTGAATCGCTTTATAGGCATATTCGAACTCGCTGTGACCGGTTAGGAAGATCACTTTGCATCTTGGCCAATAGGCATGGATTTCTTCCGTTAATTCCAATCCGTTCATTCCGGGCATGCTTATATCGGTCAAGACGATATCGATTCGGGTACGCGACATCCAATTCAGCGCTTCTGCTGCGGAATAGGCTTTGCATACGTCCAATTCGTCCGGCATGAGCTTAGCGAATACCTCATATAGACTATCCGTAATAATCTCTTCATCATCGACGATCAGCAGTCTATACATGGCCTTCAACCTCCCCCAGCTTAATTCGTACCGTGACCTTCAGACCGTTCAGCTCGCTTCTGGAAAGTAACAACCCGCTTCCCTCGCCGTAAATAAGAAGAATTCTCCGATGAATGTTGATCATTCCCGTCATTTCGTGGGATTCGTTCGAATGGGCTAATCGTTCATTCAACGCCTCGATTTCGATATCGCTAACGCCGCCATTGTCCTCGACGATAATGCTAGCTTCGGCAGGTGTGCTTTCAAACGTAACGCGAAGCTGGCCTTCCTCCGTCATCTTCTCGAGGCAATGCTCATAAGCGTTCTCGATCAGAGGCTGAATGATCAGCCTCGGAACGCGGATCGCTTCCATATCCTTCGGTAATTCGTCGAATTGTACGCGAATCCGTCTTGAGAAACGGAGTTTTTGGATTTCGGTATACATGCGCGAGTGTTTGATTTCTTCCGCCAGCTTCACGTTGTCTTCACCGTTGCGCGTGATGAACCGAAAATATTCGCCGAGCATGATCGTGAACTGTTCGATTCTCTCCAAATCGCCGGTTTTAGCGAGCGAATTCAGAATAAAGAAGCTGTTGTATAGAAAATGAGGGTTGATCTGCGATTGCAGCTGTTTTAATTCCGACCTCTGCATCATCAGCTTCTGTTTGAAATCCTGATCGATCAGCGCTTGCAGCTTCCTCAGCATATGATTGAATCGATTGTACAAATAGCCGAATTCGTCCTTTCGTTCATGTTCGATCTGGATGTCTAATGCGCCGCCCTCCATTCTTCTAAAGCTCTGTACAAGAAGCAATAGAGGTTTATGAACAAAGCGGTACGTGGAGAAAGAATAAATGATAATGGCGGATAAAGACGTGAAGACGAATAACCAAGCCCAGGTTTTGAACTTTTTCAATGGTCTTTTGACTGCTTCCTCCGGCAGGTAGGTCGCGACGGACAGAGCCAGATTATCGGAATGCACTTCGTCGATATGATATCTCTGGCCTTCCACCGTGAACATGGACGTATTCCCGTTCTTCCCCTTCACGGCTTCCATGTAGCTTTGCAGCATCTTATCCGATTCTCCGTCGCTTCCTATAGAAAATCCCGACGATTCCGATAGCAGGAAAGACCGGCTTTCCGGATACATTTTGACTTGCCGCAACGAATCTTTCAGCTTCTGCGTATCCAATTCGATTTGTACGATGAAAAGCGGCTCCTCCCCCTTTATTCCGCTTTGCCTGGAAACGCCAAGGTGAAGAGCGTTGTTATAATTGATCAGGCGGTTTTCTTTCTTGTACGCGATAGAACGAAAATAGTTAAAGCTGTCCTCATCGAAATCATGCACGGCGTTGCTTGCCGAAACGGTCTTATTAATGGAACGAATATGCACGTCGACATCTTTAATATAGGCGCTGCTGCTCTTTAAAGTCGTGAGCCGATGCACCAAATAATTCGTGCTCGTTCGTCTTTCGACGCTGTCCATCATGTCCCACGTCAAGGCCAATTTGTTCAGATCGCTGTCCTCTAGCAGATCGAACTGCTGAATTTCCATCCAATCGATCTCGCGGTTCAAGTCCCCAAGATAATCGGATAACTGGGATAACGTCGCCTTGGAAAGGTCTTGGCTTGCGTTCCTGTAGCTCCAGTTGTACAAGTACATCCCCAATAAAATAACCGGGAGAATAAAAATCAAATAAGTAACGACCAGTCTTACGAGAAGAGTCTTGCGAAATGAACTAGCGGGAAAATTGAGCAAGTAGACTCCTCCGATGCGAGTGCCTGTTACTTCATATTGCGGCCTCTATTCGATAACCATTGGTTAACTTCGATTGTAATGCTGTCCCCGCCAAGCCGGAGCCATTCTTCTACGAATCGGTCGAATTCCTCGATCGGACGTCCAAGAATGATGTTGATATAAGTATCGAAAAGCAAATTATTCAGAATCGATTGCTTCTCGATCATCGTCTCCGTCGGACCGCCTGTGAAGCTCTCGTATAACAGCTGGTTATTTTTCTCGTATTGGTCGAGAATCGCGAATGCTCCCGAAGGACCGTACGTTCTTTCCCAGCCCCACCCTATGTCTTTATTCGCGTTTCCCGCCATATAGATATCTATATTCTTCTGAATGGCCTTGGCCTCATCCTTTAGGACCGATTGATTGCCGGTACGACGGGCATCGTCAAGCTGAAGGTACGCCTCCAAGTTTTTCTTGGGCGGAAACGGCGTCACGGGAGAAAGCTGCCACGCAGGATACGGGGTACTGTAATAGGTCTGATATTCGGCCGTAGCTCCCCAGTTCTTCTCCAAATGCAAATTGATCAGCTTCACGATCGCTTCGGGATGCTCGTATCCTTTTCGTACGGCTAAGTACTGGCTCGTGTTAAACGGCAGCGGCACCTTTGTCTGTTGGCCTGAGATAGAGACGATCGGAAACGCCTGCCACTGCGCCTTCGGATTTTCGCGGCTCGGTTGCAACCAAAATGAACTCCATTGCTCTCCATATGCGATCCCGATCTTTCCTTTTGCCACTTCACTCTTGACTTTTCTTCCGTCCATCATCGCGAATTCGCTGTCGATTTGACCGTCGCCATACAATTCTTGAAGCGCTTTTAACGCTTTTTTGACTTCTGGCTGAATGCCCCCGTAGACGAGACTTCCGGATGCATTCTTCAACCATAGGTTCGGATAGGCACCATATCCCGCCATGAAGTCCATTAACCCCGCCACGGGATCCCAAATATAATTCGTCACCGCAAGCCCGAACGTATCGTTCTTTCCGTTCCGATCCGGGTCACCCTCTGTAAACGCTTTCGAAATCGCGAGCAAATCTTCCATGGTACGCGGCGGTTGCAGTCCGAGGTTATCCAACCAATCCGTTCGGATCCATAAGTATTCCGCTCCCTCGATGGAAGAAGACGATTCCGGAATTCCCATCAGCTTTCCGTCGACCGTAGCCGCTTCGAACGGGCCGTTCCCTTCCTGGCTGAGGATACTTTTCGTGAACGGGGAAGCGTATTTGACGTAAACATCGGACAAATCTTGAATCAGTCCGGCGTTGCTAAGCTGTCTCAGCTGCTGCGCATTCACTCGCACGATGTCCGGGATTTTTCCGGTGGCAAGCGCAAAGCCAAGCTTTTGACGATATTGATCGCCTTGGGCCACCCAATCGTACTTGATTTGAACGCCTAGCTCCTGTTCATAGAGCCGGCTCCATCGGTTATCTTCAAGCGTTTCTCCCGGAAATTGCTTTAATAAATCGTCCAAGCCGCCTGTCTCTCTCACGAACGTGAGCTCGATCGGCGGATTATATTTACTTAGCGACGGGTCGCCGGATGCGATTTCATCCGTTCGCTGTTGTTCAGAAATCGGCTTCATATTCACGCCGTTATCTTGAAAGCATGACGTTAGAAGAACAATCGAGGATAAGGCGGTAAGAACCAGCCTGGCGTTGGATTTAACCTTTTTCATAGTCGCCTCCTGCACGAATGTAGCTTTAGGATATAACTTTCCTATTATAAATAAACCTATTATCCAAGCCAGCCAAAGATAAAACAAGATGCATTTCATGATTCTATTACCTGATCTTTACCTATTTGAGTTCGGGAACAACGAAAAAAACCGCACTTAACGTGCGGCTAAAGTCTGCCTTGCACAAACGATAGCGTAATGCGGCGCCTGCGATCTGAACTCTCTCTCTCCTATTCGCCGAACTGCCAGCTCAAAAGCTTGAACAGCTTTTCGCCGGTTGCACCTCTGAATACGAAGTATAAATGATGAGTGCCTTCCGCGCCCGAAACCTTCGTCGTAAATTCGGTCCAGGAGTCTTCGGCTGTCGGCAACACGGAGAGCGTTCCGATCAGCTTCCCGTCCGGAGAGTCAAGACGCAGTTCGATAGATGCGGGATCTTTCGCGCCGGATACCGAGGCGACGAACGTCGATGCCCCTTTGTCTCCGAAATCAACCTTGGACAAGGCGATCCAATCCGCATCGTCGATATCGGATACGACCATCTGCTGCTGTCCTCCTTCGCCGGCGAGCTTTTCCGTCGCGACTCCGGCGTTCCAGCCGATCGTAGCTGCCTCGACGCGGCGATAAGGATTAAACGACTTGATCTGCGGAACGCCTTCGTAATCCGCTTGAATCTCTTGTATGGAACCGTCTTCGCCGAAGGTAACCTTGTTCAATTGCGTGGAGCGGTAGCCCTTCGGAACGCCCATCGCCTTGGACAACGTCTGCGCGTGATACGCGATATACCATTCTCCGTTGAACTGGAACATCGAATGGTGATTGTTGCCGCCGACGCCGAAGAAGTGGCCGGGGTTTTTCAGGATCGTTCCCTGATACTTCCACGGTCCCATCGGATTGTCGCTCGTCATATACGCGATTTCACCTGCGGGGGGGCTTCCTTCCGGGCGGGTTCCGCCATAGAAATTGGAACAGTACGTATAATAGTAAGTGCCGTTGTATTTGTTGATACCGGCATCCTCGAACATGAACGGCGCCGGGATCATCTTCGCTTCGCCCAGCACGCTCGTCATATCCGGACCCAGTTCCATTACTCGTGCCGTATCCGGCATTTCGTCTTTGCCTTCCGGAATGCCGCCTCCGAAATAGAGATATGCCTTGCCGTCGTCGTCTACGAGCACCGCCGGGTCGAACAACCAGGTTACTCCCTCAACGCCTGGAGTCGATCTGGTTACTAACGCTTTGCCGATCGGATCTACCCAAGGTCCGGTCGGACTGTCGCTCGTCAATACGCCGATCCCGCTTGCGTTGTTGGCGAAATAGAGGAAGAATTTATCTTTGCCGTCTATCACTTTGTGCGCGGCCGCCGGCGCCCACGATTGCGTTGCCCATTTGGCCGCGCCTTGCGGGCCGGCAACCGGAATTTCCCCATGATCGGTCCAGTTGACCAAGTCGTCCGAGGAAATGACCGAAATTTTGTTGATATTGCTGTAAGTATTGTCTTTCACATTGCCATCGGCATCGTATTCCAGCACGTCGTTCGTCATGTACACATATACGCGATCCCCGAATACGAGAGCGTAGGGATCCGCGCCGAACTTATGGGATACAAGCGGGTTTCCGTTCGGCGGCAGCTTGCCGACCGCGCTGGCAGGCTGCGTGTAATTTACCTTGGCAGCCGCGCCGCTTACATCGTAGGCAGCGGTATTATTGCCGTTGTATTCGATCTCGAAATTACTCAATTTAATCTCCTCCTGATAGGTCTTCGATAATTCATTATTCAATCTTATCGTGATGGTCGCCAGTTCCTTGCTCGCGTCCCGGTTCGCATAGGCTATCGCCGAATCGTCGGCGTTACGGATCGTAAGCTCCGCAACGCCGCCCGTCTGATTGAACGTAGCCTGGGTTGACTGCAGATTGTTGCGATTCGGAGTGAAGCCGACGACCTCAAGCTCCGCAGGCATAACTACGGTTGCATGAATCCGATAGACCGGCTCGGTGTCCGGAAGTTCATCCATCAGTAAATGCAAGTCATAGGTCGTATTCTTTTCCATTCCAAGCTGAATGCCTTCTTCTTGAAAAGAAGCCATCGACACTTTCGGCGTATGGCTTCCTGCCGGTACGCCGTCGGTCAAAGCAGAATCGGAATTCGAATGATGAGACGAGATGACCATCCAGAGAAGGGCTGCTACGCAAGCCAGCACGAGCGAGAGAACGATCATGAGCTTCTTCTTGGTTAAAAACATAAGCGTCGGCCTCCCTCAACCGATAGAAATAAAAGCTTTCCATCTGCATTATTTCAGCTTCAGCTCTCCAAAGCCGGATGTATTCTGATACGATTGTCCGGACGTATCGCTCCAGATCGCGACGCTGTCGCGCGCGCCGTCGCCATCCTCGTCGTTGTTGACCTGCACGTCGAAGCCGATCGAATCACCGGCTATCGGCGCCGTGCCCGGCCAAGCGATGGAGGCTTCCACGATGTATCCGGTGTCCGTGCGTTTCACGGCGGATACGAGATTCCCTTTCAACGACTCCGGATTGACGGAGGGTTCGTTATCGAAGCTGATGCGATATTGACCGTCGTCCGGCTCAAAAGCAGTTGTCTTGGCATTGTTCGGGTCGATGAAGATTTCGATGGAATCCTGCTCCCACGCGTTCGCGCTCTTGTTCGACAGCTTCGAGTCGGTCACGGCAGCCAGCACGTACAGATGGCCGTCGTCCCACAGCGTCCGGACTCTGGCGGTCGATCCGCTTAAGCCGGTAACCCAGCGGTCTGTCGTTAATTCATGCGTGCCGTTCCACGCCGCTTCCATCTCGCCGTCGATGACGGGCGTTCCTTGCTTGGCCGCCGTTTCTAGCTTCGTTACGGCCACGACCGGCAAATTCTCCTTCGGCAACTTGCTCGGATCGACGAGCGCCCAGTACGCGTACTTCGCCTGAAGCCGTTCATCGAACAGCAGCGGCCAGTTGTTGCGTTTGACCGGGAAAGTTCTGAGCCATGTGTTCAAATCGTCTTTGCCCCAGAAAATAACGGCGCTGAGCTGATCCTTATGCTTCTTGAACACATCGAAGATTTCCTTATACCGATACGCCTGCCTAATTTGCAAGTCTTCCGGGAGCGTATCGTAGGCATCGGTGTCATTGGTATAAATGCTCATGTCCATTTCGGTAATCTGTTGATCGATGCCGAGATCCGTGAAAGCTTGAATCATTTGATCCAGCTCGAGCACCGACGGGTACATGATCCCGATGTGCGTCTGATGGCCGACTCCGTCTATCGGGACGCCTTTATCCTTCAGTCGCTTAATCAGATCGTGCAGAAATTGCCGTTTGTCCGGCATATTCGTGTTGTAGTCGTTAATGAACAGCTTGGCGTCCGGATCAGCTTCATGAGCATACTCGAACGCTTTCTCGATGAATTCCTCGCCCGCGATCTGGTACCATAAGCTGTTGCGTAACCCTCCCGGTTGTTTGTCGCCCGGCTCGATAACCTCGTTCACGACATCCCATGCGTATACTTTGCCTTTGTACCGGCCGACCTCTGTTTCTATATGCTTTTTCATCCGCTGGAACAGCACTTCTTTGCTCACCAAGTTGCCTTTATCGTCGTGGAACACCCAGTTAGGCGTCTGGCTATGCCAAATCAAGGTGTGCCCGCGGAAAGCGATACCGTTGTTCATGGCGAAGTCTGCGATCTGATCCGCCCGCGAAAAGTTGAATTGGCCTTCCCGCGGTTCGGTTGCGTCCCATTTCAATTCATTGCCGGCCGTCAAGCTGTTGAAATGCTTCTTGATCAACTGGGCATCGGGTCCGTCAGGAGCGTAGATCTCGTTCACGAGAAGCGCGGTTCCCAGTTTGAAGTCGTCTTTGAATACATCCTTGAGCGCCGGAATATCCTGCTGGACTTCGATCGGCTGCGGCTCCGAATTACGCTCGATCGTAAAATCGTCTACGTAAAAGTCGAGCGTCGGATTGGCGTTCGATTCGAAGTACACGGACAGCTTCTCCTCCTCCAAGAGGAGCTCGTAAGTAGCCGTCAGCTTCACCCATCCGCTTGCGGTTACGTTGTCGGAGGTGACGAATTCGTAAGTATCTTTGCCGTTGGTCGTCCGCTGAATCGACATCGTCACGGAGGAATCGGGCATCCCGGCAGGCAGCTTGAGCCAGGCCGAGAGCGTATAGGTTTTGCCTTTTTCCATGATCTGCGTCACATCGAGCTGCGGACCGTTCCAGCCTTCTTTTCTCCCAGTAACCTCCAAGCCGTATGCACCTGAATGAGCTGCGTCTGCAGTCGCCGTCAAGTTTTCAACGCCACCGCGTCCATACCAGCCCTGTACCGTGCCGTCCTCGAAGTCCGTAGCGATCTTGCCGGATGCTAGATCTACCGCCTGCTCCGTGCTAGCTTCCGCAATGGTCTGCGTTGCGATTCCTGCGGATTGGGTGGAGGCAGACGCCGATTCCGCGTCTTTCTTCTCCGGTAGCAAGCGGAATAATAAGTACGCAAGCACGATCACTGCGGCCAATCCTAATCCGATGATGAGCTTGAGCCGATTCGGTTTCATGAATACACCTCATCCTTTAATGATAGAGACTCGCCGGTAAGAACGTCAGCCTGTCTTCCTCTCTTCCGGCGGATACAGAATAATACGACCGTCCTCCATCTCGACGCGCACCTTATTGCTTCCTTTGAAACCATCCGCGTCGAGGTAGCCGGCCGGAATTTGCAGACGGCCTGCCTTGTCGATTACCGCGAACTCCATATGGCTCTCCGGATCATTATGGACGCTCTCCGCGCTAAGCTGAGCGAGTTCCTCGGCATACGATACGCGCCGGATCATCTCGGCGGACGTCTTGCCGTCCCGGATCTGGACGACCCGATCCACCTTGCGGGCCAAGAGCGGATCGTGCGTAACAATGACGATCGTAATGCCCATCGTCCGGTTCAGCGTCCGGAATAAATCCAACACCTGATTGGACGTCTTCGTGTCGAGCGAGCCGGTCGGCTCGTCGGCCAGTAGCAGCCGCGGTTCGTTCGCCAATGCGATGGCGATAGCCACGCGCTGCTGTTCGCCTCCGGATAGCTCGCTGAGCTTGTTTTTCATTCTGTGGCCCAGACCTACCGCTTCCAGAAGCTCAATAGCTAGGATCCGACGGCGCTTGCCGCGAAGCAGAATGGGTAGCTCCACGTTCTCCAACGCGGTCAAGTACGGAATCAGGTTGCGCGCGTTGCTCTGCCATACGAACCCGACCGTGTCCCGTTTATACTTTACGAGATCCCTCTCTCCGAACTTAAGTAAATCTTTGCCGTCCACGAGCAGCTTGCCTGCGGACGGCTTATCCAGGCCGCCGAGCATATTAAGCAGCGTCGACTTGCCGCTCCCTGAATTGCCGATAATCGCCATCAGTTCGCCGTCCGCGACATGCAAATCCAACCCTTGCAGGGCGACGACTTCGAGGTCTGCCGTCTTATAAATTTTGACGAGTCCGTCGCATTGAATCATAGGTAGGTTACTCCTCTCCCAGCTTCAGCGCCTGCGAGATCCGGATCCGCGAGAGGCGGTAGCCGAGAATGAGCAGTCCGATCGTCAGCATAATGCCGACGATGCTGTACAGCTGCACGTAATCGCTAAGCTGTTTCACAATAACGAACGGCGGCACCTGATCCAGCGTCGAGAATGACATTTCGAACAGAGGAACGAACATCTCGCTGATCAGATTACCGATAATGACGCCGATTACGACTGCAGCGCCGGAAGTGAGCAATTGCTCGCTTATGAGCATGCCGATAATCTGTATGAACGGTATGCCCATCGCACGCAGCACGCCGTATTGCAGCGTCCGTCCGGACAGGGTCAGCACCCAGAATAGGAGGAAGCCGAAGAAGCTGATCAGCATAGAGATTACGAATCCAAGCGTCATTACGCCGTTGATCGCCATCCGGAACGGATCGTTCTTAGACTCGACCAGTTGCTGCTTCGCGTCGCGGAATCCTGTAACCGGCAGCTTGTTCTCCGTCAGCTGATCATAGATCATCTGGTTAGAGACTCCGTCCTTCAGCTTCAGCCATACCTCGTACGGTTCGACGGCCAGCCGGTTCTGAATCGTGGCCAGATGGCCGACGATCAACTTCGGTTGCTCCGTCTTCTCGTCATTCCCGTCAGAGGCTGACGGGAGCGGATTCCAGCTCGGCCAGTAATCGATAATTCCGTAGACGGTGAACTGCGATTGGTCGAGACCGTCCCAAGAAACTCGAATCGGATCGCCTGGCTTAACCTTGGCCGTATCGGCGAGCGAGCGCGAGATGAGCACGGCCTTCGGATCGGGCGCAATCAGATTTAAATAGCTGTTGATGTGGTAATCGAGCAATCCGTTCTTCATCCACGCCGTTTTCCCGAAAGACATCGTATCGATTCCGAACAACGTCGTACTGCCGGAAGTATTCTTTGTACTGAATCGAGCTTTTTCCTTCTTGAACACTTTGGCGGCCGTCTCTACCCCTTCCAACTTCTGGTAAGGCTCGAACGGCGGTTCCGTGTACTGGACTCTCTTCGCTTCGGTAGAAACCGCTGCATCCGTCTGACTCGGTTGCCCTTGGTTGAATGTCGACGGCAAAGGCGCATCGTTCTCCCACCTAGTCGTCAGCGCAATCTCGCTGCCAACGGCGTACTTGATTTTGCTCTCCATGTTGTCATTGATCGTTCTTGCCGCATTCGCGCTGAAAAGGCCGGTCGCGACGGTCATGATCAGAAACACCTTGATGGTTAAATACTGCCCTGACGAACGGCTGATTTGAATCAAGGTGTGGTAAAGCGCCGGCGACCACCATCGGCGGCCAGCCCAAAAGACGAGGCGTATGAACCATGGATATACCCGCAGCACCAACAATCCGCCGCCGAGCGCGAATAAGGCCGGCATCAGGAACAACAGCGGATCGACCTGAAGCGCGTCGGAGTCAAGCGCCAGCCGCTTCAGATCCTCCTGACGATTGTTGAAGTTGTGCAAGAGATACACAGCCAAGCTGACAAGGATAATATCAAGCCCTGATTTGTGCCAGAACGACATCTTCGTTAACCGCGCCATCTGCTGCTTCTGGCCGACGATGCTGACTCTTGTAGCAAGGAAAGCCGGGATCAGAATCAGTACGATTGCGCCGCACACCGCGATTGCCGCTACCTTATAGGCACTGCTGGTCAAGCTGACCGGCAGCGCCGACCGGTTGACAAACTCCAGGAAGCCGTTCGCGGCGCCAAGTCCCTTCGTGAATTGAACGCCAAGGAACGGCCCGACAGCCAGCGCGCCTAATCCGAGAAGCAGACTCTCCATCGTATAGGCGGTCATAATCTGCAGACGGCTGGCACCGCGGCTGCGGAGAACGGAAATATCCGTCTTCTGCCTTTCGATAATCAAATTAGCGGCCATGTATAAGTAGAAAGCCAGCATCAGCATGACGGGACAATAGAGAGACAGCAGCATAACGTCAAGCTTGCTCTGCTTCCCTTGGAAGGAACTAATGGTCATGCTCGATGGAATTTCGAACTCTGCAACGCCGACCCGCCCTTTGAAATAACGGCGGATGTCTTTGTCCGCTTGGATATATTGGTCAACGCTGCCCACCTTCATCTGTTCGTAGTTCAAGGCGTAGCGCCATTCCATTTCGGCTACTCTCGTCTTGCCGCCTTTCATGAACTCCCGTTCAAACTGCGTGAACGGGATCAGGAAGCCGTCGCTGTCCTCATTCGTCAAATAAGGCAAATACGGATCGGCCTTCGGATCCGTTTCGATAATGCCGACCGGAATGACGCGGAATTTATCTTGTTTGCCGTCCGTCGTTTCCGCGACCAGCTCTTCTCCGAGATCTCGCTTCGCTTTTAACAGAAAGTCCTGCGTAACAAGCGCTTCGAAGATGCCGTCCGTACGGTCGACCGGCATCCGACCATCGATCAGATGCACGCGATTTTCCATACCGGATAACGATTTGATGGCGCCTGCCGTCTTCTGCTGCTTCTTCTCGAGCTCCGAAGCGTCGGCGCCGTATACCTTCATTAGCTGCGTGAACCGCTGTTGGTAGAACGATAGCGCATCCAGCCCCATTCGGCCCGGAATGGACCTAGCGAACTGGTCGGCCCGCTCGATCGTCTCTACCGTCTTCTTGTCCATCATCGATGAAGAATTGGACGTGCTGACCCGGATGAAGCCCGGATAAACGGCGCTTTCAGTCTGCATCTGTTGAAGCTCTTTAATCAGCGTCCGTTGCATAATGGCATCTGAGTAAAGCGGCATGGAGCTGAACAGGGCCACGCATACGGTAAGCCCGAACCATAGGTTCAGCTGCAGCCATTTGTTATTGGCCATCTTGCGAAGGATCATCGTCCATAAGGCCATACGTACACCTCATCCTTGCTCCCGACATCTGAGCACTCATAGTTCGTTAATTGTTCAGGATAACATTCTGGCCTTCCTTGAGCCCTTGAACGATCTCTACCTGAGTCGGCGTCGTCAACCCTACCTCGACGTCGACTTCCTTGCGGCGCTCGCCTTCTGCGACCTGTACATAGAATCGGCCCATATAAGTACGGACAGCCGAACGCGGAAGGACAATGACATTTTCCCGCTTCTGGAGCTCGATCGTCACTTCCGCGACATCGCCGACATGGACGCCTTCAGGCTGGTTATCCATACTCAGAATGATTGTCGTCTCGTTCTTCTCGGCTTTCGCTTTATCGTCGGTTGCAGGCGCGCTGGATGGTGACTGCAGTACTTTGCCTGTATAGTCTTTGCCCCTATACTTCAAGCTGATTGGCATTCCGACTTCCACGGAAGACAAATCCTTCGCATTCCCGGCCGCGTACGAAAGCTGCATGCTCGATGGATCGGCGATCGTGATAATGGATTGGTAGGTGTTGACCCCGTCTCCTGTTTTGAGCGAGTCGACGAAAATAACGGTCCCGCTGATCGGCGCGTACAGCTGAGCTTGCGAAAGTCGGTCCTCCATCGATCCATACGAAATGTTCTCCCGCTCAAGGTCGATTTCGCGGAGACGCAGATCGGTTTCATTCGCTCCTGACAATCGGGCTTGTTTATATAGGAGCTCCGCTCGCTCCACATTGAGCCGTTGCAGCTTAAGCTGAAGATCCAGATCGCCTGTCTCCAGCTCCGCCAGCAAGTCTCCGGCCTTCACCTGATCGCCGAGCTTTACGTTAATAGATTTCAGTCGTCCGCCGTTACCCTTGAACGAGAGCGTCTCGACTTTCGCGGATACGAAGGTCGCGTTGCCTTTCAGAGACGTTTGAATGCTCCCCATAGCCGCAACCACGGCGTCGAATTGCTCCTGCGCCGGTTGGATCAGCGGCGGCTTCAGCGTCTCCTCGTCGGGCAGCAGCGAGCAGCCGGCAACCGCCATCGACGCGGCCAGTAGAACGGCTATTCCCGCCGCGCGGGGAACGAGTTTAGACAAGCGGTGATTCGTTGGACGTGTACGATGCAATTTTTCCATCCTCCAATGCAATTACGTGATCGACTAGCTCCATAATGCCGGGGTCGTGCGTAGTCATTACGACCGTCATGCCGGAATGCTGCACGAGCTCCCGGAATACGCGCATTACCTGAAGTCCCATCCTACTGTCCAACTCGGCGGTCGGTTCGTCCGCGATCAGCAGATCCGGTTCGTGTACGATCGCGCGGGCGATCGCCACGCGCTGCTGCTCGCCTCCGGACAGCTCCGTCGGCCGATGCTTCATTCTCTCTCGCATGCCGACTCTCTCGAGCGCCCGCTCCACGGCCTCGCGGTTGTCTTTGAGCGACTTGCCCGCGATTCGCATCCCGAATTCTACGTTCTCGTAAGCGGACATTAACGGAACTAAGCCGAAGGACTGAAACACCAGTCCGATCTCCTTGCGGCGCAGCGCATTGCGTTCCGCGCTAGATAATCCAGTAATCTCCCTGCCGCGGAATACAACCTTGCCTTCCGTCGGTTCATCAAGCGAGCTAAGTATATTGAGCAGCGTCGTCTTGCCGGAGCCTGATCTGCCCTTAAGCGCTACCATCGAACCTGCCGGAATATCCAGATGGATGTCAGCCAACGCGGTGACGGCGGCATTGCCTTTGCCGAACACCCGTTTAATGCCTGTCGCCTGCAGAATCGTATTGCCGCTTGCTTCCCTTCGTCTTCCTTGCACTGCGGACACCGCGTTCCCTCCAAGCCGAGTTGTTACGTTCATTGCGATAAGAAATAGATAGTCCCAACTTCTTCGTTCCATAGGAAAAACATTAAAGGTTTCAAGAGGCAGCAACAACCTGCCGATCGCCTTGTAATTACCTGACGAGTTATAGGTATCTCATTCTCTGTACCAAAGGAAAAGCTGCCGTCAATTGACGGCAGCTTGATGATCTATCATTAGGCTTTAGGTAAATCAGGTCAATCCACGGTCAACTTGAACAACGCCGTGCCATGCGGTGGGATCGCCCTGCTTAATTCGTCCCGAAGCAACCCGGTTGCCACGCCCGTCCAAAGCTCCTTGGCGCTACCCCCATCATTCATTCCTAGGTCGGCAAGCGATACGGACACGTCGTCTGTCTCCTCGCCTGTGTTGAACAAGGCGACGTATCGTTCGCCGTCCGGTCCTTCGGCCGTCCAAACGACCTTGTTCCCGATACGACTTACTAGACGGGCACCGAAGCTATATCGATGCATATGCAGCACGTCCCGGTTCGTTAGGAGCGATAACGTCCACTCGTCGTTGTCGCGCATCTCTCCACCGAACATAAGCGGCGAGCGGAAAATCGTCCACAGCGTCATCATCGTCAGCTGCTCGTCGCGCGTAAAGTTCGTCCTATGATCCGGTTGGGAGTGGCGTACGCAAATTCGACCGAGCGGCAACATATCGCAATCCGGCCAGCAGCCCGGCTTCGGCCGTCCTTCCCACTGCTCGCATCGGTCGAACATATCGAGCAGGAGCGGCCAACGATCCCAGAAATCATCGGTAATCCGCCACAGGTTGGCATGGGTTTCGAAGAAATCGGCATGCTTCACAGGCGCCGGTCCCGGCGATAAGCTCAGCACCATCGGTCGGCCGGCGCGGTCGATCGCCTTGCGGATCAGTTCGATCTCCGCGAGATGCGTACCGCCGTGCAGCCAAGAATCCGCGATGTCGTCCACTTTGATGTAATCGACGCCCCATTCGGCGTAAAGCTCGAACAGTGAATCGTAGAATTCCTGCGCGCCCGGCTTGCTCGCGTCAACGCCGTACATGTCCGTGTTCCATCCGCAAAAGGAGTGCGTATGCGCGATGTCGCGCGCCGTAACGTTCGTCCCTTTAATAGGCGTATTGTCATGGACCGCTTGTCTAGGAATGCCGCGCATAATATGTATGCCGAACTTCAATCCAAGACCGTGCACGTAATCCGACAGCGGCTTGAACCCTCTGCCGTCCTTCGCCGACGGGAAGCGGTTCACCGCGGGAACGAGACGCGAGTAGCCATCCGTCTCCAGCCGGACGAAAGGACGGTAAAGATCGGAGACGGCGCCGGGCTCGTACCATTGAATATCGACGACGACGTACTCCCATCCGTGCTCCTTAAGATGCGCCGCCATATAATCGGCGTTGCCGCGAACTTCCTCTTCCTTTACGGTCGCGCCGTAACAATCCCAGCTATTCCAGCCCATCGGGGGCGTCGGCGCATAATCGTGATGCCGCATGTCGTACCTCCAGTATTCGAATAGTGAAGTCGATTGCACTTCGTCTTCATATTACGATCCGGAACAATCGCGTTGCTATAGTAATCTTGGGCGATACATAGCACAATATTGCGGTCCAATCACGCTAATCGAAAAATATCCGATTGTACATCATCTGCCCCTCTCCGGAACGGAAGCTCCCGGGCGTCCTTCCCGTCATTTTCCGAAACACCTTGATGAAGTAGCTACCTCCGGAATAGCCGATCTGTTCGGCGATACGCTCCACGCTCAGATCCGTTTGCCTGAGCAGCCGAATCGCGTGTTCTATCCGGACACGGTTAACGTAATCGCTTGGCGTAGCCCCGACCGCAGACTGAAATACCCTTAACAAATGGTATTTGGACAGTCCTAGCCGATCCGATAGCAGATCCAGGCTGATCGCGCTTTGGTAGTTGGCATCCAAATATTCCGCCGCAAGTCGTACTTTCTCCGGCCATTCGCCCCGTTCTCCCTGCGGAATCGCCGCGAATCGGCAAAGCTCGGACACGAACTGATACACATAGGAAGAAGCCGTAAAGGCTTCCGTTATTCGGCCGCCGTCCGCTTCGTTCCATATGTCGCGAAGCAGCCGAATAGGGCGGCTCGCAGGCGGCAAATAAGGCGCTTCGCCCAACCGACGTTTGGCGTCCTCCCAATTCGGTAGAATAAGCGCCGGCCGCATGAGCATGAATAGGAACGACCAACGATCCCCTCCCTCGGGAAAATAGTAACGGTGATCTCCGGGAATTTCAGCCATGATTGCCTGACCCGCTCCGATCCGATAAGTCGACGTCCCCAGCTCGAACAAGCCTTCCCCGTCTAACGTATATTGGAACAACAACAAAGGGCCGTCCGTTCTGGTCAATCCGTCCCATCGGTAACCCGTGTCCCGCACTTCGTCCCGTCCGACCGCGAACAAATTGCACATCGCCATAGGCTCGGGCATCGTAAACCGAAAACCGAACGTGCCTCTCGCGAAATCGGATGCCACGCCGTTCACTCCTTCCAGACCGGATGCGTATTTTTTGACAGCATAACAAATCCCCGTCGGAAAACCAACGAGGAATCCGTATGGCGAAAAAAGAAGGACTTCTCTCGATAATGCCGAAATATGGAAACTAGCTCCTATGTAACTAGAAGAGGATGGTCCATTTAACATGAGAAAAGCATTGCTGCTCGCGTTACTGCTCATTACCTTCATCCAGCTGGTTTCTACTATTCCACCTGTATCCGGGGCAGGTTCGAATAATGTTGGGGCGGCGCAGGCTTCCGGCGGGCTCGATACGCTAACCGTCGTGAAGACCGCGGACGGTTCCATATGGACGGCCGAAACCCCGAGCTGTTGGGGTGTGTTGCATAGGGATGACTACGTCAAAGTACAAGGACTGCAGCCTATCGCAAAAGTGGACTCCGGTTACTCCCATATTCTTGCCCTGTCCGACTCCGGGGAAGTATACGCATGGGGCTGCAACACCCAAGGCGAGCTAGGCCAAGGCAATCGGGTAGAGAACGGTAATCCGGTGCTCGTACCGGGGTTATCCCGCATTCGGGATATAGCGGCCGGACTCTATTCATCGGTTGCAGTGGACGAGGACGACACCCTATGGTTTTGGGGCGCGCCGAAGCTCTATTCGCCTCACCCCCTCAAGGGTTACCATCCGACTACGATTAGTGTAGATAGCAACGGGTTTAAGGCTACGATGAAGGATGGCACGCTTTGGTACGGCTCTTACGATAGTTACGACGACGAAATCGACATGTATCGAGTCGAAGGAGTTACCGATGCCGTTGCCGTATCTTCGGAAGCCAACTTTTCGTTGGTTTTGAAAAAAGACGGCACCGTATGGAACATCAAAGGCGGTAGATTGATCCCGATTCCAGGGCTTAATGACATTACGGCGATTTCCGCCGGCGACGGACGCGGACTTGCTTTGGATAAACAAGGAACGTTATGGTCATGGGAGCAGCCTAGACAAAGCCTTCTCGGCTTTGAAGATTCCGACGTTATCGATCCGATCTCGCCTAAGCGCGTTCCCGGACTCTCGAACGTCGTATCGTTCGATGCGGGTTATACGCATTCTTACGCCATAACGGCGAACCAAACGATGTACATATGGGGCAAGAGCCCGTTCACGGACAGCAAAATTTATCCCGGGACGATGGATGCTCCCACGCGCGTCCCTTTACCGAAATCTGAAATTCGGCTCCGGTCGCTGAACGAGCTTTTCAACTATGCGAGCATTAACGTCCAGAACGACGCCCTTTATTTCTATGACGATCTGACCTACTACGAGATGAAGCCGAAAAGTCTAATCGCACAATCGGTAGACGGGTTCGTTAACGGTCTCAACGTATACGGCACGAACAGCGTGGTCGCCAACCGCGTGCTATCGCAGGGCAAAACCATGGATCGTACGGTCGGCGATTGGATTTACTTTTACGAGCGGAAATGGAATGAACCGATGCAAGTTAAACGAATGAAAGCGGACGGAACCAAGGAAGCTATACTGATCCAAGCAAAAACCGTCTTTGAACGCCTTAAATTGGACTATCTGTCGGGCGACTGGATCTATTATCATGATGCCTCGCGCCAGGGCAGCACGATCCCCTTGCTGCGAAAGAACGTGAAGAGCGGCAAAACGGAAACCGTAATCGCCCGATTTTACGATTTCGGCAAAAGCGCCGTTCGCGTGCCATCCGCGGTTATGAAAAACTGGAACAACCTCCGCTACTTAAGCACGATCGACTTCGGCCCGCCGTATTTCGAGAACGACAGCATTTATTACGTTGCGGATAACGTCTTCTATAAGGCCAAACTCGACGGTTCTGGCAAAAAAAGCTTATCTAAGACGAACGAAAAAATAGCCTACGGCACCCTGACGATGGACAACGATTCGTTCTATTTCTGGGGGACGCCCAACAATATGTACAAAGCCGCGAAAGACGGAACGAAACTAGCCTCCATTGCCTCGAACGTCACGAAGGATACTTCGTTGCGATTCGCGATGGGGTTCGTCCAAGACGGCTGGCTCTATTATTCGGACAGCGATCTCTATAAAATCAAAACGGACGGAAAACAAAAGACGAAAATACTGGATGTAGCGGACAATGAACGCGCGGTGATCGCGCAATTCTTTAACGCCCAATACCGCATCGATGTTTACCGCACCGAACAAGGCAGCCTTCTTCGTTCCTATCTTTACGACGCGAAGAAAAATACGATGTCGCTAACCAGCTTCGACTAACCAAACCCATCCAAGATCCCGCGCAATGCGGGATTTTTTATGACGTTGTTAAGCTCGCGACAGCGGTCGACACCTTCTGCGTCCTCTATTCGCTAATATGGAACTGGGAGAGTAAACCAATAGAGTAGAAGAGGAGTGTAACCAACCTATGCAAATCAAGAAAAAAAGCGACATTACGTCCATCTTGGACAACTTCGAATCGATCGCAAGCTGGGACGCGGCCGGAAGCAAATTTTATGTGGTATTCGAGGACCGCGCTCGCGGCGGTCAATGGACGCTTATGAAGTACGGCGACGGCGGCCGGTACAGCATCCATGGGCTCGGCGCGAATTATCACGACGAGGAAGAGACTTTCTTCGAGGAGCAAGCGGGCGTCGTAGCCTTTCTGTGGGACAATCGCGCCGTCTACAATGCCGCCGCCAAGAAGCTGCTCCAAGAAGCGGCTGCCGGCGCGGAATAGCGGGATAGAATGGCATCGGGCCACACAACGGGCTGAATAACAACCATTCGCAGTTATTTCAATCAACAATCTAGCAAAGCTAAAAAATAACAACAATGCGCAGTTATTTCGGACGGAAACCCGCCTAGCGGGACTTTCTCCCTGAAATAACAGTCGTATTGTTGTTATTCGTTTAAGAAGCCGGGTTTCGCTCCAAATAACTATCGATTCGTCGTTATTTTGTCTGCGATCCTGAGCGAAGGGTATACCGTTCAAAAGCAATAAAAAAAGCCCGCCCCGCAAGGGCGAGCTGCTCATTCCTTATGCCAACATTCGCCTAGAACCAGCGCGACTTCCGATGACGATCCGCGCGGGATAGACGGCCTTCCTGCTGCAACTGCGGTTGCGCGTCTTCAGACAGCGTCAGCTTAACCGGCTGCGGGTCTTCATGCATGCGCTCCAGTTGGTCGATGCGTCCCCTAAGCTCCTTCAGATCTCGTTGCAAATCGTGCACCGTCTGCTCCCAATAATGAAAAGCTTGCTCGATCAGCCGCCTCCCGGCATCTTCGCTGAGCGCGTCGATCGCGTCCGTTCGTTCCGCGGGAACCGCGACCTCCGGTTCCGCCAATGCTACCGTTTCCAACATCGTTTGATCCTCGTGCACACGCATCGCTCCGATCCTCGCAAATCTAGTAGATTCAGAATATCATACTAGCAAACGCGAAGCGGTACATTCGACAAAGGTTCTGATCATATTCCACGAAACGAGCGGACGAATCTACTACTCTTTCAAAACTTCCATCGAGGCGAGCTTATTCCCCTCGAAATCGAACAACGTCAGATTCGACCAATTGTTCGGATGCCCGACCGACCAGTCCGGCTTCGAAGGAATCCAAGCGGGTTCCCACCAGTGGAAGCCTGCGCCGAGTCCGTCCGGCACGCCGCGGATAATCTCGAGGAAGTCGCGCAAATACGCCGCTTGTCCCTCAACCGTCGCCGGATAACCGGCATGCAGCTGGTCTTCTCGCTCGAAGATGAACGCACGCCCTTCCACCGGTTCAATCGTCCAAGGATACGCCGTCTCTACGACGTAGATCGGTTTGCCGTACGCCCGCGCCGTATTGTCCAAGTTCAACTTCAAATCCGCGAGCGTTCCATGCCACCAAGGATAGTAGGATTGTCCGATGACGTCGAAATCGACCCCGTGCAGCTCGAACCGGTCGAAAAACTTGCGCGTCGTAGCCCAATCTCCGCCCCGGTCGATATGAATCATGACCTCGGCGGCAGGTGCGCGAGCCCGCACCGCCGATACGCCCGCCTTCACCAGAGAAGTGAAAGCTTCCCACTGGGCATCCGTATCGTGCTCCCCGTCCACGCGGCCGTCGCCCCACAGCATGCCGGGCGTAATTTCGTTGCCGACTTGCACCATGTCGGGCAGCGCCCCCGCCACTCCGAGCGCGTCCAGCACGACAGACGTATACCCATGTACCGCGTCGCATAGCCCTTCTAAGTACAAGCCTTCCCAAGCTTTCGGCTTCCATTGGTTTGCCGGGTCGGCCCACTTATCCGAGTAATGGAAGTCGAGCAGGAAGTGAAGCCCCTTCTCTTTGATCCGCTTAGCCATCAAGACAGTGCGCTCCAAGTTGCAGAAGCCGCCCACCGGCTCGTTCCATATCCGCAGACGGATCGAGTTGACGCCGTTATCGCGCATAATATCGAGCACGTCGCGTCGCTCGCCGTTCTCGTAAAACGCTCCGCCCGCCGATTCGATTTCGTCGACGAACGAGATGTCCATTCCTTTTAGCCATTCGCGTGTCATCTTGTTGTCCTCACTCCTTCACCGATCCGATGACCAGTCCTTTAACGAAGAACTTCTGCAAGAACGGATAGATGATCAGGATCGGCATCGCTCCGATGAAAATTTGCGCCGAGTTAAGCGTCTTCTGAGACAGCAAGTCGAACTCTGCTTTACTGAAGCTAAGCGAGCTGAAGTCGCGCGAGATGATAACCGTCTGCAAATACGTCGCCAGCGGATAATCTTCCTTATGGCTAATATACAGCAAGCCGTCGAACCAAGAGTTCCAGTGCCACACCATCGCGAACAGTCCGAGCGTCGCAAGCGCCGGAAGCGACAACGGCAAGTAAATTCTGAACAGGATGCCGAACTGACTCGCGCCGTCAATGTTAGCTGCCTCTTCCAGCTCCTTCGGAATACCGCGGAAGAAGTTCATGAGCAGTATCGTCAGCCACACGTTGACCGCGCCCGGAAGCACGAGCACCCAGAACGAGTCCATCAGGTGCAGCTTCTGAATGACGATATAGAACGGAATAAGGCCCCCGTTGAAAATCATCGTGAAGACGAATAGCCACGCGTATACGGAGCGGCCTTTGAACTGATTGTTTTCTTTCGATAAGGCGTAAGCGGCAAGACTGGCAACGAACAAAATAATGAACGTGCCGATCAGCGTCCGCTTGACCGCGACCCATAGCGAACCGAGGAAGATCGGATTATCGATCGTCTTCTTGTACGCTTCAACCGTGAAATGAACCGGCCACAGGCCGACGATGTTCGCGTCCGCGGCCGCTTTGGCGCTGAACGAGACGGCTAACACGTGGACGAGCGGCACGATGCACATAAGCGCGAGAATGAGCAGCAGAGTCGTGTTGATTACGCTGAAAATGCGATACGGCGTTGTTTTATGGTACATGGCTCGTTCCCCTCCTTAGAACACCCGGTAGTTAGCCCAGCGGTAAGCGAGCCGGTACGAGATGACGATCAGAATCATGCTGATTACGGATTTGAACAGTCCGACCGCGGTTGCAAACCCGAAGTCCCCTTCTTGTATGGCCGTTCGGTAGACGAACGTATCGATAATATCGCCTTTGTCCAAGACGAGTGAATTGTAAAGGTTGAAAATCTGGTCGAAGCCCGCGTTCAAAATGTTGCCGAGCGACAAAGTGCCGACGACGATCGCGATCGGCATCAGCGACGGAATCGTAATATACTTCGTCTGCTTCCAGCGGCTGGCGCCATCCACTTCCGCTGCCTCGTACAACGCCGGGTTAATGCCAGCGAGCGCTGCTAGGAAGACGATAGTGCTGTAACCGAACTCCTTCCACACTTCGGAGACGACGACCGTGAAGCGGAACCAATTGCCATCGCCTAAGAAGAACACCGGCCCTAGGCCGACTTGAGCGAGCATACGGTTTACGAATCCTCCGTCCGTGGACAGGAAGTTAACGAGAATGCCGCCGAGAATGACCCAAGACAGAAAGTGAGGCAAATAGACGAGCGTCTGAATCGTACGGTTCAAGAAACGCTTGCGTACTTCATTGAGGAGAATGGCGAACGTAAAAGGTACCGCAAGGTTAAACACGATTTTGAGCACGGCGATAATGAACGTATTCCAGATCACTTGAATGCTGTCTTCCCGATCGAATAACGCATGAAAATGGTCGAGTCCGATCCAAGCCGATTTGCTGAATCCTAGCCATGGCTTATAGTCCATGAAAGCCATAGCGATGCCGGCCATCGGCACGTAGTTAAACACGATGAGAAACAATAGTGCTGGCAAGACCATGAGGTGGAAGGGCCAACTGCGTCTGAGCGATCTCACATTATCCTACCTCCAAGTGCTTGATAGAAGACGAGGCAGCCGACTTCCCGGCTGCCCCATCCATCCGCTAGGCGGTTTATTTAGTCGAAGCGTACCACTCGTTGACTTCTTTCGTGATGTCGTCTCCGCCGCCGGATTTCCAGTCGGCTACGAACTTGTCGAATTCGTCCAAGCCTTTTTTGCCGTAGATGATTTCGTTGAACGCTTGAAGCTCGATCTTCGTCAAGTAGTCTTGTTTAGACTGCATCGTCTTCGTCGCCGGTCCCGTGAACATGTTCGTGAAGGAGATGTCCGGCTGCGACAACAGTACTTTCGCCGCTGCAGGCGTTTCCGGACCGTAGTTGTTTTTCACTTCTTTCTCCAGACGGGTAACCGGCTCTTTGCCGTCCGCCAAGTTAAGAAGGGACTTCATTTGCGCGTCAGGAATACGAGCGCCGTCTTTCACGAGCCAGTAGCGGTTGATGTTGACTTCGCCGCCAGGAATTTTGTCCAGGTATACCGGGTTGCCGCTGGCGTCCAGGTCGTAGTCGTAGCCTTTGAATACGCCTAGATCCCATTCGCTTCCGACGGCCGGATCGGCCAAGTGATCGTACAAGTAGTTTTGGTACGTGAACAGCGCTTCCGGATGTTCCATGTTTTTGTTGATCAGCGTTACGCCGGAAGTGAACAGCGTGCCATGGCGACCTGCTTTGCCGTCTGGACCTGCAGGAATCGCATAAGGCTT
This sequence comes from Cohnella yongneupensis, assembly GCF_042655785.1. Taxonomy (NCBI): domain Bacteria; kingdom Bacillati; phylum Bacillota; class Bacilli; order Caryophanales; family Paenibacillaceae; genus Cohnella; species Cohnella yongneupensis. The sequence continues at coordinate 304,724 of NZ_JBHSNC010000024.1, forward strand.
CCACACCGCGGTCGGAACGTTTTTAGCCGTATCCAAAAGCGGCCATCCGCTCATCCAGTAAGGTCCTGGAATAATGCCCGCCGTACCCGCTACCGCAGGCTCAGCCGTTTTGTTCTCGTCCCACAATGCCGCTTCGGCCGGGATGTAGCCTTTGTCGCGCCATTGCTTAATCGTATCGAGACCTTGCTTGATCGCCGGGTTCGTGGAGCCCCACTCGAGGTTGCCGTCAGCTCCTACGTTCCATTGCCCCGGAATCGAGCCGAATGCGCCGAAGATCCAAGAAGGGTCGCCCATCCACGTGTTCATCGTCGTCTTGAAGCCGATGGACAGCGGCACGACTTTGTCCGGCGCCAATCCGTCCGGATTTTTGTTTTTGAACGCGTCCATGATCGTTTCCAAATCCGCGAGCGTCTTCGGTCCTTGAAGCTGCAGCTTATCTAGCCAATCTTGGCGAATCCAGAGCAAGTAATCGTGGTTGTAAGCGTAGTCGAGCACCGGAATGCCCATCTTCTTGCCGTCGCGGATGTACGGATTCCATACGCCCGGATCGATCGCCATCGCTTTCTTCCACGTATCGTTAGCGTACTTGTCGAACATTTCTCCTACGTCGGCGAACATGCCCGTGTCGATCAAATCTTGCGCCAATTGCGCGTCGCCGATCGTTACGACGTCCGGCATATCTTGTCCGGAGGACATCGCCAGGCGCATTTTCGTTACGAAAGCGTTATTCGTGTCGGTAACCGACCAAAGGGAATCGATTTTAATGCCGAGCGTATCGAGCGCCCATTTCGTTTGGACGTTGTTCTCGATCGACTCGCCGTTTTTGAACTTCAGCGCGGGGTCGACGCCCCATACGGTCGAGATCGTAACCGGCGGATCATACTTGTTCTTGTAGGCGCTTGCCGGCTCTGCGGAACCGGATGCGCTTGCTGCGGGCGACGATGCCGCCGGAGCGGACGAGGACGCGCCTGCGTCGTTGTTGTTGTTGTTGCCGGAGCAAGCCGTCAATAGCGACGTGAATAGCGCGAGCGTAAGCATTGCTTTCCAACCGGTTTGTCTGCGGGCTATCATGTTTTTCCCCCTCGGAATGTTGTCGTTATTTCTCTCACGTTTTCATTATAGGGGCGCCCGTTCGGTCAGCCTATGTCGCACATCCAACATTTCAGCACCTTTTCCAACCTATTTCTGATCTCGGTATTCGTTGGGCGTCATGCCGTAATATTTGCGGAACATTTTGCTGAAATATTGCGGGTTCTGGTAGCCGAGCTCCGACGTAATCTCGTATATTTTCTTATTCGTCGACTTCAGCAAGTAGAGCGCCTTCTCCATGCGGACCCGGATAATATAATCTCCGAGGCTCTCACCGGTTTCTAGCTTATAGATTTTCGAGAGGTAGACGGGATGCAGGTATACTTTGTCCGCGATCGTCTTCACCGAGATTTCGTGGCCGGTATCGTTCATGACCAGCTCATGCACCTGCTTGACGATATGGCTCTTCGTATACTGGTCGCTCTCCGACAGCTCGCGTTCAAGCTTCGCCAGCATCGTGTTCGCCCATTCCTTCAGCTTGTCGGACGAATGCAGCGTCGCCCCGTCAAGCAGCGGGTCGAGTCCCGCTTCGTTGATCTGGTGAATAAGCAAGCCTTGCTTGTGGGCGATATACATGAAGGCGTTCGTCATGGATAGGAACGCTTCGTACAGATGCTCCCTTGTTACGGACATCCGCTCGAGCGCGTCGAACACTTCGGCGACTTTCTCGTTCGCGGCCCTCCACTGCTTCGATTCAAGCAGATGCATAAGCGTCGGCGGCTTGTAAAGCGATTCGAGCGCCTTGATCGTCACTTGCTCCTGCGTATGATCCTCTTGGTAAATAATTTCCGGATGACGGCTCTTCCCGTGCTGGTACACGGTCGTAAGCGCGCTGCGGTAAGCGGCGGACAGCTCGTCCGGGAACACGAACCAATGGGTTACGACCGTGGAGATGTCCCCCTTCAAATACGTGAGCACCTTCTGATGGAATTCGGTGACGAGCGGCTCCAGTTGGCCTTTGTCCGCGCTTCTGCCGCCGCCTTCCTTGAGCGCGGCGACGAGCACGAGCGAATCGTGGGGCGCTTTGCTAAGCCAGATCCGATATTGCGAAGAGTAGATTTCCTCGGCTATATTGCCGACGGCGTATTCCATCAGCGAGAACGATTGCGCGTCGTATTGGGCAAAATGCTTGCCGAGGCGAATGAGCATCATGAACGCCATGTCGCCGTCTTTAAGCGGAACGTCGTACTGCTTCAGCTTCGACTCGATCGCGCGCGGCGACCATTGCCGGCCGAGCGCCAAGTCGCGCATCAAATTGTCCTTAAGCGCCGCCCGGTCGGACTTCATATCGTACCGCAGCTGTTGAAGCTGATCGGCCTCCGCCCATTCGTCGCGCAGCGAATCGATCGCGTTCGCGATGCTTTTCATAAACTCTTCGTCGTTAACCGGCTTCAAAATGTAATCGGACACTTGCAGCTTGATCGCGCGTTTCGCGTATTCGAAATCGCTATGTCCCGTTAATAGCAGGCATCTAATATTCGGCCATCGCTCGGATACCGTCTGCAGCAACGTAAGTCCGTCCATCTCGGGCATCCGGATGTCGGAGACGATAATATCGATCGGCTTTTGCTCCAAAATCGCTAGCGCTTCAGCGCCCGACGACGCGCAGTACACTTCGCGTACGTTAAGCTGCTCCCACGGAATCGTCATCCGCAAGCTTTCCGTCATATACGACTCGTCGTCCACGAGCAAAATCTCGATCATGCGGATTCCTCCGTTCCCGAACCGGTGTTGTCTTGCTGCCAATAAAGCGTAATGCGTAGGCCTCCGAACGGCGACTCCTCGATCGACAAACCTGCCTTCTCGCCAAAACGTAGCTGCATACGCTGGTTGACGTTCCATAACCCGCAGCCCGTCTTCTCGTCCATCGGCTCCGCAAGCTGTCTTTCCAATTCTTTGCGGCCTGCCTCGTCCATCCCGCGTCCGTTGTCGTCCACGATAATCCGATATTGGCCTTGCACCTCTGATACCGTCAATTGGATAAGTCCTTCGCCCGCTTTCTCCTCGATGCCGTGCAGGACGGCGTTCTCGACGAGCGGCTGAACGATAAGCGGCGGAATCTCGATTCGGCGCAATCTCGGCGGCAGTTCAATGCTCACCTTAAGCTGATTGCGGCGAAGCTTCTGGATTTCAAGATAGCTGCCCACGAAATCGAGCTCCTCCGACAAAGCGACGAAATCCCGCTCCTGGCGCGTCGTATAGCGATAATAGCTGGACAAATTTTCGGACATCGCGATGATCGCCGAATTGTTTTTCATCTTTGCCATGCTGGAGATGAAGGAGAAACAGTTATAGAAGAAATGAGGGTTGATTTGCGATTGCAACTGCTTCAGCCGCGCCTCCCGCACGTGGATCTGCTCCAAATACACTTTCTCGAACAGCTCTTGGATTTGCGTCACCATCGAGTTGAACCGCATGAACACGAATCCGAACTCGCCCCGGCCTTTTGGCTTCAGACGAACGGAATAATCCTCGTACTTCAGCTTTTGGAAGCTGCTTACGAGCTGCTTCAGAGGCGATTGAACTTGCGCGTACAGCACGTACGCCAGCACGCAGCTCATCAAGAGGAGGGATCCGACGGTTACATAGAACATCCGGTTCGTCTGTTGGATCGGACCGAGCACGTCGGCGAGCGGAATATAGTCGATCAAATACCATTGCGTAGCATCGGACCATTGCGAGTTGACCAAATAACGTTTGCCTTCCAGCGTAACGGTCTGATTGCTAACGTCCATAGTCCCTTCGGCTTCGAGCAGGCTGATGAGCTCTTCCGCGACTTTGCGATTGGCGCTGCTGCTATAGATGACTCCGACATCCTGCTTGTAGAAGAAAGGGTCCCTTCTTCCGTCGCTCTTGAACTTGTCGAGCATATCTACTATGTTGCGGCTATTGAATTGAACTTCGATAATGAGATTCGCGTTTTCCGGACGGTTAAAAGCATTGTACGGCGTGGCGGTGAACAGGGAAAACTTGAATTGTCCGTCGGCTTCCTTCTTCACCTGCCAGCCTTGCTTCATTCGCGCCTTCAGGTCGGCATCGTCATAGGCTCTCACGTCGTTGGAAGAGACGACCCTGCCTAGCACGGGAGAAAAAATATAGAGCGAGCTTGTCCAGTTCGAGGAGTTCTCTTGAATGCTAAGCTTGCGCTGGATGCGGTTAATGAGCGTAATCATGTCCAACTGCAACGAACCGCCGGAAAAATTAAACGTATCCCGCAGCTCTGAAATATCCGGATCGTGGATTAGGAGATTCGGCCATAACGAGATCGAAGAGATGTTCGTGTTCACTTGGTTTTGGAAAAAAACGAGGCGATTCGTGTTCGCGTCGTTCAGTTCATCGCGGAGTACGTCCGTATTCGTCCGATTGGAGAAAAAATAGAGCCCCATGATCGGGAGCAGCATGACGACAAGAATGAGTACGATCTTCGTGAACAGGTTGATTTTCGGCATATGCGCTCGTCTCCATCCATCCCGGTATGTAACAGCCAGAAAGAGGTTGCCCTAATAACGGGACAACCTCTTGCGTAAATGCTTCTATTGTAATCGCTTACTGGCCGATTGGAAAAGTAGACGAATGCAACTTTTTGAATGTTTTTGCAACCTCTAACCTCGAGCGAGGAGGGTTACGATAGCTTGTGCCGCTTCCGCGCGGGTTAACGTCGCCAGCGGCGCGAATTTATTGCCATCTCTTCCCTTCAGAAGGGCAAGGTCGACCGCCCGTTCGATCGCCGGTAACGCCCACTCGGCGATGAGGCTTTGGTCCGCGAAAGGAAGCTTCGCCGCCGTATCGCTCGTCTGCTTGGCTTCAGGATTCTGGAATTCATACGCTCGCAGCAGCATGACCGCCATCTCTTGACGCGTAATGGTTTTGTTCGGCGCGAATATCGTGCCGTCTCCGGACCCTAGCACGATACCGGCCGCGTAAGCGGAACTTACCGCTTGCGCGTAGGAGGCGGAAGTCGTGACGTCCTTGAACGGCGCATCGGCTTGAGCCTTAGGTAGCTTCAATGCCCGAGCCAGCATCGTCGCGAATTCCGCGCGGGTTACGGCGCGTTCGGGCTCGAAGCTTTCATTGCCCGTACCGTTTACGATCAGCTTAGACGCGAGTGACGCGATCGCTTTCGCCGCCCAATGGTTAGCAGGCACGTCCGCGAACGTACGGCTAACTTGCAGTACCGCATAGGTGCTGAAATGAGTGGCTTGCGCGATCAGGATGCCGTTCTCGTATCTGCCTCCGATATATTCCAGCTTCCCGTCATCGGAGATGTAGTAGACGCCCGAGCGTTCCGGATCAAAGCCCGTACCCGTTGCAAATCGAAGCGTTACCGGCTTATCGAAAGTCGTCAGGTTGGTCGAATGGCCGTCCGGCGATACATAGACCAATCCAAAGTCGTACACCGTGCCGACTAGCGTGATCGACGAATCGGAAGCATTCGCTGCTCTCGCGATGAGATCAGCCGAATCGTTATGCGGAACAGCTTTAACCGCGATATACCCGCCGCCGGCGCCAGCTTGCTTCGTCAAATCGGCAAGTAATTCCGCCGGAACGTCTACCGTAATGGCGCCGAAGTTCAAGGCGAGCGTGTTGCCGCCGAGCAATTGAGCGGTATCGGAAGGTAGCCGGATTTCGGTGGTTCCCGTAGGCACTTTGATATCCGTACGATGGTCGGACCCTGAGCCGTTTGCGAGAAGTTCCTCAGCATAGATCGTAACCTTACCGCCGGTTATCGGCGGCGTCGTCTGCCCTGTAGTTGACGTAGGCAGCGTGGTCGCCGTTACGCTCGGTCCGTCCGAAGTCCAGATGGAAGAATCTGCGCTTGCTTCGACCTTGAACGTATAAGACGTGTTCGGCTGCAAGCCGGCGACCGTATAGCTAGTACCCGTAACCGTCGTCAGCAGAACGCCGTTCTGATACACTTTATACCCCGTCGCGGCAACCTCTTCCGATACGCCGGACCAATTCAGCTTAAGTCCGCTCGTCGACTGCTCGGATGCGGTCAAGCTAGCTTGCTGCGTCCATGTCGGGACGGATACTTCTCTGAAAAATTCGATATCGTCGAAGTTGCCCCACTTTTCGCCCGGAGCAGCCACTTCGATTCCGATAACCGCCTGCCCGTTCGTCACGTGGATGTGTTCGATCGTATAAGTTCCCCAGACGTTCCATCCCGTATTGACGATCGGCGCGCTTGTCAGCTTATCGCCGCCGTAGCCTTCCGCGTACAATTTCAGCGTCGTCTCTCCGCCGCCCCCGGCCGCTTTTGCCTTCAGCGTATAGGTGCCGTCCGCGAGTCCCGTAATCGTCTGAGAGATCGTAAAGGCGTAGTCGGTTGCGTTCCAATAGTTAAGCGATCGCGATCCGCTGAACGCATTGCCAGCGGAGCCGTCGACCTTCGCGGCACCGGTCGTACCAGTAACCGTCCAGCCGGTCAGCGTAGAAGCAGCTTCGAAGCCAGGATTCGTCGCCAAATTGCGATAAGACGTTACGGTTATTTTAATCTGCACGGTTAATGAAGTCCCGGTCAAAGTACCGTTCAAAGCAAACGTTCCGATCCGGCTTAACCGGTCTTGATCCGCCGTCTCCCAGACGACCGGCGTCTGATCGATGCTGCCTTCGTTGAACAGCACGCCGGCCGTGCTTGGCAGCAATGTGGCGAGATCGTTCGCCGGAACGTTAGCCGATACGGTAATGCCGTCCGGATCGATCGCTTTTACGGCCGCTTTGGCCGGTAAATGGCTCGCGTCGAAACGGTACGCATCGAGCGATGGCAGCGCGTTGCCGTGGAAATCGAACATCGCCTGATTGTCCCACGCGTTGCCCTCGTTTATTTTCCAGCCTGCCTGGTAGTTTCCGTCTGTGTCTTTAGGCACCGGTATCCAAGCCGGCTCCCAATAAAATACGCCCGCGCCTTTGCCGCCCGTCGTATGCGCAACGGTGTTAAGCATCATCGTGAATTGGTCGTATTGTCCTTGCACCGTCGCAGGGAAACCCGCCGCTTCCGCATCCGCCGCTTTGGCGATATTGCCCCATCCGTCTCCATCCTCTAACGTGTACGGGTGCGCCGTCTCCGCTACGATAAGCTGTTTGCCGTAACGAGTTGCCAAATCGTTCAAGTTATCTTTCAAGTTCTTGTAAGTGCCGTGCCAATAAGGGTAGAAGGAAAGCCCGATGACGTCGAAATCGACGTTGCGGCTGGTCAAAGCGTCGAAGTAGCCGCGGAACAAACCGTTATTGCCGCCTTCGGCTAGATGGATCATCGTCTTGACCTCATGGCCGGCCGGTGTCGTGTCGTGTACTGCCTTGATGCCCGTGCTCAGCAACTGAGCGAGTTTATCGTAATTGCTCGTCGAACCGTCGGGCAGCATCATTCCCGGATTGATTTCGTTGCCGATCTGCACCATATCCGGATAAGCGCCTTCGGCCTTCATTTCGTTCAGCACTTCCGCCGTGTAGGCGTACATGGCATCATTCAGCTGCGGGAACGTCAAGCTAGCCCAAGCCGCAGGCTTCACTTGCGCGCCCGGATCCGCCCAAAAGTCCGAATAATGGAAGTCGAGCAGCAGCTTCAGCCCCGCGTCCTTCACTCGCTTAGCCATCGCTACCGTATGCGCCTTGTCGTTATATCCTCCGGCTTGCACCGGATCATTCCATATCCGCAGACGTACGTAGTTGACACCATGATCTTTCAGGATCGCAAGCAGACCCTTCTCGACTCCGTTGTCATAGTACTTGCCCCCGGCATCCTCGATCGCCGGAAGCGTAGATACGTCCGCGCCTTTAACGAAATCGTCGGCCGGCGTCGGCGGTGTCGTCACCGCCGCGGTCGGACCGCCGGTGCTCCATAACGCGCTGTCATCTCCAGCTTCGACCTTGAACGTATAAGACGTGCCCGGCTTCAAGTCGGTGGCGTAATACGAGTAGACCGTTCCGCTTACCGTCGTCTTTACTTGACCATTTTGATAAATACGATATTTCGTAACGCCAACGTTATCCGTAGCAGCCGGCCAATCTAGCACGACGCCCCGCGAGGTCAATTGGTTAGCATGCAAAGCAGCGTCTCCGCCCCAGACGGGAGCTTCCGCTGTAGCTACTGCTGTCGTAACCGTCGTACTCGGCCCATCCAAGCTGAGCAGGCTAGCCGCGTTGCTCGCTTGAACAGAGAACGTATATTGCGTCTCAGGAGTGAGGTCGTCGACATCGAACGTCGTTTCCGCCGTCGATCCGATCAACTGGCCATCCTGATAGACGTTATAACCGTTCACGTTAGCTACATCGTTCACGCCACTCCAATCCAGCGATAATGAAGTAGGCGAATGAGCCGTCGCGCTGACCGACTTGGACGCGCTCCACGTCGGCTCATGCTCGACTTTATAGAACTCGAAATCGTCGAAAACTCCCCACTTTCCGCTAGCAGAGACCTCGAAACCGATGCGAGCCTGCCCGCCTACGACTTGAATGCCGCTAACGGTATACTGGTGCCAATTGTTCCATCCATTATTCGTGACGGCAGTTGTCAGCTTGCTCCCGCCATAATTATCCGCAAACACATTAATGGTCGGTTCTCCGCCGTCACCCGACGCCCATGCCTTTAACACGTATTCCCCATCTGTTAACCCTGTGATCGTCTGGCTAAACGCGACTTGAAATGCGCTAGCGTTGTAGTAACTTATCGATTTGGCGCCAGTATGAATATTTCCATTGCCGCTTGCCATACTCAACGAGCTTGCTGTCCCTGCATAATTCCAATCCGTCCAGACGCTCGCCTCATTCTCGAATCCCGGATTAACGACGAGATTGACCGCCGCCGCGTTCCCCGTTATTGGACGGATCGCAAGTGACGCGATCGTCGAGAATACAAGCGCAAATGCAAGAAAAGACGAGAACCACCTGCTCGTCCGATTGGTGCTTAACATATCGCATTTCCTCCCCTATGCCTTATAGTTCGTGCTTCTGGAAATGAATTCAACTTCATTATAGAAGCGGCATCGGAAGGAACGTAGGATACGGTTACAACATTTCTGCACCTTTGGAAAGCATTATGCCAGCGACGGGGCAAAGCCCGGATTGTTCCTATCAAGCGCGGCCGCGTAAGCCGGATCCGACTTCGCGAGCTCGCGATAATAACTGCCGATCACATGGTTGGCGGACACCGAACCGTTGTTGAACAGAAGCGGTACTCCCTCTTTCACGTGCAAGTACCGATAAGTCGTATCCTTCCTCGGCGGCTTGTAGGTTTGCGGTGGCAGCTTGGGCACGGCGTCCAGCTGGTTGTACACGCGGTAACTATAACCTACGCGATCCGAATAGGCATGGACGAACGTCGGATCACCGACGCGCGGCGCGCCGAACGAATACACGACGGGAGATTGGAATCCCGCGTTCGCCGCCGCATCCGGCGCGCTTAAGGCGGCTAGCGCTCCGCCTAAGCTGTGGCCGGTTATGTGAAGCCGCTTTCGCGACGAAGACAACTTGCTTAACGCGGGAAGAATAACCGGCCGCGCGGAGTAATAAATATCCGATATCCCGCGGTGGCTTAATCCGCCTTCTTTTACGCATTTATATTTCTCCTGGCTAGCGATCGCGTCGGATATCCAGTCCGTCGTCGAGCTCGTGCCTCTGAACGCCAAAATAATCCGGTCGTCCGACTCGAGAATGAATCCGAATTTCTCCCATTGCCCGCCGAAAGACTTCGCTTCGAAGCTCTCCGCTACTTTATACCCCGCCGGAACGACGAACTGCCCCGACGCGTTGCCGTATTGCTCGTATGTCTGACTGCACACGGCCGCCAAGAACATCGCCATCCGATTATCGTAAGCGCCAGCACTCAAGCGACCCACCTCCACTACTCCTCCGATAATCTATTAATGGAGACGCGGCTAGGTGCCTATATACGACAAAAACGCCCAAGCTCCCCTTGGGAACTTGAGCGTTGCTCGTATTATCGTATCGCTTACTCGCTCTTCGTCGGCCGCTTCTGGCGGCTCCGCTCGTCGGCGGCGATCAATCGCGTCATATCGTCGATGAACTGATCGTCCGATGCGGCGGCATTGATCTTATTGTCAGGGAACCGAATACCCTTGCGAACCCAGTTGTTCGTCGCTTCGTTAAACACGAAGCCGATGGACAGCAAGTATTTCCGGCGCGCGTCATTGAACTCGCGAGGCTTGGCGGCGGGTTTCTCCGGCTGCACAGCCGTCGTTACGCCCGGAATGTCGTAGTCGTCGTCATCGTCGTCGCTCGGCGGCTTTTCCTTCGTGAGCGGCTTTTTGGGCTTCGGCCCCTTCAGCCAACGCAGGTCGTAACGCATTTGCGGGGTAATGACGTAGACGGACTGACCTTTAATATCTTCTTTGCGGATCTCGTTATAGAGCTCCTTGCGATTTTTGAATCCTTCGAGTACAAGCCGGATTTGTTCCTTCTCGATCACGATCGGAACGACTTCGTTGCCCGGCATGAATACGTCGCACATGACTTGGCGGAACAAAAATTCCCCGAGCACAGAGTCGAAGTAATTCGTGAAGCTGACGCTGACCTGCTTTTTGTTAAGGGTAATGATCTGATTCAACAATAATCCTCCTTAGGGAACGAACAAGCGGGCCTTCGGCCTGCCCGCATCGAACAACATCATCCTTCCATTCTAGCAGGAACGCGGCGTAATTCAAACCATATCGGCAAAAACGCCGCTCCCCCCTCGATGAAAGAGCGGGCAAGCGACGTGCGTATACCCGCGTGCTTACGGGATGAGCAGTATTTTACCGATGCTTCGTCTGCTTTCCATGTAACGGTGCGCCTCCGCGCCTTCGCTAAGCGGAAATAACTTGGGCGGCTCTAGCCGCAGCTTCATCGCAAGCATGTCGGCGAACAAAGACGACGCGCGTCGCACGCGATCTTGATGCGTCGTCACATGGTTCCATAGATCGCCGCCGGTCAACGTCTTCGACGAATCCATGAGCATTCTCGGATCGACGGGAGGCGGATCTCCGCCGGCCATGCCGTAAAAGACGACGGCGCCCTTAGTGCGAGTCGCTTCGAAGCTGTCCATGAGCGTCGACCCGACGGAATCGTATACGACGTCTACCCCGGAGCCGCCCGTCGACCAATCGCGTGCATCGGACACCCAGTCGGAATCGTACAGCAACACTTGGTCCGCGCCCGCTTTGAGCGCGAACTCGCGTTTCTCCGCCGAAGAAGTCAAGCCGAGCACGCGCGCACCTTTGCTCTTGCAAAGCTGCACGAGCAACTGCCCTACCCCTCCGGCTGCGGCATGGACTAGCACTTCGTCCGATCGTTTCACGGGGTAGCTATCGTTCGCCAAGTAGTGGGCGGTAAGGCCTTGAAGCAGCACGGCCGCCGCCTGCTCGAAGGAGATGCCGCCCGGTAGCGGAATAAGCCGATCCGCGGGAACTAGCACCCGCTCCGCGTTCGCGTGCGCGACGTCCGCGAATCCGACGCGATCTCCGACGGCGAATGCCTTCACCCCTTCGCCCACTTGCTCGATGATGCCGGCTCCTTCGTAGCCGAGAATATAAGGCACTTTGCCCGCCAAATGATAATTGCCGCGTCTGCGGTAGATGTCGGCGAAGTTCAGTCCGATCGCCTGCATGCGGACGATGACGCTATCCACCTGTATTTGCGGGTCGGCGATCTCCCGAACATGCAACACTTCCGGACCGCCGAATTGTTCGAACGTTAAAGCTTTCATCTTCCATCACTCCGTATTCGATCGCTTTAGCGCTATATAAATTCGCCAATCCTTGGATCAGTATTGCCACTATTTTAGCCGTTTCTTCACTTGCCAGCAATTGCATGACTAGAAGTGCGACATCGAACGCCGCACAATCGTTATTAAGGTAGACGATCCGCTATATGTTCGCAGTCTCTTAGAGCTTAGCTAACCACTATTAACCCAGTTGCCCATCAATTGTCATTTCATTGTTAAATCATTAGACACATCTCGTTGCAGGAAACGGTTAAAAGCGCGTGGAAATACCCATGATGGCTCAAAACTTACGCTAAGCAGGTGCAATAGTGACGACTTTCTATCAATTAAATACGATCTTCCTGAGCATGATCATGGAAGCCATCCCGTTCGTGCTCGTCGGCGTGCTCATCTCCGGGCTCATCCAATCGTTCATCACGGAGCAATGGATCGCGCGCGTCATGCCGAAAAACCGCTTCCTGTCCTCGCTTCTCGGCTGCAGCGTCGGCGTCTTGTTCCCCTCTTGCGAGTGCGGAATCGTCCCAATCACCCGCCGGTTGCTCAATAAGGGCGTTCCGCTCAACGCGGGCATTGCCTTCATGTTAACGGGACCGATCGTTAACCCGATCGTCCTGTTCTCGACGTTCATCGCCTTCGGCAACGATTGGACGATGGCGGCGATCCGCGCGGGCATGGCTTTCGTCGTTGCGCTCGCCGTGTCGCTGTCGGTTGCCTTTCTATTCCCGACATTGCCGCTTCGCGCGTCGCAGCAGCAAATCCAAGCCGCCGCGGAGACGGCCGCAACTTCGGCCACCGCGACGCAGGTACGCAAGGCAGCGCCAAGACGCCCTTGGTACGAAAAAATTTATCAAGTGCTGTTGCACGCCGTCGAAGAATTTTTCTCCGTCGGCAAATACGTCATTTTCGGCGCGTTCATCGCGGCCAGCATGCAGACGTTCGTGCCGACCGCTACACTGCTCCATCTCGGTAGCAATCCGGTTACGGCTTCTCTTATTATGATCACGTTGGCGTTCATTATGTCGCTCTGCTCGGAAGCCGATGCTTTCATCGCCTCCTCGTTCCGTTCGACTTTCTCTACGGGGGCGTTGTCCGCGTTCCTCGTATTCGGACCGATGGTCGACATTAAGCAGACGTTAATGCTGCTCGGCACTTTCCGCGTCAAATTCGTCGTCGTGCTCATCTCGCTTATCGTCGGATTTACTTTGATTGGTTCGCTTATCGTTGGGAGGTTATGGGGATGATTCGTTTTTACATCATGTTCGGGTTCGCCTTCATGTTCATGCTAATCCGCTGGGACGGCAAGCTGAACATGTACATCAATACGAAATACACGTACCTCTCCACCATCGCCATCGCGATGCTCCTGCTGTTAAGCTTAGTAGAAGGGCTTCGGATGTACATGATCGAGAGGGCGAACGAGAAAAAAGCCGCGTTAGCCGCGGAAGCCGCTGCCAATGGAGAAAATCATGCGCATGGGCATGAGGAGTGCAACGATCCTACGCACGATCATAGCCATGATCATAATCACGATCACCACCATCACCATGATCACGACCACGATCATGACCACGGGCATTCGCATGCGTCGCCGGTTAGATGGAAGCGCGTCGTCGGCTACATGATTCTCGCGTTCCCGATTTTCACGGGTATCTTCTTGCCGGTGCAGACGCTCGATTCGAGCTTTGTTAAAGCCAAAGGCTTCTCTTTCCCGGGCATGGACGACTCGTTCTCCGACGAAAAGAACCCCGGCAACCATCAGTTTCTGAAGCCGGATTCCAGCGTGTTCTATTCGAAAGACAACTATAAGAAGGTCAAAAACAAAGAATTGGCCGAATTCATCAACCTCGATTCGCTCGCCTTGAACGACGACAACTACATGAAAGCGATGGAGGTCATCTACAACAGTCCGGGCGACTTCATGAACAAGAAAATTTCGTTCACCGGTTTTACGTATAAAGGCGAGCAAGTGGACGGCGAGCACTACTTCTTGTTCCGCTTCGGCTTCATCCACTGCGCGGCGGATTCCGGCGTATTCGGGATGCTCGTCGATTTTCCGAAAGGGACGACTTTACAGGACGACGACTGGATCGAAGTTACCGGCAATCTCACTTCCGAGCTCTATCAGCCGTTCAAGCAGACGATTCCGGTGCTACACGTTACGTCCTTCAAGAAGATCGAACAACCGAAAGACCCTTACGTCTATCGCACTTTCTAAACTCTATGCCGCTCAGGAGGCCGCCCGATGAAGCTGGACAACATTACGGTGCTCGATTTCGAGACTAGCGGATTGGATCCCGCGCGCGACCGCGTCATCGAGATGGCGGCTATCCGCTGTTACGGCGGCGAGATCGTTAGCCAATTCAATACGCTCATTCGGTTCGATGGCCGGCTGGCGCCGAAAATCACGGAAATAACGGGGATTACCGATGCCGACTTAGTGAACGGAATGGACGAGGAGACCGCCTTCCGGATCTTGAATCGCGTCATCGGAGATAGCATCATCGTCGCGCACAACGCCATGTTCGACCTTAGCTTCCTGCACCACACGCTGCTGCGACTCGCGAACCGTTCCTTCAACAACTCGTTCCTCGATACGCTCACGATCAGCCGCGCCCGGCACGTCTATCCGCATAATCTCAAGGAAATGTGCACGCGATACGGCATAGAGCTAGAGGGCGCGCATCGCTCGCTTAACGACGTATATGCCTGCTGGAAGCTGCTGGAGAAGATGAACGAGGAACAAAGCGTGGAGCCTGAACTGAACGTGCTCGGTTACTTGAAAAAATTCGGAATGCCTAAGTGGCATCCTCAGCATGCGAGTTTGGTGTCGGTTGAGATTAAGTATGCTTAGTGAGATTGTTGAGATAAAATAGGGTCTTGTCCATTCGATATGTAGGCAAAAGAAGAACCACATGGAGTTGTTACACTCGCATGTGGCAGAAGAAAGAAATCTTGAAGGCATGAAGCCAATCAATGTTATAATACTCTGCTTATTTATCAATCATAATATCCTTGTCTAAAAACAAACACGCCTTCTACTTTCTCTTTTCCTGAACGACTTAGTGAAGGTACAAAGAGGGCTATTCCACATTCATAAGATGTCAATCCTGTCTCATCAATTTCAACATCTTTATCCAATAGAAGAAATAGTTTTTTGACCTCTTTAAATTGTGCTCCAATAAGTTTTTCATTTTGAAAGATTGGAATAGAAGGCTCAAATAGTTCAATGGCTTCACAAGTATCGTCCTGTTTATAGTATACATGACAAAAATCAAATGCATCAGTCAAAGATTCACTCGTTGGTGTCTTTTTAAACTCTTGAACATCACTTTCTATCACGTTTCGCACTTCATTTCTAGTCATACCGAATCTAATTTGTCCAACACCTTTGAATGATTGAATCAATAACTCCATAGTTGTCACCTCTTCTTATTTTTTCTTTTTAGATGACAATAATTGATCGGTATATTTTTGAGCTTGGCTAATACCTTTATCATATTTATTGCCAAATTTCGAACTAATGTCTTTCCAATCCAATTGTTGTGCTTCTTTAAATTTTCCTTGACTAATTAAT
The DNA here is from genome assembly GCF_042655785.1 of Cohnella yongneupensis. NCBI lineage: Bacteria > Bacillati > Bacillota > Bacilli > Caryophanales > Paenibacillaceae > Cohnella > Cohnella yongneupensis. The sequence continues at coordinate 320,104 of NZ_JBHSNC010000024.1, forward strand.
TTCGCTTGTTCAGCTCTATACATATGTGTAGATATTCAACGTAAGCGGATTCTCAATCTGCCCCTCATACGTATCCTAGTCAATAAAGCGTACTTCTAATAAAATGGGCGGCAGACTGTTTTTGCTACAATCGCCGCCCGACACTATGATTGATGCTCTAATACTTACTGGATACTACTGGGTTAATCATTAATTACAATTGGCAATACTTCTTTACCGCAACTTGGACAGTTCCATTCAGGATACACTTCAGTCCAAATTTCGCAGTATATGCACCATTTTCCATACCATTCAGGGTGTTTACTATTATTTTCAGCAGCTTCAGGTTCAAGCTTAGAAAAGACCCGTAGTCTTGACTTTTCATAAAGGTACTGGATCTCAGGAGGTACTTCTAAAGGGTCAATTACAGGTTTCCACCAGCACCCATTAATCTCAACATCACTTCTAGCAGATTCAGACTCTAGGATTTCCAGAGGCTTTTCAGGCCAGTTGCTTAGTTGAAAAAACTCTTCTTCAAGAATGCTCCAATCATCCCAACTAGATAACTTATCAATTCTTTTATTGAGAGCATCTTCGTTGATGTTCCATTTCAAATAAATCCCCTACTTTTTTTGGGTAGTTTGTTTGTACCGCTATTAGGTAAACCGTTTTTGCTTAAACGAGTATTAAAATCTTTCAATGCATTAAAATTTGTTTCTAATACATACTTGATGCTTGATGCTTTTGTCTCACGAGCAATTAGTAATCTACTATTACCGTCCCTTGCAACAAGGTATGTCAACTGGTATGGCAAAAGAAAAACCACATGGAGTTATTACACTCTTATGTGGTCTGATAGTTTTTAACCAATGCTAAGGCTATAGTTTTCTAAAAAAGATTTATTCAGTCTAAATCCAAGTCTGATAAATCAATTTCAGGTGTGTTTTCTTCACCATAAACATATTCGCTATTTCCAATTATCTCTTTCTCAACGATTTGTTGAACCAATCTAACATCACTCGCGGATACATTATAGTATCCAAACACCTGAGTGATTGCTTCAAAGTAACATTTTAAATATGGAACTATTTGTTCTGAGGCACTTGTAATTTCATGATACGGAAGCCATAGACCCCAATTGATAAAACCATCCCTAATATTTATATCTGGGCCTCTTACCTCAACAGCAACTGTCTTTTTGTTCGTAGAGACTATTAGATTAATAAGTAGACCTTGAGTGGCAAATTCTTTAATTTTTGATGCAATCATTTCGTTCAGACTTTTTCTAATATAAAGGTCGACTTTATAACTAATTGAAAAATAACTCCCTGATTCACTAAATAAACTACATGTTGTAATCAAATTCCTATTCCTCCTATCTTTTAATTCCAGGATGATTTTGATTACCGGGTGGAAACTTCTGATTGCTAGTATAGTAACTTTGAACATACTTTGTTTCAACTTTCTTGATATTCGCTGTACTTATACTCTTATTCTCATATATTACCTTGCCTGTAACTGAGCTTCCAGGATTTTGTTTTTGTAGCTTATTTAATTGCGTTTGTAACCTCGTAGGGTTCCCCGTGGATGAGGTTTTAGTCATATCTGCTTTCCCATACTTTTGCAAGTTACCATCAACTTTTATCTCATATACTCCCTGGTGACCAACATAATTGTCTGAGTTTTTATGAACTTTTGCAGCAACCTTCACAGTATCAACTGTCGTACTCACTGCTTTAGCAGCTTTTCCCGTTATCTTAAGTGTGGTAGTTACTGCTGCCCCACCAGGAATAAAGTTAGAAGCCAAGCTGACGCCAGCCATTACCCTTGAACCAAGCGATGCATTCGAGTTGAACAACGTCTTAATGTCGTCTCCGACCGCAACATTATAGGCTGTCTTCGCAGCTTTCGTTACAGACTTGAACGCCTTCTTAAGACTCCAATGTCCAGTCGGGTCGATGTTGATGAGCGGGTTATTCTCAACGTACGTATAAATGTTCAGACTGAGTGGATTATCGATCTGCCCCTCATACGTATCCTAGTTAATAAAGCGTCATTCTTATTAATGTTCGGGCGGGATTGTTTAGCAATCACCGCCCACAACAATTGTATCATCCAGCATGTGAATTGGGTACATTTGGAATAACATAAGCAGCTTTTGTTCGCATCAGAAAGTGAATGATGTTCACCAGCTTTCGCATGATGCAGACGATGGCTTGTTGCTTCGTCTTACCCGCTGCCAGTTTTTGTTCGTAGTAGGCATGAAAATATGAATTTCTAGGCTCTCTCTTGGTGCGGGTAACGGCTATCTGACGTATCGCTAAAGCTTTGATAATGTCATGCAGTTCCCGATTGCCCTGCTTACTTTTGTAATTGCGCGATTTATTGCCCGAACCGACCATAATCGGAGCAATCCCGGCAAAGCGTGCCAACTTGTCTGCATTCGCAAAACGATGAATATCGCCAATCTCCGCTACGAGTTCCGCTGCGGTGACTAGATCAATCCCTGTCATCGTCTCTAACCGGAAGCCTAATTGACCCATTAACTCTCGAATCTCGTTCTCTACACGTGTCAGATTGCGCTCAGAGCTGCGGATATCTCTTACCAAGCTTTGAACGATGAAATCGCGTTGATCTTGAAAATCACGCAATGTATCTCCATCCGCATCAATTAATTCCTTGATTTGAATAGCCTTCTTGGTAGATAACCCGTTGTTGCTTAACTTCCGGAGGAACACCGTCAATTGCTCTGTCGTCACGTCTTTCAACTGATGTGGAGACGGATACTTCCACCAAAAGGCCAACGCGGTCTTGCCGTCCACCTCGGAGAAGAACTTCTTGTAACTCGGATAGTGATAACCTAGCTGCTGATGAAGCCTCTTCACCTGTCCTGACAAGTGTTTCGCAACCCATCGGCGTTGATTGACCAGTTGACTGATTGCCCAGTACAAATCGATCGGCTTCGCGTCAGGCAAGAATGGTAACTCATCGCGCAATACCCGCGCTACATTCTCTGCATCCCAAGAGTCCGACTTTTGAACTGTGACATGGCTCTTACGTCTTGCATTAGCCAGCTTCGCGTTCACTTCCTTGACCCAACAGCCGTTCTCAGTGAGATACACGGCTAAGGCTCGTCCATATCCACCTACGTCTTCCAGTCCATATACGACTTTCATTTCCTTGGTCAAATGCTTCTTTATTTCTTTGGTAAACGACGGGAACGCGTTTGGCTTATTATCGAACTTGATCTCGCCCAGCTTCTTATTCCAACAGTCGATGATTACGGCCGTATGATGCTGCTTATGCAGGTCAACGCCGACATAAACATAGTGTTGTGGATTCATAAATATTTTCCTCTCATCATGTAGACTAAAACCATCAACGGCAACAAGATAAGGTAAAAGCGTAAGGCTGCATCCTCAGTTCGAGCGGACGGGCCGCAAAGATACGCTAGCAAACACTTACGCTTCTTTTATCCAATTTCTTGCTGCTTGGTTTCCGGTCTTTACTTCACATGCTCTGAAATAAAATCGCGTTCTTTCTTGCTCAAATATCTAATCGATTTGTCGAATGTGTACAAATATTTCGCTTTAAGCAAAATCAACTTGTTCACGTCTTGATCGCCTACAGCTTGCTTTAATACCGGAATCAACTGCTTGTTGGTTACACCGAATCTTCCGGGCACTACCAGTTCGGTTTGTTCTTCGCTCATGGATACGACCTCCGTCAAATTAGTTCTTTACGGGAGCGATCGTATCAAGACGAGAGGAACTCGTACACGGTCATTTCTTTTCAGTTTTCAAGGTGCGTGTTTTCATTTTTTTTGGTCTTCTAATTTCACCCAAACATAGTACGAAGTTGGCCCAACTTTATTAAACAAAAACAAAAAAAACTATGACACGAATGAAAATCGTGCCATAGCGATTAGTTTGAACTCTTAGAACCAGTCTCTTGCGATTGTCCAACGTGCATTCCATGTTACAACTTGCTTCGGGTCGAAATGCTCTTGCATGATCTCCAGTCCAATGATTTGTTCGGGGCTGATACTGAGTAGATGCGGCTTGGGTACGCTATCGTAATCCCAAAAATGAAACTTATAATGCTTATTATTCGCTCTCAGACTAGGCGCTAAATCGAGGGGCGCACATCTTCTCATTAACGTCCGGTTATCTTTCGTCCTGAATGTTAATCGTACAATCTGTTTATGTTGAATGGCCTCGGCGAAATTCATAAGTAATTGTTGATTCATGTTTACACTTCCTGTCCACTTGCTTTCACTTCAATATTTCATACAAGTCGTTGGACAGATAATTACTTGTGCCCGTTCTTGAACGGGAAGTGTAAATTTATTGCTCGTTGAAAAGTTACAGTTTTGACACTTCAACTCTAATTATCCTTACAAATTTAGGCTGATGTAGATTTCATCCAATTCCATTTTTGTAATCCCTATGTAGGCCAACGTCACACTTGGCGAAGAATGATTCAGCAGCTTTTGAATGCGGGTAATGTCCACTCCGCTCTGATACGCATGGTAGGCAAAGGTTTTCCGGGTTGAATGCACGCCAATCGCTTCTTCAATCCCCACTTGTTTTGCCGCTTCGTTTAATATGCGATACGCCTGCACACGTGATATGGACTTATTTCCTTTGCGACTTGCGAATAACACGCCGGATACTCTACCTGTGACTTTAACAAATTCATGAATCGCTTTCTTGCAAATTTCAGAGAGCGGAAAATCTTTGCGCTTTCCTGTTTTTTGTTCTCGGATGCTGATCCGCTCTTGTTGATGCACATCTTCAATATTTAGTTTCAACAAGTCGGAAATGCGAAGACCTGAATTGATTCCTAATACCAACAACAGATAATCGCGAATATTTTGACCGCGTAGATATTTCTTCATCGCATCGATTTGTTTCTTATTACGAATAGGCTCTACAAATTCCATATTCATCACCGCTAACTAAATGTAATTAACTATATAGTTATTATATAAAGTGTTACATTCATCGTACACGGCTTTTTCAGCACATGAATGAAAATACCCACGAAGGTATGCTGCTTAAGGCCTCGTGGGTATTTTGTTCATGTAACACAATGTAATTGTGTTACTTAACTAGAAATATGCCTTGGAAAATATCTCGTGATTCGAGGGCCATCCTATGCGCAGTCTAGAGAATGACCCGATTTTTTAATGATTTTTAGTCAGAGCAATTTTCGCGTTCATATGCCAACCATAATTTCTGTAGTTGCTCGCGTCTTCGATATACGGTCATACGTGGGATCTTGAATGTGCTCGCAATTTCAGCAACAGATAGCTGCTTATCTTGAAGTAAGTAGAACAAATGCGCTTGCTGTTTCGACAAACGTGTTCGAACAAATCTTTCGATATATTGCTCCGTCAGAACATGCTCTACATCAGATTGCTGTTGAAAATGTTCGGCTAACTTAGGTTCATCTAACAAGAGTAGATTAACTTCTGCTTCGCTATAAAAGTTTAAGTTTTGCAAGCTGAGTTGATTATGGCACTTGCTATTGAATTTGCGAAGCAGATTGCCACTATAGAATTCGACTGCTTTTTCATAATAAGTAGCAAAGTTCAAAGTACGATGATTCTTCGCGTCAGGCTTCCAATCGTGAATCGCATGGAGAAGAACAAGATACAACTCGTCTTGTAATTCATCAACTGTCGTGCCCGTTAAAAATAAGCGTCGAGCCATAAAAGGTAAACCTTTGATGATGAAACGGTTTAGGTATCGATCGGTTAATTTCTTGAGATGATCGTGCCACATGGTATTAAACAAATTAGAATCATTTGTCTGTTTATACTGCGCCATTAAGGTGTTTAGTGTTTCAAATTCTTGTCGGCCCCAGCTCTGCACGTTTTCTTGTTCTACTGTTGCTCGATGTTCAGCTTCGGATTGATTTTGTTTGGCTAGATTGATTTGATCAATGTCGGCTTGAACGGCGTCATATAGTTCATGGAATCTTTGTTCGATCTCAGGCGTAGTTTGTTTTTTACGTTTTTGTTTCATGCGTTATGTCCCTTTCTTTTTTAGGGATATTAAACGCAATTGAGGCAGATTTTTTAAACGAATTAAAAATGACCAAGCTTTGGGCTTGGTCGGCGTGAATGCTAATGTGATTTACTTCGTGAAGGTCGCTTCGATTTTGCTTTACTTTCTTTCTTGTAATTTCTCGTTATACGATTACTTTTCCTTTCAACGTTCTTAATATATAAATAGTAAGTTCGACGTGATTTGTAACATTAAAATTCAGTTTTTTAATAAGCTAATTATCCGCTTCATTCGGCACTGGGTGGGGATCACAATCAAGAAAAAGAAAAACCACATGGAGTTGTTACACTCGCATGTGGCAAAAAGCACGATATTAATTTGGTCTTATGGATTATCAATATTTATATTTAATTTTATCGAAATACGGATACCACTCGCCAAGTCCAAAATGCGCCTTAGTTGCTTTCTCCAAAACCGAAGGTGAAAATGAACTATGGGTATTCAAATTCTCTTTCTCACTTTCTGTCGCAATGCGCAAAATATTGCCTTGATAATCAGTAACATGATATCCACTAGACGTGTCGACAATGTACTCAGGAAATACTATACCCTTTGGCACATCTGTATTTCCAATTAATACCCAGTCACCATCTTCAATTGGTACATCAACAGTGTGCGTAAAATAAATGATTTTGTTACTTACAATATCATTAATATCGGGATGTGATTCCGCTAATAAATGATAGATAACATAGATTTTGGGATGCCCTCCCCCCACAACTTGTCCGTAACCAAATTGATTTTCGCCAAGAGGTATGGCGAATACATCACCAATTGCAACAGTAATGCCTGATTTCTTCTTTCGAACCAATTGGACTCACTCCTTACTTTTTCTTTTTCGGAGGTTGGATTCCGTATTGTTCCCACTTCTTTTCGCTAATCTGATTCCTCTTATTTTCTAAATTCTTTACTCCACCGTGTTCATTTATTTTTTTCTGTTCCAATACATCAAGTTTTTTTCCAGGCTCTGCTCTTCCAACTATTTCGAAATGATATTCTGCATCTTTATTAGCCCTACTATGTTCAGCTTGTCTTTTTTCATAACGTTCCATACTTTTCGATTGACCAATGTATTCTTTTCCTGTGTTTAAATCAGTTCGTTTATAAATTATCCCTTTTGCAGTATCTCCTGCTTCTTTGACTAGTTTCTTTTCAACAGCTTGCGCAACTTCTTTTGCGACTAGCTTAACTCCAACCTTGGCAATTGCACCGCCGCCCGGAATAAAGTTAGATGCAAGGCTCACACCTGCTAGGAGCTTTGCACCAAACGATGCGTTGGAGCTAGTCAGCGTTCTTATGTCATCGCCGATAGTTACATTGTAAGCCACTTTGGCTACAGTAGCTACCGCCTTAAAAGCCTTCTTCAAACTCCAATGCCCTGTCGGGTCGATGTTGATTAACGGATTATTCTCAACATACGTATAGATGTTTAACGTTAGCGGATTATCAATCTGCCCCTCATACGTATCCTAGTTTATAAAGCGTACTTTCCTAATAAAATGGGCGGCTGACTGTTTTCGCTACAATCGCCGCCCGATACTATGATATTATCATGCCGCTACACTACTGGATACTACTGGGATTACATATGCTGACTTGGTTTTCATAAGGTAGAAGATGACGTTGACGAGCTTCCTCATAATGCAGACAATCGCTTGTTGCTTGGTCTTACCCGCCGCCATTTTCTGCTCGTAGTATGCATGGAAGTAAGGATTGCGCGGCTCTTTCTTGGTACGAGTAACGGCAACCCTTACGAATCGCAAGGGCTTTGATGATGTCATGTAGTTCTCTATTGCCTTGCTTGCTCTTGTAGAAACGAACCTTATTACCCGAACCCGCCACAATTGGAGCGATTCCGGCGAATCGTGCAAGCTTGTCAGGGCTTGCGAAACGGTGAATGTCTCCAATCTCTGATACCAGTTCAGCAGCCGTTACAAGTTCAATGCCTGTCATCGTCTCTAGTTGGAAACCTAACTGTTTCATCAGGCTCTCGATTTCCTGCTCGATACGGGCTATCTCCCGCCCGTAAAAGCGGATACTCTTAACAAGACCTACGACAATAAAGTCTCTCTTGTCTTGAAAGTCGCGGCTTGTATCGCCATCTTCGACTATTAGCGTCAGTATCTGTTCGGCTTTCTTGGTCGATAATCCGTTATTGCTAAGCTTTCGGAGATAAGTTGCTAGTTCCTCCACCCCCACGCCTGACAGTCGAGAAGGTGACGGATACTTATGCCAAAAGGCTAAAGCCGTTTTACCGTCCACTTGAGAGAAGAACTTCTTGTAACTCGGATAGTGATAACCTAGCTGCTGATGCAGCCGTTTAACTACTCCTGTAAGGCTCTTAGCTTGCCATTTACGCATCGTGACTAGCTGACTAATCGCCCAATACAAGTCAATTGGCTTGGCATCCGGCAGGTTCGGTAGTTCATCCCGTAGAACCTTTGCCACACATTCAGCATCCCATTCATCAGACTTCTGAATCGTCACATGGCTCTTTCGTCTTGCATTGGCTAGCTTGGCATTAACTTCTTTTACCCAACATCCGTTCTCCGTCAGGTGAACCGCTAATGCCCTCCCATAGCCGCCCACGTCCTCCAAGCCATACACAATGGACATTCCCTTTTTCGTATGCTTCTTGACTTCCTTCTCTAGATGCGGGAACGCTGTGGGCTTGTTGTCAAACTTAATTTCTCCTAGCTTCTTATTCCAACAGTCAATGATTACGGCTGTATGATGCTGCTTGTGAAGGTCTACCCCCACATATACCAATTTGTCAGGCTGAATCATTCTCGTCACTCCTTGTTGTTAGAATTGAATAGTTACTGACGAGCAGGAAACAATATTCCCGCCCATTAGTAACCACCCAATTGGATGGTTACGGGTATTGTCTAATAATCAGGTCGCATCCTCAGTTCGAGCGGACAAGCCGCAAAGACACGTTAGCGAATCCTCATTTTCTACAATACTCCGATTAAATGATTGCTTGGTGTAGCCCCTCTGCTTCTATGCCGCCATAGCGGTATAGCCCTTGATATAAGCTCTTGCGGTCTAATATCCGCTTTACTTGCACCTTCGTAAACATCTTGCCTTGTTGCGTTGTAAAGCCTTCCTCATTCAATGCTGACGCTATTCTCTCAAGAGTCCAACTCGGGTACTGTTCCCGTATGTCAAAGAGCCGTATTACTGCTTGTGCTTGCTTCTCGTTTACTTCTATTGCCTTGTTACCTTTACGGGCTTTGTAGCCGAACGCCGCACGTCCTCCGGCATAGCCGCCCTGTTCAGCCTTCTTATTACGTCCTCTGCTTAATTTCATGCAGATTTCAAGTCTCTGATAAGCGTCTAGCAATTCCATAAGTCCATTGATTAGAAAGTCGGATGGGTCTCGCTTGAAGATGGAATAAGTCGGCTGATCAATGCTTTTCACATCAACTCCGTACTTCTTGAACTCCCGATGAACCAATACCTTTACGATGTCAGACCGCCATAAACGGCTCGTATTGAGCACAACAACTGCGTCATAGGTTCGGGTGGCTAAGGCTGACAACATGCTCTGAAAGCCAATTCTGTCCACCTCTAGCGCATCCTCGTCCACCTTCGCCCCGCTGATTCCTTCATCGCTGTAGACATTTAGTAAGTTCCATCCTTGTTCCTGACAATAGGAACGAATTTCATCCTTCTGATACGTTAGACTGTAACCATCTTTGGCTTGTCCACTCGTTGAAACCCTGACGTAACCTATGACATTCATGCTATTTATCCCCCTCCGTTACGATAATTCAGATTAACGTAACGCTTAACCGAATCATAGCTAGATTATATACCGCTTAACCGAAACACACAATGACTTTTACTTAGAACGATGATATAATCGTGTCAAAGTTTCAGTACGGTTAAGCGTTACTCTCGGAGGGTAAACATGGCGATACGTGTAAGGCTACGTCAGATATTAGAACAGAAGGGGATTTCCCAACGGGAACTCGGGCGAATAACAGGACTCCGCGCGAGTACCATTAATCATCTTTGTTCTGATAACGTAGACAGGGTTTACTTAGAGACACTTGAACTCGTCTGCAAGAAGTTAGACATCCGTATTGAGGAACTCATAGAGATTGATTGAGTGGCAGCACCGCCCTCGGCGGCAGCGGCGGACTCCATGTTCTTTCTTGTAAAGAGCAATCCGCCCACTTTACCCCCCAAGAATCAAGAATCTCCCCCGAAATCGCAGACCGCCAACGGCGCGTCTGCTGTTTCTTTTTCAAGTGATTCTTTAGTTGATTCTTGTAATTGAGTATTAGTTATATATCTTATTAGTGAGACTCTCAGACGGTAAGCAACAGACTTTACGTCCATCTCTCAGACTTACTGTCTTCCATCTCCGTCACATAGTCCACTTCGCGGACAAATTGTCTACGAAGCCTGTTTTTGAGTATTTCGGCGCCATAGAGCCATTGAGTTAATGAGTGAGAGCCACCATGTTAATGAAATAGA